>NZ_JBNAFR010000001.1:951034-1021034 GCF_049800775.1 Dinoroseobacter sp. S375 | reverse complement strand
AAGCGTGAGGTCGGAGGTTCAAGTCCTCCTCGACCCACCAATGTTTTTGCGATGCAAGAACACTGATGGGGCCTTAGCTCAGCTGGGAGAGCGCCTGATTTGCATTCAGGAGGTCAGCGGTTCGATCCCGCTAGGCTCCACCAAGCCTTTTGTTCGCAAAAGGCGATGCCCGGCAGTCGCTTCGCAGAAGCGATGAGAGGGCGAAACCACACCCCAGACCAGAACACACTTCCCAGATGTCTCGAGAGACATTTGCGATGTCTGTTCTACACAGACAACGGTGTGCGACCGCGCATTGCCTTTGGCAATACGCTGCCTCGCACCAGCCGCGTTTCCTTCGGAAACGCATCTGACATCGTATAGAGAGTTTAAACATCAGAATTGCTGATCTCCCTTGTGAGGGACGATCGGTGGATTTGATCCTTCGGGATCTCATTCACAAAGCAATTTTGTCCAAGTCAAGTACACTAACCCGGTTCAATTCTACGGAATTGGACCAAGTTCATGGATCCGCACGGGTCCATGAGCGGGAAATAGTATGCTTTGGTTCAGAAGCGGCGTTTGTCGTCTTCTGGATCAAATCAAGCGCGAAAAGGGCGTTTGGTGAATGCCTTGGCAGTAAGAGGCGATGAAGGACGTGATACTCTGCGATAAGTCATGGGGAGCCGAGAATAGGCTTTGATCCATGAATTTCCGAATGGGGCAACCCACCTGACAGTTTGTTATTATTGCACTTCGGTGCAGCTAATAATGGACTGAACCAGGTACTTTTTGACTGAATACATAGGTCTTAAAGAGCAAACCCGGGGAACTGAAACATCTAAGTACCCGGAGGAAAGGACATCAACAGATACTCCCCTAGTAGCGGCGAGCGAACGGGGACCAGCCGAGCCATGCGAGTGACAAGAACTGTCTGGAAAGACAGGCCATAGAGGGTGACAGCCCCGTATTGGAAGCTCAATTGGACGTATTAAGTAGGGCGGGACACGTGAAATCCTGTCTGAACATCGGGGGACCACCCTCGAAGGCTAAGTACTCCTTACTGACCGATAGTGAACCAGTACCGTGAGGGAAAGGTGAAAAGCACCCCGACGAGGGGAGTGAAACAGTTTCTGAAACCGGACGCCTACAAGCAGTCGGAGGCACATCAGTGCTGACGGCGTACCTTTTGTATAATGGGTCATCGACTTGGTCTCACGAGCAAGCTTAAGCCGTTAGGTGTAGGCGCAGCGAAAGCGAGTCTTAATAGGGCGCATGAGTTCGTGGGATCAGACCCGAAACCGAGTGATCTAGGCATGATCAGGATGAAGGTTAGGTAACACTAACTGGAGGTCCGAACCCACACCTGTTGAAAAAGGTCGGGATGAATTGTGCCTAGGGGTGAAAGGCCAATCAAACTCGGAGATAGCTGGTTCTCTGCGAAATCTATTTAGGTAGAGCGTCATCCGAATACCCCGGGGGGTAGAGCACTGGATGGGTAATGGGGCCCCACAGGCTTACTGATCCTAACCAAACTCCGAATACCCGGGAGTACTAGATGGCAGACACACTGCGGATGCTAACGTCCGTAGTGGAGAGGGAAACAACCCTGACCTACAGCTAAGGCCCCTAATTCATGGCTAAGTGGGAAAGCAGGTGGGACGACCAAAACAACCAGGAGGTTGGCTTAGAAGCAGCCATCCTTTAAAGATAGCGTAACAGCTCACTGGTCTAATTAAGTTGTCCTGCGGCGAAGATGTAACGGGGCTCAAGCCATGAGCCGAAGCTTAGGATGCACATAGTGCATGGTAGCAGAGCGTGGTGTGAAATAACCCAGTCCTCTACAGCGCCTTCGGGTGTTATGGAGGATCGGGTTTGACTGTGAAGCCGGCGCGTGAGCGATCCGGTGGAGTGATCACCAGTGAGAATGATGACATGAGTAGCGACAAACAGGGTGAGAGACCCTGTCGCCGAAAGTCCAAGGGTTCCTGCTTAAAGTTAATCTGAGCAGGGTAAGCCGACCCCTAAGGCGAGGCCGAAAGGCGTAGTCGATGGGAATCCGGTTAATATTCCGGAGCCAGGAGGATGTGACGGATCGAGACTGTTGTTCGCCCTTATCGGATTGGGCGGGCCGCTGATCGGTTCCTGGAAATAGCCCTCCATGAGATCGTACCCTAAACCGACACAGGTGGACTGGTAGAGAATACCAAGGCGCTTGAGAGAACGATGTTGAAGGAACTCGGCAAAATACCTCCGTAAGTTCGCGAGAAGGAGGCCCCGTTTGTAGGCAACTATAGGCGGGGGGCACAAACCAGGGGGTGGCGACTGTTTACTAAAAACACAGGGCTCTGCGAAGTCGCAAGACGACGTATAGGGTCTGACGCCTGCCCGGTGCTGGAAGGTTAAAAGGAGGAGTGCAAGCTCCGAATTGAAGCCCCAGTAAACGGCGGCCGTAACTATAACGGTCCTAAGGTAGCGAAATTCCTTGTCGGGTAAGTTCCGACCTGCACGAATGGCGTAACGACTTCCCCGCTGTCTCCAACATCGACTCAGCGAAATTGAATTGCCTGTCAAGATGCAGGCTTCCCGCGGTTAGACGGAAAGACCCCGTGCACCTTTACTACAGCTTCACACTGGCATCAGGCCATGCATGTGCAGGATAGGTGGTAGGCTTCGAAGCAGGAACGCCAGTTCTTGTGGAGCCTTCCTTGAGATACCACCCTTGCATTGCTTGATGTCTAACCGCGGTCCGTTATCCGGATCCGGGACCCTGTGTGGCGGGTAGTTTGACTGGGGCGGTCGCCTCCTAAAGCGTAACGGAGGCGCGCGAAGGTTGGCTCAGAGCGGTCGGAAATCGCTCGTTGAGTGCAATGGCAGAAGCCAGCCTGACTGCGAGACTGACAAGTCGAGCAGAGTCGAAAGACGGCCATAGTGATCCGGTGGTCCCGAGTGGAAGGGCCATCGCTCAACGGATAAAAGGTACGCCGGGGATAACAGGCTGATGGTGCCCAAGAGTCCATATCGACGGCACCGTTTGGCACCTCGATGTCGGCTCATCTCATCCTGGGGCTGGAGCAGGTCCCAAGGGTACGGCTGTTCGCCGTTTAAAGAGGTACGTGAGCTGGGTTTAGAACGTCGTGAGACAGTTCGGTCCCTATCTGCCGTGGGTGTAGGATACTTGAGAGGAGTTGCCCCTAGTACGAGAGGACCGGGGTGAACGATCCACTGGTGGACCAGTTGTCGTGCCAACGGCAGTGCTGGGTAGCTATGATCGGACAGGATAACCGCTGAAGGCATCTAAGCGGGAAGCCCCCCTCAAAACAAGGTATCCCTGAGGACCGTGGTAGACCACCACGTCGATAGGCCAGAGGTGTAAGCGCAGCAATGTGCTCAGCTGACTGGTACTAATGGTCCGATAGGCTTGATTTGATCCAGTAGACGGCAAATGCCCCTGCGGATAATCAAAGCATACACAACAGACGTATTTGGCTTGGACGCCGATGTGAAAAAGCGCGCCACACCTGACAGTGTTCAATGTGGTACGCCCAGCAGATCAACGGTGTTGGAACGCGTTGTCGACTTTGTCGAAACGCTGCCTCCAACTAAAAGCCTTTGCTCTGCAAAGGCTTTTTCCTTGGTTTGGTGGTCATAGCGCGAGTGAAACACCCGATCCCATCCCGAACTCGGTCGTTAAGCACCGTAGCGCCGATGGTACTGCGTCTTAAGGCGTGGGAGAGTAGGTCACCGCCAAACCTAGAAAAAAGCCCATAACTCTCAATACGATCTCAACAAAAAGCGCCAGGCAGAAAATGCCAACGCAACTGGCGCGGGATGGAGCAGCCCGGTAGCTCGTCAGGCTCATAACCTGAAGGTCGTAGGTTCAAATCCTACTCCCGCAACCAAAAACACAATATATCTCAAAACCTTAACGCCCCATAGGGAGCTCTTGCGCTCGCGCATTCGAAGCAGTGGATGCACGTTAAGATGTGTGGAACACTGAAACTGCAGCGGACTTTACACATGAACGGTCGGAGGCAGGGCGCGGGTCAGCATCATTGGTCTTGATCCATAACCAAGCGGTCCAGAAGAGTTCCACCGTGGTCTTGTTTGCCTTAGTGCTCGGAAACAAGCGCTCTTGTTTTGTGAGGCAGAATCACATTGTTCACTTCCACTGAGGTATGACCCGATGGACACAACAGTCGCGGCACGTATCCACCAGCGCTCGGAAGCTGTATTCCGAAACCTCGTTGCATCCGCGCCAGTTGCTGTTCTTGTGCGTGGTGGCCAGAAGCAGGTTGCAACCAAGACGGGCAGCTATACTGCGCAGGCCGGGTCTGTCTTGTTGCTTCCGGACCGCATTCCTTTGGAGATTTGTAACAGGCTTGGCGCGGAGAGGGGCTATTGTGCGGCGACGATCGTGATCCCCAGTCATGTCGTTGTCCAGACCAAAGCGGATTGCCATTTGTCGGCGACCAACGACAGTCGCGTTGTTGGTGCATTTGAGCGTGCCCTGATCTCCTGCACTGATCCGCTCGTGCCAGAGCACCTGCGCGCGCATTATGTGCAGGAGGTTCTTCTATGGCTCGCTGAGCTCGGCATCTACCTGCCTCCTTCCCGCAAGGAGACGGTGGTGGATCGCGCGCGTGCGCTCATCAATACGTCACTTGATACGCCTTGGAAGGCCGACGATGTGGCTGCGCGGTTGGGCTTGTCTGAGGCGTCGTTGCGACGACATATGGCAAGCAATGGAACGAGTTTCAGCGCGCTGCTTTCAGATGTCCGCATGACGCAAGCGCTGGCTCTGCTTCAATCGACCGACCTGTCGATCAACCGTACCGCGTTGGAGGTCGGCTATGCGTCGCCGTCAAAGTTCGCGGCACGGTTTCGGGATCGCTTCGACGTGACGCCTTCCGCTATTCGAAGTGGCGCTTTGATCAGATCGGGGCAGGATTTGATCGGATAGGAGGCGAGCGCTCGGTTGTGACCTCGTAGGGTCGGCACAGCCACAATGCAGGAGCGACCCAATGAAAAATCTTATGAGGAAAGTGACCCTTTCAGCAATTGCCACCGCTATCATTGCCCCAATGACGCTGGGTGCCGCGTCTGCGGACATGCTGCTCAGCTCCGACGACATTGTCGAAGGGCAGACCATGGATCAGGCGCAAGTCTTCTCCGGCTTCGGCTGCGACGGTGGCAACCTGTCACCCTCTCTCAAGTGGTCGGGTGCGCCGGAAGGCACCAAGAGTTTTGTCATCACCGCCTATGACCCTGATGCGCCCACAGGCTCGGGCTGGTGGCATTGGGCATTGGTGAACTTGCCGGCGGATGTTTCCGAGCTGCCCGAGGGCGCAGGTGCAATTGACTTTGATCTGCCCGGCGACGCGTTCAATGCGCGCAATGACTACTCGGTGAATGCTTTCGGTGGGGCGTGCCCACCCGAAGGCGCGGCGCCGCACCGATACATCTTCACCGTGTTTGCGATGCCGCAAGGCACTCTTCCCATTGATGAAACAGCCTCGGGCGCTTTGGTTGGCTACTTTGCCAACAATACTGCCCTGGACCGGGCGTCGATCACCGCGCGCTTCGGTCGCTAGCAGGTCTTTCCCCGAAAGGGGGATCAAGCCCGGCTGAGCGCCGGCTTCACCTCTTTCGGTCTGGCGGAGGGTTCGCGGATGAAGCATCGACGCGCCCTGCCCAACGCGACCTCGAATGGCGAGACCGTGGCAAGTGAGGCGTTGCGATCTGTCCTCGCTGGCGCCTCGGTCTCAGGCTCGACAGTACTCTGACAACGTATGTCGTTGGTGAGTGCGGGTTCAGCGAAAGTCGCGAGACGCGCGGGACAAATTGCAAACGAGGACGCAAACATTTCTGCAACAATCATCGTTGAACAACGCACTCGAGCGGTGACGCTGGATGTCTTGGTCGTCCTGCGGACGTCTTGAGGGGAGCGGCGATGGTTGAGTGGCGATGGTTGAGTTCGGCTGGTTCGAACAACAAAGCGACTTGGTGGGCTATCTTGCGGCCTCCCTGGTTGTCGCGACTTTCATCATGCGATCGATGCTATGGCTGCGGGTGTTCGCCTTGGGCAGTAATGTGGCGTTTCTCGTATATGCCCAATTGGCGGGTCTTGGGCCGATTTTTGTTCTGCACGCTGTCCTGCTGCCGATAAACCTGTTTCGTATCTGCGAGATCTTCGGCAGTCAGCATAAGAAAGGGCAGCGCCCCTTGAACTAGCGTGTTTCGCCACGCTTTGGATCCGGGCCTCGGCACAGGGGGGGCACTCGGATGGGCTCGGGACCTCGATGCCAAGACGGGACATGCTTCTCGACACAGAGAAAAGCGCGCTTATGATAGGGAACCCAACAGATTTCCCATCGCTTACGTAGGATTCCTTGTCTCAAAAATTGACGTTCGAGCCAGACTTCTCGGCGGCGCGGCTCGAAGATGGAACAGAAGTTAAATTCACCCGAATGGAAAAGCGGGCGCTGGCGGTTTTTTCTAATTCTGCGGGGCGCGTGCTGTCTCGCAATTTCCTTCTGGATGCAATCAGCGAGAGTGGATCAGAAAAGAACGACCGAAACATCGATTTTCTCATCAACCGAATTCGTGCGAAGCTTCGCGATAGCGCTAGAAACCCACGCTTTATTGAAACGCGGTACGGGGAGGGCTATGTCTGGCTCTTCTCGGGTATCCCGGCCCCGGATGAGGTCGAGGCCGCGTTCATCCTGATAGAACCGATGAAGGGGCTCGCCACCCTCGGTGAACTCGAAGAAAACGGCCGGGCATTGGTGTCCTTCCTGCAGGCAGACTTCCGCAGTCAGATCCCACCGGACGAAACTGTCGTTGTCGCCCAAAACTTGGCTGATGATCCGGCCATCATCGCCAGCGGTCGAAAGATCGATATTCAGATCAGTTTCTTCCAGCACGGGACGGGTTTCGAAAGTGTCGTCTCGGCCCGCCGCGCCCCCGGCGGGCATATCTTCATGGTCAAGCGCTTCGCGATTGAGGCGGGACCGAAAGGGTATCAGAACCTCTCCGTTCAGTCGCGTGACCTTGCCCGGTTGATTATGGCGAATTACTGGAAGGATCTGACGCGGAAAAGCATCGGCGAAGCGCCATTGCCCATCGCGATGCACCATGCAGCCGAACTGCCCACGGACAGCAACTCATGGGAGATTGCTAACCGGAGGCTGACAGACCTGCGAAGAGAGCAACCCGACGATCCAGAGCTCAAGATGATGTGGGCGACCCATCTTCACACGAAATACGTTTTGAACGGATACGATCTTTTTACGGAAGGAACAGACACCTGCAGCGAGGATGAAGCCGAGATCGAACGGTGCGTTCTGGACGCACTCGACTTCGCGCAGACGCGACCGGAACTGGCCGTGATGGCCGCAAAACTGCTGTATTTCGTCGATCAGGGCTATCGCGACCTCGCGTTGGAGCTCGCGACACAGGCGCATCGATCGAACACGGCGATCGCGTCGTCCCTTGCGATCGTAGGGCAACTCTATTCCTTCATTGGCGACATGGACGTGGCGGAGAACTATCTGTTGCAAGCCGAGCAACTGAGTACGCCCAAATCCGATTTCCAGATCTATGTGCTGACCTTGCTGTGCCAGGCCTACAAGGCGTCTGGCGATCACGCCAAACTCGCCACGACGTTAAAGCGGCTCTACAAGGCGCGTCCGGCGACGATGCTGATTTTCGAACCGCTCTTCAGCGATCCGATCTCGCCCTCTCTGCGGGCCAAAGCCATGGCACTGCTCTTTTCACGCAAGCGCGCAAGGGGGCTGCTCAGGTTCGTGACCTATCTGAGTGCGCGCCTTTTTGAAGATCCCGAGCACCGGCAGAACTCTCTCCTGACGCCGGTCAACCTGCTTGTGCGGCGCTTTGGGCCAGAGATTGTGCCACAGGAAACCGCCCTTCATCTGCCACAGCTGGCTGGGTCCAACCGTCAAAAATAGACGCGCAAATATTTCCACAACAATGCGCTTCCAACCTGCATGCCAGGGCAATCGGAGGGGCAAAGCGTGGCAAAGGTTCCAATCGCCGACAGGCTGAAAATTCGGATTGTGGAAAGGGGCTTCTATAAAGGCTTCAATCCAACGGTCTCTTTGATTTCAAAGCTGATCATCATGCTGCTGGTTCTGGCGCTCGTCGCCAACCCGACCGGCGCAGCCGATCAGTTGCAGGAACTCAAGGCCGTGACGCTGTCTCTCTTTTCAGCCTGGTATATCAATCTCCTTGGGATTTTCGTTGTCGTCAGCGCGGCCTTGGTCGTTCTTCCCGTATCCGGGCGTCTGAAACTGGGCAAACCTTCAGACGTGCCGGAGTATAGCACGCAGTCCTGGCTCTCGATGATGATCTGCGCCGGGATCGGGATTGGCATTCTCGTGTTTTCGGTAAGCGAGCCGGTGTCTCACTCGATCTCCAACCCGGATATCCTGGCCGGTGGGACAGATGGCGACGTGATCACATCTGCACTGCGCTTCACCTTCTTGCATTGGGGCATCTCCGCCTGGAGTTGTTATGCGATTGTGGCACTGGCGCTCGGTCTGAACTGCCACGGCAATGATCAGCCGATGACGATGCGATCGGCGCTTGTCCCGCTCTTCGGAGCGCGGCTGGAGGGCTGGCTAGGCAATGGCGTCGACATCCTGTCGATCCTCGCCATCATCGCCGGCATCACCACTACGATCGTTCTGGGGCTGGAACAGATATGCTCCGGCTTGTCGGTCCTGACCGGCAGCACATTCTTTGCAGATTTCGCCGGAGACCCGCCTTTGGTCGCCCTCCTGACGGCCATGCTCGTTGCATTGTCCATCGTGACCACATCCATTCTGTCGGGTGTGGATCGTGGCGTGAAGTGGATCTCGAATCTCGGTCTTCTCGTCGCGTTCGGGGTCCTGTTTGTGTTCCTTCTGACCGGGCCTGTCGGGCGGTTGCTGGCGGGATTGGTGGAGGCTGGTCTGGCCTATCTGCGCCACTTGCCCACCGAGATGTTCATCGTTTACGGCGCTTCAAGTGACCCTCCGGGCCCCGAGCAAGCGCGGTGGCAAGCCGATTGGACGATCTTCTACTGGGCTTGGTGGATTGCCTTCGCACCCTTCGTCGGTCTGTTTCTGGCACGCATTTCGCGCGGTCGAACGGTTCGCGAATTCATCCTTGGCGCTGTGATCGCACCGACGCTCATGTGCTTTCTCTGGTTCGCGGTCCTCGGAGGATCGGCCCTCCTTCTCGAGGCCGATGGGATCGCAGAGGGCTCGATCTTGGGCGCGCCCCATGCAATGCGGATTTACCAAACCCTCGATCTGGCGCTGGATCCCATCGCCGCAACGATCATGAAAGGCGTGATCGTGTTCCTGTTCCTCATCCTGATCGTGGCCTCCACATCCGCTGCGATCATCGCAATCAAGTCCATAGGGGCGTCAGGCGCGGTCGTGGCCGAAACCCCGCTGCATTCGATGATCTGGGCGGTCGTCATTGCAGGTATCGCCGGGGCGGTCATGGCTGTTGGAGGGGTGTCGTCGGTCCGTGACACCATGATCGTCGGCGCGGTGCCCTTCTCTGGCATCATGGCTCTGATGCTGTTGTCGATCCTGCGGATTGTCCTGAAGGCGAGAGCAAGCTCAGCCGCGGTTGATGGGACTGCGGGGCCAGATTTCAGAACCTGAGAGCTGTGCGAAACCAGACGCGGGTGGTGTCTTGGTCAAATGCGCCAACCGGTTCGTCCAGAATATGGGTGACAGAGACTTCGCCAAGAAAATCGCCAATCGCGGTCCTGTATCCTATCGATGCACTGGACCACCTGTCGGTGTTCCCGGGCAGAAACGCGTTCCGGACATCTTCGATCCAGCCTCCATCAATCCCGAAGAACCCCTGCCGCAGATCCAGCCGCGCTGCGCCCAAGGACGGGAGCTTGAAATTGTAGGCAAGCTCAACCCGGCTCCCGAGGCAGCGGTCTCCGTTCACGAAGCTCTGGTCGAACCCCCGTGCATAATTGTTCGTCCCATACCCGCACCGCTGCGAGATCGGCAAACTGTCATCCGTCCATTGGCCGACGACACCGGCGTTGATCAGAACACGCTTCGAGACCGGGACCGAGGCTTCGGAACTGAACGCAACGCGCAGAAAGTCACTGGTGGTCCCGGGGGCTGAGGCCATTGGGTTATCCACCGGTGATGCGCCGAATGCGTCCAACCCTTTGGTAATCGAGCCCGCGAGCCGCGTTCTCAACCCGAAGATCTGGCCAGTCTCGCGCTGCAGCGCCGCACGGACCAGCCGGAGTTTTTCGTCCACAACAGTCGTGCCGAAGGCCTCTGCCGCACTGTCACGCAGCGCGATCTCAAAGCTCGCCAAAATCCGGCTGTTCTCAGTCGTCACAAGCCGCCTTACGCCGACGGCGATGTTGGTTTGGTCGCCTCTTATGTCTCGGGCGAGGCTCTCCAGTGATCCCAACCGGTATTCGCCGTGATCCGCGGATGCGAAAAGCGTGACGTTAGTGTCCGGCAATCGCAGGCGGTACCCAAGACCAAGTGCGGCCAGTTCGAGGTCGTTCTCCTCCGACGGACCGCTGATGAAGAGAACGGAATCGAACTGGTCCCCGGTCGCTGCAAAATCAGGACGGGACATGCCGATCGCAGCGTTGTACGGCCCAAGTTCCTCTGAGCCGTTCGAAGTGAAGGTCAGATACTCGGTGTTTTCGTCCACTTTCCGGAGCCGTGAGGTCGATCCTCTGTCAACGCCCGTTGCCGGGTCCGCGGCAAAGTCCGCAAAGAACGACTGCGCGTATGCGAAGTCTGCGATGAACAGAGACACCACCGCGGTTAGCGATAGAAGCCTCTTCATGCACGAATGTTCCCATGTCCCATAGCCTGACAAGCATGGTCAATCATGCGCTTGGGTCAACGAAAATAACGTGCAGAGTCAGGGTTTTGCTTTGGCTTGCTCGGTGCTGCGAGCAGGGGGCACACCAGTGGCCTTATCCACCAGCAACAGCTGCAAACAGATCTGACCCTGTGTCGGACCTCCCGTTGCACCATGGAATATGGGGCAAAATTTGAGGGGATTTCTTGTCCAGCTTTTGTTTGAAGCCCTTGATGGGGATTTATTTTTACGATTTCGCCAAAGAAGATGGCCGATGGGCGTGTGTCCTCTGTACCGCCCGAGTTGCGCCGAGGTTTCCCCGGTCGAGCGCCTGAAGACTGGTTTTTCATGTCGAGACTACATTCATGCCTACGAGATCAGCGAAAGCGCATGCATGTTCTGAGCACGAGAGCTGATTGTGCTTCGCGCCATGCGCAGGCTGGACGCCTCTGACAAGCCCGACCCGACCGGCGAAATGAAAACCGTCAAGAGCGACGGTGTGCCCCCCTATGGGAGGAGTGATCCTGTGCGTGGCACATTGATCGCGGAAACAGCGGGAGACGACGAACAAGGCGATCGTTGATCGATGGGACCATGCCGACAACGCGGGTTTGGACAACGAAGTCGGCTTTCTCGACATTCGCGCCCCTTTCAAAGGCATGCTCGTGAACGGTGGAGAGACACTCTAACCTGCAGAGGTCGAGAACGCCATTGAACAAGGACTGCTCCGCAATCTGCCTTCGACAATTGGCTGTTCAACCTGATTGGTGCTCTGAGATTCCGGTTCGGAACGCATACATGGACAGGCGGGATCTCCTTTGGCGAAACATCAAATGAAGACCCGTGGACCCAAAGGGTTACTCCGTTTCGACCGCAGGTGTCTTGCAGAGTTTCCGCCTTGGTTTGTGCGCGAAGGCCCACAAGGGAGTTGGTGCAAGACCATCACGTTGTCAAACACGCCGGCGCTGTAATTTCAGCCGGTCGACGCACGACGATCCATTGCCTGGCGGCACGACAGACACAGCCCCTTCCTCCCTCCTTGGGATCGTAGGGCCGAATGCTCCTTTTCAGATTGACCAACTCCGCGAGGGTGATCCGCTGGTAATTTGCGAGGAACTGAGGGATCGGGGTCGCGTAGCGCTGCTGTTTCCATCCAGCCGTGGGTCATGCTTCGCAGCGATCGCGTGTCTTGCCCAGAAAAAGGCAGGTCATCATTGGCCGCTACGGAGATGTGGCGTCCGGTGTGAATTGGAATCTGATGCACCTTTAAGATATTGATTTGCAAAAATTTCATGTTTTCTTTCCAATCTTACTTGGAGTCTATGACGGCCAAGAATGGAATCTGTGAGCAAGACCAAAAAGGACCGCCTCGCCGGCGGTCTCGAATTACCAATAATTTCAGATTAGAGATACAAAATGTCATCAACACGATAAATCGGAATGCCATCGCCCTCACGGGCTCGTTTGAGACTGCCATACTTTAGGCGGCTTCGAACTGATTTTTCAGACTGCCCAGTCCTTCTGCTCCATGTTCTGGCAGTCTGATAGGTCCGCAAGAAATCGTCCAAGGTGGACTGATCGACCAAAGCTGCAGAGATTGCTGTGTCTTTCTTTCGTCCCTTATAGCTCGGCAGCAAACCCAGCTTTGCTAGTTTGGTGACATGTCGATGCAGCAAGCCCAATATGGACCTCAACTCTTCAACAGTCAGACCACCTGCTTCGTTCTTGGCGAAACTGTTTTTGATTTCACCAAGATCAAAGCGAAGTCGATCCAAACCAACCGCATTCGAGATGAGGTTTGTTGAGGGAAGCTGACCAGAACTCAACATGGATAGCACCCTGCTGGCTGGGCATCGCAACAGGAAACAGACGTCTTTCAATGATAGCATTTCCACAGCGCCCTTTTCGGCTTTCGCATGCCTCAGAAACTTGTCACGCACTGCTTCAAGAATTGCGATGTCGTAGCGCGCTGTTCTGTAGATATTTGTTTTCATTGGAGTGATGACATTGTCGCGCACCAAGCCTTTGAAGAGATGGCTTCCAATCCCCAACATGCCAGCAGCTCGACGCTCTGACAGACTGTGATCGACGGCTCCTAAGTGGTCACGGCAATTTCGTAAGACCATGTAAATGCTTTGCTGATGCGGAAGCCCATCTAAGGGGATCAAACCATCTCGAGCGAGCAGTTCTCGAACTTTTGAAGGCGACCGCCTCGTCGACTTGGCAATGGATTTTAGCCCCTTTTCGAACTCGATTTGTCGCGGTAACTGATCCGTCACGGAACTCAAACAAAAGTGCCCTTGGTCATCCACCAAGCTTTTGAACAGTTTGGCAAAGTGCTGCCGTTCTCGCGGTTTTTGACTTTGACCGGACCACCCGGCAAGCCATGTTGACGGAAGTCTCAAGCGATGACGGCGTAGGGCAGCATCAATTTCCTGCAACATGTGCTCTTTGCCAGGCAATATCGCCTGCAATCCCCTCTCGATGTACAGATCTTCGTCTGACTTCTGAGTTGCATTGGCGTGCGTCGAACCTTTCTCAAGGAGCAGCCCAAGCCCGAAGCACCACTTTTCAAGAACATCGATTTGTTCACTGGGCAGCCAAGCACAGACTGGACGACCCGTTTCCAGCTGCCGGACAGTCAGCCGTTCGAATGTCGAAGGATTCTGTTCCTGGGTCCGGTCCATCAAGTCTACCGCCCAGTTGCGATCAATCCTGCTCCGACGCAGGTGGTCATACGTTGTGGTGTAGTCCCAGTAAGGCAGTTCGATCAGTCTGACTTCATGTCGCAAGCAAGTTGAAATTGGGCGAGGTAACCATTCTCGACGCATCGCGATGGAATACGGCTTGTCTGCGCCACTTTTGATTTGCTCCATCCAACAGAGTGGACAAACTAACATGCCCTGCTTTCTGATTGATCTGGACTGAAATTTGCAGCCGCTCAGGATGGTAAACTTGCGGTCGATCACTCTAGGAGAGTTGTTTCGTAGTTCAGCGGGGTCAGACCCAGTTAGATTGGCCAGTTTTTCAAGCTCCTGCGGTTCGCCTGAGCAAATGGCCGGTTTGGTCAAACTAGTCGAAACACAGAAGTCATGGGTGGATCGGCCGGTGTTGGCATTGGCCAGTCGTGCGAGTAGTGAGAATCCCGGCTCACCGGCCGTAGCCGTCAAAGAGATTGGAAGCTGTGTAATCATTAGACCGCTCGTTTGTTGGGATCGATTGTTTGATCCGTTGGTTTTATGTTTTGAAAGTCTGCTGCGATGAACGGGTTCAGGGCCGGAACGCAGTCTGCGCGACGATTGTAGGCTTCCTGAAAATGCGAAAGCTTGATGGTTGCAGAGCCGCCGAGCAACGTGCGTCGGATACCGGCCACACAGATCGAGCACATTTCGCCAAAGGCGAAGTTTGAGGCGTGTAGCAAGCGTTCGGCGAAGTCGCGGCTCATAACCGAGCTATCCAATGACAAGCCAGCTTTCGAAGCATAGCGATCCAGTGTTTGGACTGTTTCCTTAAGATCTTCGACGGGCGACAAGGCCCTAACGTGGACTTGGTCGTAGCGCCTCCTAAGCTGTTCGTCTGAGACCAATACTTCTCGGAACTCTTCCATTCCTATGACGATTGGGACGACCATGTTTTGGCTTGGTTGGACGAGCGACTTTAGAAAATCTCGCAAGGCGGCCCTGTCGTTTGCTCCCGTCGTGCGGACATGCTGAATTTCGTCCAAAACCAGTATGAACGTGTTTAGTTCGCGCATGTAGTGCGTGACTTCCTGCCAGATACTGCGGGCGCTATCCTGCATTCTTGCGCGCCATCCGATTTCTGCTAGGCAGTCGGCGCTTACCGCTTTCAGCGAGGCGTTCGCGCTTAGCCGAACGAGAAGATACGGCCGGTCGCGATCTCCAACTTTTGTGCGCTCAAACCCGAGCTCAGACAGTGAATGCAAGACGCTTGCCGTCTTCCCTGCGCCGCTGCAGCCAAGTACCGCGACGCCGCGCGTTTCGGTTAATTCGCCTGCTTCTCGAGCGGTAAGAGCGTCTGCGATGTTCTCTTCAATGATTGAATGAACTCTTGTGAAGTTTTCATTCTCAAAGAACACCGTTTTCAGATTCTGATGCACTCGGCGGACATCCTGCGGTGAAAGTGACCTGTTCATGACTTGTCCCCATCACGCCACCAATCTGTGTCATCGTCAGATGGGTCATCCTCGGTAAGACTTTTGTCACCCGCAGGATAGGGATCTTCATTTACGGCGGGTGCTGCTGCCGCACTGGGATCCGCGCCCGAGTTTGCGACCGGACCAACGACATAACCAAGGCCGTCCTCGGCAAGTGGTAGGTCGTTTAGCTCGGGGACGGCGTCTTCACTTATGGAAAGGCCCCAGAAGAGATTGTTTTCAAGGTCCTTAAGCTGATCTGATGTTGGAACTTGCGGCAATACCCCCATGATTGCCATCGCATTTTCCGACGTCGCCCGCATCGCGGAAAGCGCTTCAAATACGACGGATGATTTGAGTTCGGCTTGTGCGGCGTACCTGCCACGCAGTGTTTTTCCTACCTCAAGCCATTCAAGGAGTGTCACACCGTTGAAGTTTTCAATGCTGCAGGGAACTTCTATCCAACGATCTTCGGCCCAAACACTGACAAAACCTAAATCTTGGGGGTTGACGTAAAGCGCTACGGTATTTGAGCCGAGATTCCGGCGGATCGCCTGAAGTTCCTCAGAATTGTAGTTTATGGCAAAGAACTGGACGCCTCTAGCGGTCACTACGCGCTCTTTGCGCAAACCAAACGCCCTTCGCCGCATAGCTATCGGTAGAGCTGGGGGAATGCCAACGGTACCCGCTAACCGTTTCATCGCGTTTTCTGGGGTTTCTCCGTTCAAACCGTCATGCGGAGATTGGTGATATACATCCAAGATATAGCGGATGAAAATCAATGCTAACTGATCGTCGGTTAAAACTGCCTTAGAGTCAGAATCGTAGTTGCCGCGTTCCTGGGGGTCTCTAAATGTGCGTCCCGGCACATATGGCATCGGGATCATTGTGAATGATCCAAACAGCCTCTCAATGTAGGGACGAAAGCCAGGCTCCCCTACCATCGGGTAATCGTAGGTTGCAAAAATCTCGTTGACGGCGCGGAGAAAGTCCTTTGCGCTAAAGGCGCTGCCTGTGTCGGACCGAACACTCTCTGGTGTGATACCGACCCAGTGACATGACGATCCTACGGCGGCAGCGAGGTCATCTTTGCTTCGCGTGGCCATCTCCAATGCTCGGATCGCGGACGAAGAGTTCTGTGTTGAAGCGACTACGAAGCCGACGACGTACCTCGTGGCCACGTCCACCACGACGTAGAGCCATCGTCGGCCAATTGGGAGACGCTTCAAAGTGTCGGCGTCTAAGCCTTCTCGAACCGGACTGACGGTAATCAGAGTGCGAGCATCAACTTCCCATTCATCAATCTCAAATAGTTCGCCTGGGCGAGTTGCGCTTTGAGTTTTGCCGACCGCAGAAAACTTTTCTCTCGCAACCTTAATGCCTTCACGGCTTGCCGTTACCTCCAGCGCTGGGAAACGCGCAATCCACTCGATTAGTGCGCTGCGGCTCCGGGTTTCTAGTGGTCTTTCACCTTTCGAAGCCCGTCGCTCGTTTTCCACTTTAAGCGCCAAGACGGTCTTCTTAGCTATGGCCGTTGGTGTGAAACGTTGCTCACTTAAGTACTCCCGCAACGCACGCATGATAAATTGGAAACTTTTCTGATCGATCTGGAGACTGCGCGATTTTCCGCGACCGTCTTTCAGCGCGATGAGTCTGTCCCCAGCGTTCTTCAGGTTTCTATTCCATCGCAGGATGCTCGACGCAGAGGCACTGAAACCAAACCGAGTTGGTTTTGAACTGAAGTATCGTTTGTTGAAATCACCCCAATACGCTGACCACTCCTTCGCAGCTTCATGATGAACTAAAGCTTCGTTTTCTTTCACCGATTCTGGAGTAAGCTTGAGCCTGTTCGCGGAGCGTAGTTTGCGCAAGGCGCGCACGAAAAACCACCGGTTCAAGAGAAGGGTTTGTTGGATCTCCGGCAATTCCCAAACAGAATAGAATGGATCGGGGGCTCGGTCAGTGGCTTCCGACGTTCGCGGCTGTGGAATGCAATCCCAACGCTGTCCACCGATGAGGCTGTGGAGTTCAAACCAAGAGAATTTCTCAATGCTATTGGAACCATCTAAGCGCTGAAAACAAGCTCCGCCTTCATCCGAGAAAACATACCTATAGGGTCTCCTATCAATAAAGTACCTATCATCTTCGCCAAAGCGAATTTTCGGAAGTTTCATGTCGCAACAACTTCTGTAAAAAGGTTGATCCTGCCAGGGCTGAGTTTACGAAGACTGCCCTGATAAATGGCTCGTACAACGCAACGAAAAGTGCGGCCACCAGCCCCAAGCTTTTGACAAATCTCACAGATTGTCATTTTGTCCGGTTTTGTCTCGAGGAAGTGGACCAATCGGTCATCTACCGTCGGATCATGCGTCAGTGAAAACCTCAGGTACATCTCAGCGTTGAACGCGTCTGTTCTAGAAAAACTGCGTTCTGTTACCAGTCGGAGTTCGTCCGCCATCTCTCGAGGCATCGTCTCCCTTAGTTGGATAAGCTCGCGCATAAACCGCCCGCTTTCCATCCGTCCTGTAGGTTTAACAGCTACTGCTATGCGAAACCCATCCTTTTTGGTTACTAAAAGGTCGATGAAGTGATTTGCCGGAAAGCCGTTTTCATCCTTGAAAGGGATGGGCCCAACCTGCTCATGCACCTGTTCTACATTCGGATCGGTGAGCGTGATGACCAAGTTATGATATTCGACCTGACTGTCGAGACCATAGATGCGGGGTCTCTTAGTCGGAAGGTCTGGCAAGACCGCAAAAATCCGACAAGAGCCACGTGATCGCGGATTTATCGACCGATGCCCTCGATAGGGCAACGGAACTTCGTTTTCTCTAACTAGTTCAGGGAGGTCTGAGGCGAATGGAGCTTCAGGGCCGAATGCCTTTTGAAAAGCCACTGGCATCCCTGCCAGGTCTCGTTTCGGAATCCCGCTGATCTCCATCACGAAGTGATCGAGTGGTGCGTTCATAACAACATATCCTCATTCACCAACGCCAAGACGCTGGATGTTGGGTCGCAAAGGAGCGCTCCGCTCGCGCGGACCCGTTGACTTTGTCGTTTTTTGGTGAGATGAATGAGGCGTTCTAATGCGGGGCCTGGTTAGCGAGAGCTGGCTGGGCCTTGCTCATTCATGAAAGTGAAAGCTAGGTCATTCGGCAGCCTCCCTTGGGAACTTGCTGGTTCTTCCGGGCCAAAGTTCTGACACAGGTACTCCAGTCCGTTTAGATATTTCTTGCTCTACTTTGGCGGACCGATGTCGACCGAGAGATGCTGAACACACCGATGAAACCGTCAGCGAGAGGCTTTGCGCAACGTCAGAGAATGTCGCACCCCTTAAACTGAGAAGGTACTTAACGCGCGCGTGGTTTTGACGATCAATTTGCAGCGTTTTTTGCATTACTCATTTCACCAACAGAAATGTGGTCTGCGGTCAAAGTGAATCAGGATCACTGCCAAGTCAAGCAAAGTGATTCTATATTTTGTGTCTTTGGCTCTAATTCGAAGCCTTCAGCGCTATATGTGGTAAAATCTAGCTCTGGGATTGGACTGGGGTCAAGGTGTTTTTGGCTGATCTTTTGAACTAATTCTCAAAGTGGATTGTTGAAAACCAACTATTGAAGAGTTCCAGTTCCTGCTCCGCCAATTGTTTTGGTAAATGAGCTAGATAGTTCGAAATCAGCATGCCCACTTGTTCTTTGGTATCGAGCCATTGGTTGATGCAGCGGTTCGTAACGCGTCTGGGAACCCTCTTGGCTTGCAACTCAGAGATCACGATATCTGCAATGGCCCGATAGTGATTGGCGACAAAAACAGGCGCATCGCCGAATATCACTCCTCCGCGTTGAAGCTCTTTCGACATCTCCCGAATGCCGCGATCAGCCAGACTGTGGTTTGAATTGACCGGCATACCTTCGCCTGCGAGCGAGGCCATCTTGCGGGGCTCGTCCTTCACGCAGAAAAACATCACCTTGAAGTGCCAGTCGCCGGTCAGTTCGCCCTCTGCCCGGAGGTTAAGGGCCTGGTTGAACGAAACATAGCGACAAACCGATGTAGTCGGTATCTCGATTGGCTGCAGCTCAACTGAGTTCAAAGCATCCCCTCGCCGGTTCCACGCTTAAACTCCGAACCCTTGCCGAAACGATCCTCGGATGCTTCGACTTTTGCAAGGCTGTAACCGCGCGCCAACCATTCCACCTCCCAAGCCAATGACTGTGCGGCAGACCAAGCCGCCTTGGCCGCCTGTCTCCGCTCGAATGATACTTTATGACGACTTGGCGACTTGGTGGTTTCTCGTGTCCGCTGGGAAAAAGCACGCAGCATATCTGGAATGTGCCCGCCCTCGTTCTGGTCCGCAAAGATCTCCGAACGCGGCAGCATAGAACGAAGCGAGCGTTTCCTGGTAGACTTGCTGAATACTTCATATGAGAGCTGGTAGTCCGCAGATTTCGCTAATGTAGGTCTAGAGGCACTCTCCGCGCATCGCTGAATGCTCGGGATTAAGGTCAGATCAGCACTTTTGCGCGCGATATCGGCTAGCGTTGGTCGGCCATTGCTAGTGTCGATGATCAAGAAGTCATTGTCTTTTGTGCGTCGTTTCGTACGAAGCGTTTCAATCAGAGCATCAGGTGACTTAATCTGGCGATAGTCGATTAGTTGCGGTTCATCTGGTTCGCCAAGCAGCTTGAAAGCCCACTCACCCAAGTCGTCCTCGTCTCCGTCATCAATCGTGCCTGCGTTCGCGATGAAGACGCTCCGGTTTGCAGTGACAAAGGAAGAGGTCAACACGCGAAGTGTCGTAGTTTTCCCAGTGCAGGCGGCCTCCGATTCCAACGCCAGTACGATCACATTCACCCCCATTTTGGGGTTAATCCTATATTAGGGGTAGCTGCTCTTGTCGACAAGAAATGGCAGGATAAACATTGGCGGGGGCAGCTCACACTCAAGCTTACAAAGATCTGCTTAACGCGTTGGTCCAGTTGCGCAAGGAAGCGGGCCTTTCCCAAGCTGAGTTAGCAAAGCGGCTTAGGAAACCACCGAGCTATGTTGGCAAGTATGAACTGGGCGAGCGGCGACTGGATATTATTGAGACGATGATCGTTATTGAAAAGTTGGGATCATCCTTTGAAGATTTTTGGCGGACTTCGGGAATACAACTACCAGAATGAACTTGAAACTGCTGCTCTTTCTAAAGCCCCGCTAGGCATCTATCCAAAACGATCAGCTTCGCCATTGCGACAGCATCGATGCTGTGTTGACAGTCAGGTCAGAAATGTGAGGGATTCGATGAACGCAAAGCGGACCAAGCTGCCTTTACCCCAAAATCTGACCTTGGAGCTTCGCCCATACGGTTCACGTTACTCGACTACTCAGCGGATTTGCAATCCTATGGATAGCGTTGAATTCATTGCGAAGATTTGTAAAATGAACCGTAACCAGTCCATTGAATATCCGTGGTTTAGCCGCCGAACGTAAAACCCCAAACGGTCGGACGCCGCCATTAGAACGCTGAGTTGTTCACTATGCCAAAATTGACTTAGTAACAGCTTGGTTGAAAGAGAGTTGGACTTCAATTGAGCCTGAGCGGCGAGCCCAGCGAGTATAGCTTTGGGTCGACAAACCCAAAAAGTCCGACGAACGTGTTGAGGCAACCTTTGATCCGGCTCACCAGCGAAAACTGAGTGATTTCTTGCTCTGTGTCTTCCTCAATTGGTTGAAAATTATGCCGCGCTTTTGCATCTTGTAGTGGCGAAATGATCAGACCAAACGGAGATTGAAGAAATGCCCGAAGATAGCCGTTTGATCCTAGGACACCTTGCCGAAGCGCTTGAAAGCTGGGTCGATGAGATTTCTGATAGCACAGTGTTTTGTAGTCAGCCTGCGTTACATCGCTCTTCGTCGTCTTCTGAACGCTTGGTGTCAGAACTAAGCCCGATGGAACTTCTGAGTTGCAATCTCTCGAATTCTCACTGCGTACGGCATAATGTTGGGCTTGGTCGGAGGGTGAGCCCTGAGCGGCATCTGCCTCCTTCGCAAAGACTATCGATGATGCTCGAACGCTTCAAGTCAGGCTGGACGATTGCATCGGATGAAGTTGAACACATCTCAAAAGTAGTCCAGAAAATTTGCTTTGCTTTGTCCACCAAGTTTGACTTCATTTGTAGGGCAAATCTTTACCTGACACCTCCAAATGGTCAGGGCTTTCCGCCACATTTCGACGCTCATGACGTCCTGGTACTCCACTTAAGTGGGGAAAAAGTTTGGATGGTCGACAACTTTCCTCACCCTGTGCGGCAACGGCACATGTCCTCGCCCAAAGATCTTGAACTCTCTAACGAGCCGTTGGAATTCCAACTAAATCCGGGAGACACTCTTTTTGTTCCACGCGGGCACGCGCATGTCGTAAAAAATCTATCGGGCGCGCCGGGTTGCCAACTTACATTCGCTTGTTCCCGAATACATGTCGAAGACGTTATTAAGCAAGTAATCGACATAGCGGTTTTGCAAGACGACAGCCGTTCACAACAGGTATCCAGCAGTTGGTTATCGTCAGAACAAGGCGACGCATTTATTGCGGGCGTGCTAAAGGAATTATGCAACAAAATGCTGGAACCTGACGCTCGTAGGTCCGCTATCGACGACATAATAAGAACTCACCAATCTCAATTTGACGAGCACTCGCAGGCTACAGTCGATTGGCTTCTTAAACGTGAGTAATGTTTGTTTACCCCTAACTTAGGGTGAACTCTTGTCTAGGCGTGCAGAGATCGCTTTTTCCATCTCTGATGGAGATAGTTGCACCCGCGACGTATTCGGAACAATTTCTGTTGGTTGGAACATGACTTCATCCAGTTCTTCAATCCATAGCTCGTCTGGCGAAAGTCTATCGGTATCAGTGTTCGATGGATTTTGCTCAACTTTGTGCCCGCTCATTGGACCGCCTCCTCTACAGCGATACGGTTTCGGCCAAGGATCTGAACGCAAAGGCCGACGCACTCAGAACAGATGTAGGCTGTCTTTTCGTGATTAACGATTATCCGGTCAATTTTCTCATCCGTTGTAGGATGAGTTTCACCAACGCTCATTCCGCAGTGGCTGCAACACACAGTTTTCATTTGGTACCTCAATCAATTTTGAGTTCGATGGGTGATCGCCACAATTCCATTGCGAGCAAGCCCGTTCATGATGTGAGCGAATGCTTCTTCTGTCAAGTTTGGGTAAGCCGCTTGAGCCCTTTGAAAGAGAGAAGCTGCAGAGCCATGCGTAGGTGTGTGATCGAGCATGCCTTGTAGTGCTCTTGAAACAAACATGCTCTGAGAAGTCTCGTCGTTGAGAAGTAGATAGCCTTGCTTGTGGTGCTTGCACGTTTCGAATGAACGCACCTCGTGTCTCCGAATGTCGTGGTTTTCGAGTGTGCTAACGGTCAGTCTTGGTCTGGCTTCAAAATTTCGGAATTTGTCATCGCACCTGTCCGCAAGGAGCAGTGAGTATTCTTCCCAACCCACCATCGATCTCTCGCCGAATTCTGAGACAATGCGTTCGTTGGCGACTTTTCGGAACTCCACCCAATCTGTAACTTCGCTACCGTCCGCCTCGTGATAGGTCGATGAGATGATATCGTCGTTGCGATCTGAACTGATAATCAAGTTGTAAGATGCCGGATCCCGTCCGATTGGGCTCGATGTATTTAGGTTAAACTCGGAGAAGCTCGCACTGTCTAGAGCGTTCTCAGAACTGCGCAACCACTGGATGACAAACTCGAGGGTCTCGATTGCTTCGGATAACTTTTGCCCGGGGAAACCTACCATTCCGTATAGATGAACGGCGATGCCACTTTTTCTGAACGCAGTAAGGTTTGCTTCGATGATCTTGCGCGTGACGCCCTTTTTCATCAACTTCAAGACGCGATTACTTGTAGTTTCAAGGCCTATGAGAAGCTTCCTACAACCAGCTTTTCGGATCGTTAGGCAGTTTTCATTAGTAAACTCTCTCTCAAAGCGTGCGTAAGCTAGCCAATTAACGCAAACCTTCTTGCTGCTTAGATATTCAGAGAATTGGACTTGACGAGATGCCGGGAAATTCTCATCAACTACAATGAAGTTGCTACAGTCATTATCCCGTTGTAGCCGCTCAATGCAAGAAACCGAATTCTGCAACACAGCATTGCGGACTAACTCTGGACCGGCTCCACTGGATTCGGGAATAGTGCAAAATGTACATTGTCCCCAAGAACATCCCTTTGATGTAAGGATGGGAAGCACATTTTTCGGGCGAAGCGCTTTCTTGGTCTCGGAATTGGAAAACTTTGGACTTGCCCATGAACTGGGCTTCAGCGATTTTCCATAACTACTTGATATTGTGTCTCTGCCTTGGTGGACGACAAAGTTGGCCCAGCCCGTAGTTTCAAACGCAGTCGTACCGCTGAGCGCAAACTTGATTATTGCTTCTTCGCCCTCAAAGAAAACAGCGACGTCGAAGCAATCTGAGAACGAGTTTTTCGAAAGAAAGTGCTCTCGCAGTTTTGTCACGCAGGCTCCACCGACTGCCACTTCGTGCCCACGATCCTTAAGATATTTCCCCAGCATCAAGCCGGGAAACAATTGGTCAGAGTTAGTGATTGAGACTGCTACTCGCTCTTCAAGATCACTTTGAGCTGTTCTCAAAAAATATTCGTAGTAATCATGAAATATATTGGGCTTTTCAGAGCGCAATGCGTCTGAGAGAAGTTTCGCAGATCGTTCTATTCCGCCGTAGCTGAACCTGTGCAGCCTCAAATCCATATCCGGAAAAACTACACTGAGCGCCCGGCAATACAGATCCAGAACGTTTCTTGCCTTGTTTCGGCTTTGGACATCGAAAAATCCATTGCCTTTGAGTATGGCTTTTGCCGGTTCCAACTCGAGTGACAGGTATCGCAAAAGAGCGTCGTTCGATGCGTTCGCATAGCCCTCTGCTGTCTTCTGAGTAAACAGCCAGTCAAAAAAATCTAGGTTTGCGTCTCTAGTAGTGTGATCAACTTGAAACCGCGAAAGGTGACCACTTAAAATTGCACTGCCTAGGTAAGTGCTGCGAGGATCGACCACGGGTGGGGAAATAAGCGCCAGCAAGTCACTGAACTCCAGAGTTTGCTCTAATGCAGAGCCCGTACTTCTCAAGCAGACTACCAGCGCTGGTTTGGTCGACTATCTGTCCATCAGAGTGAACTGCTCGCTCGTACATTTGCAGCAGCTTGCTAGGCATGGTTAGCGTTCGGAATTCTTGTTCGAGGTACACAGTGGATGTTGAAGGACCTTCACCAAGGCGAACAATGCTTTGTGGTAAAGCTTTGAAGGCCGTACATGGCAAGTGGTCCTGTCTAATCTGATCGAACAGCCTCTCTGCGTAGGCAAGATTATGGCAGTCCCAGTAAGGCGCTCCACGCAGGTTGACATAGCCAGACGCCATATTGATGTCGAAAGGTAGGTCGAGATCAATGAACTTTTGGCGAAAAAACTCTAGCGCTTCTCTCTGCGCATCCCATGCTTCACTTTGAGACATACCGGACTCGACGCTATATCCAATATTGTCAACGGCAATATCACCAACTCGGCTATCGGCAGTTGCCAAGCCAAGTTCTTCGCGTTCAAAGAACACGTCAGAGAATTTTCTTAACTGGAAGACTCCAATGTTAAAGGACGAGATTTTTGAAATGTTCTCCCAAAGGAATTCTTTAGTTTTACGGGCTTCTTCTTTCGTTTCAGTGGGAAAGCCCATGAATGAAAATAGGTGTGTGTGGATGCCCAGCTCGTAGCAGATATCAAGAATTCTGCGAACATTGTGAAGGGCGGTACCCTTTTTCATTTTTTTCAATAGTCTTTGCGAGGCACTCTCGAGGCCGAAATAGATCTTTTTGCAACCCGATTGAGCCCCTATTTCAAGAATTTCCGCCGTAAATCTCGGGTCGAACCGGGCGCGTATTGACCAAGAAATTTCCAAGCCTTGCTCGATTATCGCTCGTGATAACTCTAAAAATCGCTCTGAGGAAATATCTGAGTCAGCAAAGTTCACAAACGTCAGACCGTGCGTTGTCACGTACGAAGCGATGGCTGAGACTGTTCTGTCTATATCAGTCTCGGAGTATTCTTTGAACGCGGACTCACTGCAAAATGTGCATTTGCCCCACTTGCAGCCCTTACTTGTTTTGAAAGACAGCATCACGCTCGGGGAGTGATACCGTTCTAGTGGGAGCCCCTCATATGCTGGGCGTGCTGGAGCATTGAACGATTCCGTTCTTGGCGTTGTGATCCTTGGTTCTGTGTCGTTGGAACGCTGAATCAAGTTCGGCAAGGGCGGCACTTCGGATTGTGTATCAATGCTACGCGCAACTGCTCTCAGATGTTCATATCCATCGTCGATTGACAGAAAGTCGACACAACCAAAATTAGCGAGCACTTCCCTCCAGTGAAGTCGTGAGCACTGAGAGATCGCATGCCCACCCAGTATTACTTTAGCATCTGGAAAATGAAGCTTCACCTGTTCTGCTATAGTGAGAGATGGAAGTAATTGATCGTTATATACCACTGATATTCCAAAGAGATTTGGCGGATCATCTGCCCACGTTTTGCAGTAGTTTCGTGCAAACTCCAGAACTGGATTTCGCTGTTCATCGGTAACGAATTTTTTCCACTCTTCAGCCGTCTCGGCGTTTAAGTTCGCTCGGAATGTTATTGGCGTTAGGACTGTTGGATGAAATGCGGCAGACCAGACATCACACACCTTTTGTAGATGTCGGTGTGCCCGGCCGTATTGAGCTGGTTCGTAAAACATCTGTGAGCGCATCACGTGCGAAAAGTAGTCAGTATTTTCTTTTAACGACGGCAGCGACGCCAAAGCCCATCTCGCTGCGACTGCTTCATTGTCTTCTCTTCCCGAAGCTTTACGCCTTAAAATTTCGGTCAGGTTTTCGGTAGTTGAAAACCCGTTCAAATAGTCATGAAACTCAAGATTGAGATCAGTTTGATGGCAGGTGATCCCAAACTTTTGCAACTCTGCGGCAAGACTCGGCACGCTCAAGTAAGGTTGGGAAGTATCCCATGGTGGCGGGAAAATGAGTTCAACGGACATTTGTTGCTTTCAGAATATTTCTACCGATGCGTTCGCAGGCGCTCTGTCTTGAACCAGCCTACAGCAAATTCACCGGACCAAAAGAGATAAGGGCGAGTTGGGCCACACGTGGTTGGTTCGGCAAGCTCAGGACGTGGAAACCGATGTCCCCAAATGGATCATTTTTGAGAGGGTTTCAGTTTTCACGCCACGTTGTGAATAGACGATCGACATGTCTCCCAAAAACCTCCCTTGGAACAACTAACTCACAACCGCGATATGCAGTCGACCCAGCCACACGAGATTTGGGCGCTTGAAGCTCATGGTATTTCCCGCACGAGAACCGGGTTGCTAGTGCAAATCACGAGTTTTCTCGACCCTCGCGTCATCGCGACATAGAGGTCGCGAGCATTCAGCTGATCGGTGTCAATGATCACCGCAACATCGGCCTCCAATCCTTTGAGGAGCAAAGTGCTACCGACAGCTCGGCGAGGCAGAGCGCGCCCCTTGACGCGTGATTGCTCACGCGCGCGGACCGCCATCTCGTGGAAGTCTTCCGCGTCCACACAGCCATTGAAGGCCTGGATGGCAGAACGAACCAGTGCAGGCCGCAAAGGGAAGACTCCGGCCTGCTGATTGATCTCGACTAACAAAGCTACGGCGGCGGTGGGACTCGGAGCGTGTGCAAAAGCCAGCGCTGCCGCTTCCGCATCGTTTGGCGGAGATCGTTCCCGACCTGCAAGGAGCACGCGTAGCCGTTGCTTCATCTGAGCGGCGCCGACGCCGGTCATTGTCGAACCAGCAAAATCGATCAGCTCATCCGCAGCCGTTGGCGCACGCATATCGAAGGATGCTGCGAAGTGAATGAAGTCTGTCAGGTCGGCGTTCTCGATGACAACGGCACCTCGTGCTCTTGCCGCGATCTCACGATGTCGCGGAGGTCGTTTGGCGTCACAGACGATCAGCACGCTTCCACCCTCGACCGGAGGACGGGTACTAGCGGCCCTGGTCTGGTTGGGCACATCATCGTCGCCAGTGACGTTTATCACTTCCACCTCATCGGGCGCTTGCGTCAGATCGATAGGTTGACCAGATTGCAGCGCTGCTCTGACTTGCAATAGCCAACGACCAAAGGCCTCTGTCCCAACATTGCGCCATCGCCACGGCGTGTCGAGTTCACCTGCTGGCGGGAAGCGCGCATGGACGTCGGCCTCCCAATCGACGAGCACGTTGGAGCCCCAGCCGAATATGGCCTGCATCGGATCACCGAGCACACAGGTCGGTAGAACTTCTGCAATCTTTGAGACCATCGCGTGCTGCTCGACTAGGCAATCTTGATATTCGTCGACAAACAACCGTGCGTAAGTCGCTTGCAGAACATCTCTGAGATGGTTGCCTGCAAGGATATTGATCGTGCCTTGCCTGATTGCAGGATAATCGTTCCGTGGATCCGTCAGATCCAGGACCCCTTCAGCATGGCCGCTGCGATGCGGAAAGGATCTGATGAGACGCATTGCCCAGCCATCAATGGTGGTGATCCGGTACGCGGTTTGCGGCACCCCCATGTGAATTAATCGCGCGCGCAGGGCGGCAACACCTGCATTAGTATGCGTCAAGATTAGGATTGGCTTCGAATCGTCGTGGTGTTGAAGCGCTGAGGCAATCAAGTGGGTCTTCCCGCACCCGGCCGGCGCGGAGACACCGCCGCAATCGATCGTCAGCAAGTCAATATCAGCCATGAGTCGCCTGAGCCCAGCCGAGCAGGACATTGACACGGTGCCTGAAGCTTTCGCTTACATCTGCAAAGTTCGACGCCAGTATCTTATTGGACACATGTTCCATGCGGCCAACCGACTTGAACCACGAGTTTTTCTTCGTCGTACACGCCGCCACTAGAACGTCTCGCTGAGCGGGAGTGATTGTGTGCTGAGGCGAATGAAGAAGTGCTCGGAAGTTCTCGACATTCTCCTGATTCCCAGATGCAGATTGAATATGGGCGGCGACCAAATCTCGCCCATGTTCAGCAATTGCGTAGTCAAGAAGAGCGAGAAGCGTCGCGTCTCCGACATTGCGGATGATCGCCGCCTCCAGCGACTGACCCGCTTCCCAGGTGAATGTTCCACCACCCAGTTGATGGAAAGCCGCTTCAGTTTGCGGGGTGGGCAGAATGTCGGCATCTCGAAACACAGCAGTCCGATACCCGAGCTTCGCAAACTCGTCCCCGCGCTCATACAAGCGGTCCGGATGGCCGCCACCACCGTCGACGAGCGCGACACCCCTAGCGAAGATCGAGGGCTGGCCTTGCCCCACGCAAAAATGCTCGAAGCCGCGCACAAAACCTACTTCCGACGCCCCCTCGCAGATCAAGACCGATGGGGCGAGAAAAGCTTCAGGAACACTTCGCAGCGTCCCTTGTGCAGAAGCAGGGACGGGTTGTGCCCTATGTTTCTCACCTGATCGCCGCAAAACACGAAGTTGGTCCGCTGAAAGTTCGCGCAAGACGATGGGTGAATGCGTGGTCGCGAAGACCTGTTGGGGCGGCGCTTCCTCTTTGGCCCCCAGCGATCCAAGAAGCCGAATGATGCGGTGCGGCTCGAGACCGTTCTCGATCTCGTCGACAAGTAGAATGGACGAACGCGCCGCCACTTCTCGTTGGAGCCCGGCGATAAGCAACCGCGTGGAACCGAGTCCCAAGCCTCGGAGTGGAACCCCGCGTTCATCGTGCAAGGCGATAGACCCACCTGTGATCGAGACAGAATGGGTGTCGAGAAGCGCCTGCGCCTTCGCACCGATGGGTATACCGAGTTCATCGGCCGCTTTTTTCACCGAGCCAAGGGCGTCTCCAAGCTGTGCATCGGCGTCGTTGCCGAAAGCCTTCCGCGCTTCTCGGGCCGCCTGCGAAAGGGCCAGAGACGCATCCGGCTTCTCTTCGCTCAACCGGCTCAAGAGGGACCCGCGCCGCCAAGCAAGATTGTAGTCCGAGACCGCGCCGAGACGGGTCGGCGCAAGCGCAATTCGATCTTTCCAGTTGAGATTTCGGTCGTTGTCCTTTGCATCCGCGCGATCCGACCTCAGCCGCCAACGTGGCTCCAGATCGCCAGAAATTTCTAGGTGCAACGACAGGACTGTCTCCAAGTCGTGCCCGGGTTCGTCTTCAATCGTGCCGAGGAGGTCGTCGTAACCTCGTAGATATTCCCCATAAGCCTCATAATTCTTGAGAGCGTCTGACAACGCCCCCAAAGTCAGCGTGATCGAAATTGGCGTCTCTACATCAAGCTCATAAAAATCTGCATCGGTGACCTGCACGGATCGCCGCGCCCCGAGGCATAAGTCGATGGCGTCAATGATCGTGCTCTTGCCAGCGTCGCCAGATCCAATCAGGCAATTGAGACCCGGCGACGGATACCATTCAAACGATTTAATCGATCGGAAGTGCGAAATATCAACCTTGCGAATGACCGCCATATTTTCCTCCCAGGCGGACTACGCCAATTCATTGTCTAGTCACTCGCGTGAGATTCTTACGCGAACCGGCTCTTCAGCTTGTTGGAGAGTCAAGCCATCCAGATCCAGGTTTGGATCGACGACGAAGACATCCTCACCGTCAGGATCCGGATCATCGGGCTTCACCGCGAAAGTGATCGAGCGACCAGAAGCCACGACATCCCTCATCCATCTTTCGAGAAGTTCCGACTGCGGAATACTGGTCCCGACCCATGCACCCTTGACCATCATGGAGAACGACGTGTTGTCAAAGTACCGACCGACGTTGGAATAAGCTAAACGACGTCCGCCCCGAGGGCCTTTCAATTGGTCGTCCTTTTCAAGCAGTCTCCAATAAGCATGAGGAATATACATACCCTTCGTCAGACCCGTGCTATCAGGCTCAAACTGGACACGCGGGCAAAACTTCAAGAAAAACGGATCGTCGCTGAAGCGGAAATCATCCATCGTTGTGACGGTTTTGACCCTGGACAACTCCTTGAGGAAGCGGTCCATACGACTGAGTTCGTCCGTGAGTTTTGCTTCGGGGAAGCGGAATATCGCGCCCAGCTCGTCATCCGGTTCCATGGCCTTGTATTGAACCATGATGAACGCCTGAAAGCGCTCATTGAAGTAGATCAAATCGGTTCCAGTCTGCTCCTCAAGCGGCTGGCGATTGGCCATGATCACAGTGAGGCGATCTTCGCCATCTACGAAGACTGCGGCGGCGGCGTTGGGCACGTCTCGTAGATACGCGTAGCCAGGCACTTGTCGCATGTCCTGAATAACCATCGGATCCTCTCGCATCCGAACTTCGGCGAGCCCATCCAGAAAAGACTCAGGAGCTTCCTCTTCGAGAGACCATTCAGCCAAAGGAGCACGGTCAATCCCGGCTAGACTCAAAGCGACTGCGACAGCTTCTTTTTGATATGCAAGATTGCTCCGGGCTCGTTCGCTCAAACGCTCAAGACGTTGACGTGTCGACGTCGTGAAGCGCTCGATAAGGCCGCCAGAGCCAGGCGCAAGCTGAACAAAGAGATCGACAGTCTCTTGAAAGGCTTTTGGCGAAAGTAAGCCGCCATTCTGAAACCGATCTTCGACGGCTTTTCTATTGCGGTTTGGCACGCCAACGATGATGTCGCGGATCGACACAGCGCTGTCGAGCGAGTGAATTTCATCAATATTGAGGCGGCTTTGCTCCGTCCCAGCGTTCACACCTCGTCTTCCACGACCAATGTGCGAAACGTGGCCGCATGGATCGACGATGAAACAGACCAATGGTGCGTTTCGGCTGTGATTGAACGACGGCACCGCTTCTGCGAAGTGGCCATACATGTCCATGGCATAGTCAAATATATCGAGCCGTTCTTGGCTTAGCCGCAAAATGTATCCGCCTGCTTTAGCCATTCGAGACCAAGCCTCCCGGACACAGGCAAGCATCACTGAATTTGACTAACAAGTATTCTATTGAACTAAGCAACGTTTTCTTCTGGGACATCTGCAGTCCTAATCAATTCTTTCGCATATCGCTTCGCTTGAGAAATGCTCTGTTTGTAATCATCGGCCGCCAAGGACAAAGACTCAGGTGAAGTGGCGCGATCAAGATCGTCGCTAGACCAATCATCCGAGAGACGCTTGCTGATCGCGTAGCAAGTCGCCTTGCCAACTCGAAAAGCCATGAACTTTCGTGATGCTCTCAAAATCGCCGACCGGACGACTTCAGCCTCGCCCGCTGTTCGCAGCTCAGCATCAAGTTCGACGGCCATGCGCTCAGCAGCCGAATAGAGACCATTCACAAACAGTGTCTGTGCATCCTTATAGTAGCGGCCAGCACGACCTTTGAGATTCTTGTCTGCTATTTCCTCTGGGTCCGTAAGAATTTTGATTTCTGGCACGCGTTCTAATGATTGAGCTGAACGTGAGAGCTTTGAACCATCTGGTGCCTTGCGGACTTTCTTTTGCTTAGCTCGCTGGCTTTTGTCGTGGTCGGCTTCGGATGCATCCTTTTCGCCAGCCTCGCTTAGTTCGGGAAACTCGGTTTCGAGACTAGTTGGATTAGATGTATCGGTGCCTTCCTCTGCCGCTTCAGTTAGTATTGCAGAATGACGGCGAGATGGGCTCAAAGTCACCGTGGGTACACGGAACTCGTCCAGCAATTTTTGAAGGTCGGATTGAAGGTCATCCAAGTTGTCGTCGGATAAGGGGGACTCCGCTCGAATGACGTCTTTGACCCAATTTGGCATCAGCTCCCGCACATAGTCGTCAAAGTCTTCAGCAAGCATTGGAGAACGGTCATCTGGCCAGGTCAGCCCATCCCGATATTGATTTGGCAGCGCCAGTTCATCTGAAAGCTCAATCTCAACCGTAAGAACCTTCGAACCAAATGGAATTCCGAAGTTTGGAGCAGCGGCTGACCAGGCTTTTCTGGACTTAATGTCGTAACGTTCTCCTTTGTGAACTAGCGCACAAAAGGTCGTCGAGCTAGTTGCCGGATTGGCCAGCGCGCTGAGAGAATGGCTGTAGCGTTCGTGCTTCGGGTCATGGATATAATGTACCCTTATTTCTCCACCGGGCGCGTCAACCCACTCGTGGTTTGGAAGCTCCTCCGCCACCTCTTCGAGCGTCTTCAAGCGTCGCTTGCGACCCGTTTCGTCTTTGCCTCCACCTTTGGTCATAGCGACATCGATGCGCACTTCGACGCCATCTGCGAAACGCGCGAAGCGCCGGAAGATAGCCGAAGGTATGAAACTTCGATCTTGGCTCTTTCCCTTCCCAAGTGGTTCAGCAACCGTGTCGTGGTCTTCATGCTCGCCCATGAGGACAACTTCCGTCCAATCGAACGATGTATCCTGACCGTCCGCAATGGCAGCCTGGGTCACGTCATAAACCGTATCGAAACTGCCATCAGGCAATTCCACTGGGAATCGAACATAAGTCTGTTCGTCAGCATCGAAGCCGATCACCACTTCGGTGACGGAGCCATCCTTACAAGAACGGTAGCGAATACCCTCCTTCGACATTGTGAGCCCTGAAACCTTCGCTCCGATGCCAAAATTTCCATCGAGTGCCATCTCTTTGTTGATCGAAGAGGATAACTCAGTCGCTTGTTTTAGCTCGCGATCGTCCATACCCGTCCCGGTGTTCCAGAAAGTAAGCTTCCTAACACCGTCGATTATGGTGGGATAAATCTCGATGCGACGGTTCCCATCAGCTGCGCCAGCCGCACTCTCATCGGCGTTTTTGAAAAACTCGCGAACCAAAGTGTTCACAGGAGCTTGCTCAATCAGTCGATTGATCAGGAAGCGCTTGTCGCGGATATTGAGTGGTTCTGACTTCATGCGATGTGCCCCTAGAGCTTGAATTTGTCGATGCCATCGCTGGCTGTTGAGCCAAATTTTCGTTCGATGTCGCTGGTCGCGTCTCGAAGAGCTTTCACGATTTTCTTCACATCGCTATCCGAGTACTCATACGCTCGCCGGTTCGAAAGATTGCCGAGTTTACGAATCGCATCCAACGCGGACTGCGTCCTCCCCTCCGCGAGTCGAACAAATTTCTCTCTTTTATCAATAATTTCGGGCAATTTTGAACGATCCTTAGCATGTTCTCCCACTCAAGGATGTAAGAATATTCACAAACGAGAGTCAAATATGTGCTAAATTTCATCAAATATTTCGAAAATATGTATACCTTTTTACATGAAATTCGCCATGAATTATAGCGCCTGAACATCGGGGATTATGTGTTGTTAGGCGACCCTTGAGAGCTTGAGAATAACAGATCAAAACGGACTAAATTGAAGGTCTGCATTGGGTTGAACAAAGTGACGTCCTTGCAGTCGCAGCTATCGCCCACTTTCCACCCTGAGTGCCGAATCCAAAACCGACCGACCGCACTGTTCTGGGGCAGCTTTTCAAAACGAACAAAGGGGCCACCTCTGTAAACAGAAGGCTCCCAAACTCACCCAAAATGATGAAAGTTCCAGTCTTGCCCGGCAAAAATGCCAAGTCGCGCTGGATAAGTGCCAACTCTCGCCGGATGTCACAGCAGAGAAAGATGGCTGGGGTGGTAGGATTCGAACCTACGGTACACGGTACCAAAAACCGCTGCCTTACCGCTTGGCTACACCCCAACAGTGCGGGAGGGGATACGACTCCTGATAGGTCAGTGCAAGACCCGATTGCGTTTTTTTCGGCGCCGTCTCACTGAAAAGCGCCAGTGGCTGAATGCAGCTCTGACCGAGAGGGGCCACGGGCGTTCAGAGCCGTATCGGATGGGCTTTGGCGAGGGTGTCGAACGCCATGAGCGTTTCGATCAACGCGTCCATCTCATCGAGCGGAATCATGTTTGGGCCATCCGAAGGCGCCGTGTCGGGCGCCGGATGGGTCTCGATGAAGACCGCGGCAACCCCCAAGGAGACAGCCGCCCGCGCCATCACCGGCGCAAACTCCCGTTGTCCGCCCGAAGCGCCGCCGAGCCCGCCCGGTTGCTGCACGGAATGGGTGGCATCCATCACGACGGGATAGCCAGTCTTCATCATCTGGGGCAGGCTGCGCATATCCGTAACCAAGGCGTTGTAGCCAAAGGACACACCCCGTTCTGTCAGCAGGATCCGGTCATTGCCGGTGCTTTCGATTTTCGCGACCACATGGTCCATGTCCCATGGCGCAAGGAACTGACCTTTCTTCACATTGACGGCGGCACCGGTCTTGCCTGCGGCCAGCAAGAGGTCTGTCTGCCGGCACAGGAATGCCGGTATCTGCAGGACATCAACCGCTTGCGCTGCCATCTGGCAATGGGCTGCTTCATGCACATCCGTGAGGACGGGGACGTCCAGCTTTGAGCGGATTTGCGACAGGGCATCCAGACCCTGCTCGATCCCCATTCCACGCTTCCCCGAGGCAGATGTCCGGTTGGCCTTGTCGTAGGAGGCTTTGAAAATGTACTGCGCACCAGCCTTTTCGCAGAGGCTCTTCAAGGTGGCGCCAATCTCAAGGCCCTGGTCGAGGCTCTCCAATTGGCAGGGGCCGGAGATCACCGTGAGCGGGGCATCGTTGCCCACATTCAACGCCCCAATCGCGATCGTTTTCATGCCGCCCCAACCTTGTTCTATCCCGAAACCTGTTCCCGAAGGATCGATGCCGTGAGAGAGATCAGCAGGTACAGCCCGGCGAAAACGAGGAAGGCGAGGAAGGTATTCTCAAGCGACCGCGGATAGCTGGCTTCGTCCGGTGCAATCGGGCTCACGCTCGTGGACAGATACCGCACTTGCCGGTTCGCCTCAATACGCGCCATCTCCAATTGCTGCAAAGACTGGCTGAGCATGAGTTGCCGGGTCTGCAGATCGGCCTCCGCAATGACCAGCTCACCGGAAATCCGCGCGAGCGAGGCCCCTTCATTGCCTCCTTGGGTCATCTGACTGCGCAGATCGAGCACCAGATCGCTCAGGCGTTGGACATTGCCTTCGAGGATCGCCACGCGGCTCGGATTGGGCTGGGCATTCTGGAGCAGCTCCTGCAGGCGCAGCTTCTCGGTGTTCATCTCGACCTCCAGCGCGGAGATCTGCGACATCAGGCTTGTGACCTCGAGATCGGCGCTCAGCACGCCACGGGCCTGCTGCAGGTCGAGAACGCGGTTCTGAGCGTCCCGCACCATCGCTTCGGCGTCCTGATAGCTGTCCCTGGCACCCTGCATCTGATCCGCCCGCAAGCGCTGTGTCAGGTGATCGACCTGTTCCTCGGCATAGGACAGAAGCGCCTCCGAAAAGGCCTGGCTGGTCTCTGGATCGGCGGCAATGACCTCCATCCGGACGATGCCTTCGGTGGGATCGAAACTTATCTTCACCCGCTTCTTGTAGACGGCAAAGGCGTCTTCGTAGCTCGCATCCGGTTCCAGCCGCTGGAGTGGGTCGATGGTCTCTGCCGCGAAATGGCTTCGGAAGCCAAGATCCTCGTCCAGACGCAGCATCGCCTCGCGCGAGGTCAGATAACTCTGAACCGCGACGGCATCCTGGGTCGTGGCCAGCATTGTGCCCGAGAACATCCCGCCCAGCCCGCCAGCGCCCGCCGAAGGCTCCGCCTGCTGGATCACGAACTCGGAATGGGTGGCGAACATGGGCGTCGCAACCTTGAAGAAGTAGTAGCCCGCGAGGAAAGTCGGCAGGAACACGAAGAGCATCACGCGGGCCGCGAGCAGCAGGAAACGCTTTCTGCGGCGGCTGACGATCTCTTGCTGGATCTTGCGCACCTCGCGGGCAACATCCGCCTCCGTATGGACCTGCGGCGAGGGCACCTCGGTATTGGGGATGGTGTCCGGAAGCTGGATTTTGCCAGAGCCCCGCGCCAGATCGAGGATCGTCTCGCGGGTGAAGGGATCGATCCCCTTCTTGCGCAGCATCCGCACAGCCTCGAGGTCATTTGCGGGCTCTAGCCCGTGGCGGTTTGCAACCCGTCGTGCAATCCGCAGCTGTCGACCTGTCAATCCTTCTGCAAGGATGGCGGCATCGCTGTCGGGGTCGAGTTTCTTGCCCTTGCCACCCGGCTTTTTGGCAGGCTTGCCCTTGGCAGCGGGCTGCGCAGGGGGGGCGGTGTCCTTGCCCGGGGCTTGCGCCGCGGGGGACTCTCCCTCTGGCTCCGGGTCTTGCGCCTCCGTGGTGCGCACGGCGTCCTGCATGCTGGGCTTGAGATCCACGCGGCGCGATGACTTGGCCTCGGCTGTGCGCATGGCGGCATCCAACTCGCTGTCGGCGCGGGCTTCGGCATTGGGGTCACGGGGGGCCTCGGGCCGCTCTGCTGCCTCGAGAGAGGCGGCGACATCCTCGCGACGAATGCGGTATTTCTTAGCTGTGGGCTTCGTAGTCATAGAGCCTCTTTGCCTCTTCGAGCGTATCGAACATGTGAAGTTTACCGTTTTGCAGCACCGCTGCGGACCGGCAGAATTTTTCCAGCGTGCTGGCCTGGTGAGAGACGATCACGACCGTCGCCCGCTCCAGCCGCTGTTTCAGAACAACCGCGGCCCGCTTGTTGAACCCCACATCCGTGGAGGCGGGCATGCCCTCGTCAATCAGGTAGATGTCGAAATCCAGCGCCAGCATCAGAGAAAAGCAGAAACGCGACCGCATCCCGGCGCTGTAAGTCCCCACGGGCATGTCGAAATATTCTTCGATCCCAGAGAGATAGCGGCAGAAGGCTTCGACGTAGTCCGCATCCATATGATAGAGCGTGGCGATGTAGCGTGCGTTTTCCCGCCCGGAATGCTTGCCGGTCACGCCGCCCATGAAACCCAATGGGAAGGAGATCCGGCTCTTGCGGACGACCGTGCCCTCATCAGGCTGCTCAAGTCCCGCCATCATGTTGATCAGCGTGGTCTTGCCGGTCCCATTCTGTGCGAGAATGCCCATGGAGCGCCCGAGATCGACGCGAAAGGACGCCTGGTCGAGGATGACCTTGCGGCTTTTTCCGGTCCAAAAGGACTTACTGACCTGATCGAATTCGATCACGAGGGGGCTCCGTCGCTGGTTTGTCGTATCGATATCGGCAACAGTTTAATGAATGTTCCAGATGTTCCAGAAATTTAGCTTCAATGCCATCTATATCGCAGCCCCGGCCAAACTCGGCCGCAACAGGGCGGTTCGGCCTGCCGATCCGGGGATGTTTTCAGCAAAAAGAGGGGGCGGAGCGTCTGCCCCCGGGGAGGGCGTGCGCTAAGCCACCATGTTCCAGACGAGCCCGGCGAGAATGGCGCCCGTGACCGAGAAGCCGAGATAGGAGGCAAAGACCCGGGGCTTGACCAGGGCCCAGACCGCCACGGCCGCCGGGATGCAGCTCACCCCGCCGGCAATGACGAAGGACATGGCAGCGCCGGGGGACATGCCCTGCTCCAACAGTCCGGCCACCAGCGGCACGGCCGCATAACCATTCAGATAGGCGGGCGCCCCCACAAGGCTCGCGATCAGGATCGGGCCAACGCCGTCACCGCCAAGCACGCCTGCGATCATCTCCGAGGGAATGTAGCGCAGCATCAGGGATTCCAGCACATAGGCCAGCAGCAGCCATTTCCCGAGAAACAGCGTGTTCTGCACCGCAACCTCGCGAAACTCCTGACGCCGCGGCGCCTCGGTCCAGAATTTCCAGACCGGCTTGCCCTCCAGTTCTGCGGGGCCGCAACTGCCGCAGCAGCTCAGCTTCGGCGCGGATTTCAACGGGTCCGCGTAGAGCGCGGTGCCCGCCAGCAGTTTGACCGAGAAGCCTCCCATCATGCCGAGGGCGATTGCGGCGACGGTCTTGCCCAGGGCAAACTCGATCCCCAAGGCGCCGGAGGTGATGAAGAACATCGCCGGATCCATCAGCGGCGACGCGAGCCAGAATGCCATGACCGCGCTCAGGGGCGCGCCCACCGCCAGCAGCGCGGCCACAAACGGGATCACTTCGCAGGAGCAAAAGGGCGAAAGCCCGCCAAAGGCCGCGGCCATCAGGATCATGCGTGTCTCGTTGCCCTGAAAAGCCTTGGCCAGCAGCGTGGTCGCCCCGGTCGCCCGCAGATAGGCGACGCTGCCAATGGCAAAGAGGATGAAGATCAAGGTGTGCCCGAACGAGCCCAGCGTGTTCTCGATCACGGGTCTCAGGGCCGCGCGATCCAACAGGGCAAGCGCCAGGAGTGCCAGCGCGATCAGGCTCAGGGCCGGATCGGGGCGGGGCAGGCGGCGACGCGGGGCGGGCGCGCGTAGCTTAGGAGGCTGTGTCGAGGTCTCGGCCATGGTCATGTCCTGTGGTGGTGTCCGCGCAGCACTGCGCCAGAAGGTAATCCGAAAGCGCCTCGACCCGGCCATAGGCCACGGTACAGCGCATGATCCGCCCCTCACGGGTTTGCGTCACGAGCCGGGCCTGAACGAGCGCTTTCACATGGTGGGTCAGGGTCGAGCCGGTCACGCCCGCGCGCTCTCCCAGCACACCGATCGGCAGGCCCTCGGGACCCGCGCGCACGAGCACTTCGAGAACGCCCAGCCGCTGGGGCGCACCCAGCGCGGCAAAGGCCGCGGCGGCGTCAAGGCGCGTGGGGGCAAGGCGGGGCGGGGACTCAGATGCTTCCATATTTCTATAATTGTAGAAATGTAGAAAAAAGCAACCCCCTTGGTGAAAACGCCATCCTGCCGCATTCTAAGGTATGACCGTGTCCCAAGTGACGGAGGAGTTGCGCCGCTGTACCCTCTGTGCCGAGCGTTTTGCGGCAACCGCCTCCGGGCACAGCCCTCGTCCTGTGACATGGTTCGACCCGGCGGCGCGCATTCTGATTGCGGGGCAGGCGCCGGGGATGCGGGTGCATCTGTCGGGCAAACCCTTCACGGATCCCTCTGGCGACCGGTTGCGCGACTGGATGGGGGTGTCCGACACCCTGTTCTATGACCGCAACAAGGTGGCGATCGTGCCCATGGCCTTTTGTTTTCCGGGCTACGACGCCAGGAAATCCGACCTGCCCCCGCCCAAGATCTGCGCCAAGACATGGCGCGCGCCGGTGCTAGAGTCGCTTCCCGAGATCCGCCTGACCCTGCTGATCGGTGCCTATGCCCAGCGATGGCATCTGGGCGACCGAGGCAAGGCGGGCGTGACCAAGACGGTCCAACACTGGCGCGACTTTGCGCCCGAGGTTTTCCCCTTGCCGCACCCGTCCTGGCGCAATACCGCTTGGCTCAGGAAAAACCCCTGGTTCGAGGCGGAGGTCCTGCCCGCCCTGCGAACCCGTCTGGCCGAGGTGCTTGCATGACCGATCTCAGCCCGCTCGACCATGCCCATGCGGCGATGGAGGCGGCCCCCGAAGATGACGCGGCGCGGCTGCGATTTTACGAGCGGCTGGCGGATGCGGAGCTGTTCATGCTGCTCGCGGGGGAGGCGGAGGGCGATCAGGTCGCGCCGCAACTCTTTCCGGTCGAGGACGATACCTACGTGCTGGTCTTTGACCGCGAGGATCGGCTGACGCGGTTCGCCGAGGGGGCTGCGGAATATGCGGGGCTCTCCGGGCGCACGGTGGTGCAGCTTTTGGCGGATCAGGGGCTCGGGCTGGGGGTCAATCTCGATGTGGCGCCTTCGGCGACGCTCTTGCCGCCGGCCGCTGTAGCGTGGTTGGCCGAAACCGTTGCCGAAGACCCCGAGGAGGTCGCCGCCACCCCCGAAGAGATCCTGCCCCCCAAGGGCCTGCCCGAGGCGGTGCTGACGGCGCTCGACACCAAGCTCGCAACCAGCGCTGGGCTTGCGCGCACAGCCTATCTCGCGGGCGTGCGCTACGAGGGCGGGCGCATGGGGCACCTGCTGGGCTTCCTCGGGACGGTCCCGGGGGCGGAACCTGCATTGGCGGCCGCCGCGCGCGAGGCGCTCGTCTTCTCCGGGATCGAGGCAGGGGCGCTCGATGTGGGCTTCCTGCGCGACAGCGACCCGGTGGCCAGCGCCCTTGCGCGCCACGGGCTGCGGTTCGATTTGCCCGAGGCCGAGAGCTATACCGGCCCCGCGGCGCCGGGCATGGACCCCGACCGCCCGCCACGCCTGAAATAAACGCTCAATACCCCGCGCTGCGGTCCACGAGATGGAGCAGCGGCTCCCCCGCTTCGGCGCGGCGAATATTCTCGACCACCACACGGCTTGCGGTGCTGGGCCGGGTTTCCGAGGCGATATGCGGGGTGACCGTGACCTTGGGATGGGACCAATAGGGATGCTCGGGCGGCAGGGGCTCGGTCCGGAAGACGTCGAGCGTGGCGTGCCCCACCCGCCCGCGATCGAGCGCGGCCAGAAGTGCAGCATCATCGATCAGCCCACCGCGCCCGGGGTTCAGCACCACGGCGCCCTCGGCCAGTTGGTCCAAGCCATCGGTGGTCAGGATCCCGTCCGTGGCCGGGGTGTAGGGCAAGAGGAGGATGACGATCTCCGCCCCTTCCAGCGCGGCGTGCAGGTTGTCGCCATGGAAGCTTTCGACACCGGGCAGGGATTTCGGCCGGCGGGACCAGCCGCGCACCTGAAAGTTCAGCCCGACCAGAGAGGCACAGACCGCCGCCCCCAGCGCCCCGAGCCCCAGCACCGTGACCCGGCGATCCCGGGCGAGGGGCGGGATGAACTCAAAATGTCGCCAGATACCGTCCTGCGCCGCGAGCATCTGGTCCATCCCCAGATGATGGCGCAGCACATGGCCCGTGCACCATTCGACCATTCCCTCGGTCAGCCCGGTATCGACCATCCGGGTCAGCGGAATGTTCAGGGTCGGGTTGCCCACCACCCCCTCAACCCCGGCCCAGAGGTTCTGGACCATCCGCGCGTTGGTGAAAGGCGTGAAATCCTCAACATCCCCTGCAGGGGCAAAGATGATGTAATCCACGCTGCCCGGATCGCTCAGATCGCAATCGAGCCGGGCCTCGATCCCGGCCTCGGCCAGTGCGGCGCGCAAGGGGGCCTCATACTGCGCCCAGCGTTGCGCATGGGCGGCAAAGAGAATGCGAGGGGGCATGGGCAGGCTACCTTGGTCGATGGATATGGGCGCTCTGGACAAGGCCGAAGGCAACGAGCAGCACCAGCATCGCCGAGCCGCCATAGCTGACCAGCGGCAGCGGGACGCCCACCACCGGGGCCAGCCCCATCACCATGGCCATGTTGACCGCGAAGAAGAAGAAGAAGGTCGCCGCGACGCCGATGATCAGCAGGCTCGAGAACCGGTCCCGGGTGCGCAGGGCCGAGACCAGGCAAAACGCGATGATCAGCCCGTAAAGCGCCAGCAGGGAGATCCCGCCGATAAAGCCGAACTCCTCGGCCAGCGTGGTGAAAATGAAATCCGTGTGCTTCTCGGGCAGGAAGTTCAGACGGCTCTGGGTGCCTTCCATGAAGCCCTTGCCGGTGAACCCGCCGGATCCCAGGGCGATCTTCGACTGGGTGATGTGATAGCCCGCGCCAAGGGGGTCGTTTTCCGGGTTCAGAAAGGTGTCGATGCGCCGGTACTGGTAATCCTGCAGGAGCTGCCACTCCGTCCCGCGTGAATAGATCACCGCAGTGACGAGACCGACCCCGGCACAGATCACCACCGCGAAATAGAGCCAATGCACCCCGGCGGCGAACATCACCACACCGCCCCCCGCCATGAGCAGGATCGATGTCCCCAGATCGGGCTGTTTCAGCACCAGTGCCACGGGCACCATGATCGCGATCAGCGGCAGGATCACCCAGAGCGGGCGCGAGGTCTTCTTGACGTCGAGCACGTCGTAATAGGTCGCGAGCAACATGATGAGGGTCACCTTCATCAGCTCGGACGGCTGCAGCCGCATGAAGCCCAGATCGATCCAGCGCTGGGCGCCCATGCCCACGACCCCGAAGAACTCCACCGCCAGAAGCAGGACCAGCGAGACGAGATAGGCCAGCACCGAGAGGTTGCGCCAGACATAGATCGGCACAAAAGCGACGATGAACATCAGCGTCATGCCAAGGGCAAAGCGCTTCATCTGCGGCTCGACCCAGGGTGTCATGGACCCGCCCGCCACCGAATAGAGCATCAGGAAGCCAAAGCAGGCGACCGCGATCAGCAGCAGGATCAAGCCCCAGTTGAGATGCAGAGCCTTGGCAAAGCCGGAGGGGACGCGCTGAACCTGGGACTCAAGATAACTCATGCGCGGCTGCGCCCTTCGGTCGGCTCGAGACGCGGACGCAGTTCCAGCGCGCGCTGACGTTCCTCGATCATGTTGTGCTGGTGGGCCGGGTAGGCGCTGAGTGGCGGCAGCCCGTCATAGAGCGCCTGCAACAGGACATCCCGGGCGATCGGGGCCGCAGCCTTGGAACCACCGCCGCCATGCTCCACCACGACCGAGATCGCGTAGCGCGGCGCATCAAACGGCGCATAGCCCACGAACAGCGCATGGTCGCGCCGGTTCCAGGGCAGATCCGCATTGCGGAACACGCCGCGGGCGCGCTCTTCGGCGGTGATGTTGCGGACCTGGCTGGTGCCGGTCTTGCCGGCGATGCGGTATGCCTTCTCGGTGACGCGGCTTCCATAGGCGGTGCCCTTGCGCAGATTGCTGACCTCGTACATCGAGCGCTGGATCACCTCCAGATAGCGCCGGCGGATGCCCAGAGACGGAGCCTCGGCCACGGGGACGGGCGTGTTGTCGACCTTGCGCACGAGGCGGGGCATGATCTCGCGACCTGTGGCGAGCCGCGCGGTCATCACCGCCAGTTGTAGGGGCGAGGTCAGCACGAAGCCCTGCCCGATACAGGCGTTGAGCGTATCGCCCACCAGCCAGTCCTCGCCGCGATTGGCGCTCTTCCACGCCTTGTCGGGGATCAGGCCCTCGGCCACGGCCGACATCGGCAGATCGAACCGCTGGCCCAGCCCGAACCGGCGGGCCATCTCGGCGATCTTCTCGATCCCGACGCGCTGGGCGATGTCGTAGTAATAGACGTCACAGCTCTCGCGCAGGCTGTCGACCATGTTCATCCAGCCATGACCGCCGCGCTTCCAGCAGTGGAAGCGCCGCCGCCCAAGCTCGGTATAGCCGCCGCACCAGACACGCTCCTCGGTGTCGATCAGTCCGGCCTCGAGCGCGGCCAGCGCCGTGATCATCTTGAAGGTCGAGCCCGGCGGATAGGTGCCCTGCACGGTCTTGTCGGCGAGCGGGCGATATTCATCCTCCAGCAAGGCGCGGTAGTCGGGCCCCGAAATGCCGCGCACGAACTTGTTGGGATCAAAGCTGGGCGCCGAGGCAATGGCGCGGATATCGCCATCCGCCATGTCGAGCACGACGACCGCCGCGCTTTCCCCGGCCAACCGGGCCTCGGTGAAGTTCTGCAAGGAATGATCGAGGGTCAGTTGCACATTCGCGCCGGAATTGCCCGCATCCCGGCGCAGCTCGCGCATCACGCGGCCCGCGGCATTGACCTCGATCTGCCGCGTTCCGGCGGAGCCGCGCAGGTCCCGCTCGAGCTTGGCCTCGACCCCGGTCTTGCCGATCTGGAACCGCGGGATCTGCAGCAGCGGGTCATCATCCTGCAAGCGCTCCAGATCGTAGTCGCTGACCGGGCCTACATAGCCGATGGAATGGGCGAAATCCTGATCCAGCGGATAGACCCGGCTCAAACCGACCTCGGTGGTGATGCCGGGCAGGGCGGGGGCGTTCACCCCGATTTCCGAGAACTGCTCCCATGTCAGGCGGTCCGCGATGGTCACCGGGACAAAGGGCGAGCGGCGGCTCATCTCGCGGCGGGCGCGGACAAGATCCTCTTCGGGCAGGGGGACGATATCGGTCAGTGTCTTGAGTACCGCGTCCACATCGCCCGCATCCTCGCGCACGATCACCACCCGGTAATTCGGGGCATTCCCGGCCAGGAGCACCCCGTTGCGATCATAGATCAGCCCCCGTGCCGGGGGTAGCAGGCGAATGTTGATCCGGTTTTCCTCGGCGAGAAACTGAAACTGTTCGGCCTGTTCGACCTGTAGCTCGCGCATCCGCAGGGCCAGCACGCCCAGCACACCGGTCTGCAACCCGCCGAGGATCAGGCCCCGCCGAGTGATGGTGCGCACGCTGAACTTGCTGTCTTTCTCGGACCGTTTCATGGACGCATCCCCCGGATCCGCGGGCCATCGGTGGCGAGCGGGCGCACCCCGAGCACGAACACGCTGATCGCGACCACGACCGGATAGATCGCAATGGTGGTCGCCAGATGCAGCAGATGCGCGCCGAGGCTCGGTTGGGGCACAAAGGCCACCGCCAGCAGGACCCGTTCGGCCACCATCATGCCGGTGATCGTCGCGGCCACCATGCCGTATTCCAGAAGGAAGGGGATCTCGCCCTCACGGTAGGCCTGTCGCCGGATCACCTCGGAGCCGATCAGCACCAGCAGCGCCCAGAGCCCGGGCGGGCGCTGAAACAGGAAATCCTCAAGCAGGACCGCCGCCACAACAAACAGCACCGGCAGGACATCGGGCCGCCGCAGCACCCAGGCCAGCGTCACGCAGAGCACGAGATCGGGGCCCGGAAAGCGCGGCGCCTCGACCCGCAGGGGCAATAGGGCTGTGATCAGCACCACGGCAACCATCAGCGCAAAGATGGTCCGCAGGCTCCACCGTCGGAGATCGAGCGCGCTATCCATCGGCCAGCGCCTCCAGCGCGGCGAGGGGCGGGGTGACGATGCCGTCGATCGGGGCGGCCTCGGGCAGAGGCGGCGTCGGCTGGCTGCGCAGCACGCGCAGGAATTTCAGCCGCTCATAATCCGCCGAGAGCCGCAGGCGGAACCGTCCATCCGTGGCGCGCGCCACCTGACCGGCCAGAAGATCCGCGGGAAACAGCCCGCCATCGCCCGAGGTCACCACCCGGTCGCCCGGACGCACCTGCTCGGGCGCTTCGATGAAATCGATCAGGGGCGTGCCGGAATTGTCCCCCACCAGCATGGCGCGCTGGCCCGAGGGTTGCAGGATCACGGGCACGCGGCTCGATGGATCGGTCAGGAGCAGAACGCGCGCCACGGATTCGCCCGTCCCGGCGATCCGCCCCACGAGGCCCAGGCCATCCATGGTCGCCCAGCCATCCTGAACCCCATCCTCGGCCCCCACATTCAGGATCACCGAGCGGCGAAAGGGCGATCCGCTATCGGCCATGACCACGCCGGTGATAAAGGTCAGTTCCGGCTCGATCCGCACGGTGTTGAGATCCTTGAGCTGGGCATTCTCCTGTTCCAGCTGCAAGGCCGCCTCGCGCCAGGCCTTCATCTGCTGCAATTCGCGGCGCAATTCCTCGTTTTGCTCATAGAGCCGGGCATAGGATTGGAAATCCTCGGCCATCCGCGACAGCCCGGTGATCGGCGCCATCGCCCAGTCGAGCCCGGGCACGACCCGCTCGACAATATCCATGCGAATCCGCTCAACCCGGGGGCTGTCGATGCGCCAGAGCAGGAAGAGACCAAGCAGCCCCACAACGAGACAGCCGACCAGCACACGGCGGATCGGCTTGAAGTAACTGTCGTCGTCGTTGCGGTATCGTGCCAAGGCCCCTCCTCAGCGGGCGGTGCCGCCGGGTTGCGTTAGCTTTCGTAGTCGATCGCGTGGCGCAGCTGCTTCTCGTATTCCAGTGCCTTGCCTGTGCCCAAGGCTACACAATTCAGCGACTCGTCGGCAATAGAAATGGGCAGGCCGGTCTGCTCGCGCAGGGCAAGATCCAGCTCACCCAGTAGCGCGCCGCCCCCGGTCAGCATCACGCCGCGATCCACGATATCCGCGGCCAGATCCGGCGGGGTCGCTTCAAGCGCGGTCATCACCGCCTCGCAGATCTGCTGCACCGGCTCGGCCAGCGCCTCGGCGACCTGCGCCTGATTGAGCTCGGCCTCTTTCGGCACCCCGTTCAGAAGGTCACGGCCGCGAATATGGATCGTCGCCCCGCGCCCGTCATCGGGCATCCGCGACGTCCCGATGGAGGTCTTGATGCGCTCTGCGGTCGCCTCCCCGATCAGGAGGTTCTGCTGGCGGCGCAGGTAGTTGATGATCGCCTCATCCATGCGGTCGCCACCCACGCGAACCGAGCGCGCATAGACGATATCGCCGAGGCTGAGCACCGCGACCTCGGTGGTCCCGCCACCGATATCCACCACCATGGAGCCTGTCGGATCGGTGATCGGCATGCCCGCGCCAATGGCCGCCGCGATGGGTTCGGCGATCAGACCCGCGCGCCGCGCACCCGCCTTGAGCACGGAATCGCGGATCGCGCGTTTCTCCACCGGGGTGGCGCCATGGGGGACACAGACGATGATTTTGGGTTTCGAGAAAAACGTCCGGCGGTGCACCTTGCGGATGAAATGCTTGATCATCTCTTCGGCCACGTCGAAATCGGCGATCACACCCTCGCGCATGGGACGGATCGCCTCGATCGAACCGGGCGTCCGGCCCAGCATCATTTTGGCGTCTTCGCCCACGGCCAGAACCTGCTTCTTGCCGTCTTTGACGTGATAGGCCACCACGGAGGGCTCATTCAGGATGATGCCCTTGCCTTTGACATAGACCAGCGTGTTCGCCGTTCCGAGGTCGATCGCCATATCCGTTGAAAAGAGCGAAAAGCCACCTGCCATTGCCCGCCTACCCCACGTCTAGAATCCTTGGCACAGACTCGGGCGCGCCGAGGTGCACGTCTTAATGACCGCTGCACCGCAGCGGGTAAAGACCCATTCCCCCAGCCTATGGCAGCTTTCCGCCATCAGGCCAAGCCGAAGGGGCGGGGTCTTGACGGGGGCCGGGATGGCCCGCCGTCGTCGGTCTTGGGCCCGGTCAGCTCACATCCTTGTATGACACCTCGCGCCGGTCGCTGCCTTCGGGCGTCTTTTCGCGCCGCACCAGCAGACGGTTCAGCGCCTGAACATAGGCCTTGGCCGAGGCCACCACCGTGTCCGTATCCGCCGCCTGGCCCGAGACGATACGACCATCTTCCTCCAGCCGGACGGTGACGGTGGCCTGGGCGTCGGTGCCTTCGGTGACCGCGTGCACCTGATAGAGCTGCAGCCGCGCGGCATGGGGGAACAGGGCCTTCACCGCGTTGAAGGTCGCGTCCACCGGACCATCGCCCTGGGCCGTCATCTGGGTGTCGACACCATCCACGGTCAGGGTCAGATCCGCCGATTGCGGTGCCTCGGTGCCGCAGATCACCCGCAGGAATTTGACCTGCAGCCGCTCGCGGGCGGGATCCGTGCTGGCCTCGCCCATCAGCGCCACGAGATCCTCGTCATAGATCTCTTTCTTGCGGTCGGCCAAGGCCTTGAACCGGACAAACACATCCTTGAGCTGGTTGTCGCCCAGCTCATAGCCCAGATCGGACAGCTTGGCGCGCAGGGCCGCACGACCGGAATGCTTGCCCATGACCAGGTTGGTTTCGCTGAGGCCGATATCCTCGGGACGCATGATCTCGAAGGTCTCGGCATTCTTGAGCATGCCGTCCTGGTGAATCCCGCTCTCATGGGCGAAGGCGTTCTTGCCGACGATCGCCTTGTTGAACTGGACCGCAAAGCCCGAGACTGAGGCGACCCGGCGGGAGATGTTCATGATCTTCTGCGTGTCGATGCCGGTCTGGTAGGGCATGATGTCATTGCGCACGCGCAGTGCCATGACGACCTCTTCCAGCGCGGTGTTGCCCGCGCGCTCGCCCAAGCCGTTGATTGTGCACTCGATCTGGCGCGCGCCCGCATCCACGGCGGCCAGGGCGTTGGCGGTCGCCATGCCCAGATCGTTGTGGCAATGGGTGGCAAAGGTGACGTCCCCCGCGCCGGGGATGTCGCCGATCAGCCGCGCGATCAGGTCCGCGCTTTCGCGCGGGGCGGTGTAGCCCACAGTGTCGGGGATGTTGATGGTGGTGGCCCCGGCCTTGATCGCGATCTCGATCACCCGGCAAAGATAGTCATACTCGGTGCGCGTGGCGTCCATGGGGGACCATTGGACATTGTCGCAGAGGTTGCGCGCATGGGTAACCGTGTCGTGGATCCGATCCGCCATCTCGTCCATGGTCAGGTTCGGGATCGCCCGGTGCAGGGGCGAGGTGCCGATAAAGGTGTGGATCCGGGGCTGGCGGGCGTGGCGCACTGCCTCCCAGCAGCGGTCGATATCCTTGAAATTCGCCCGCGCCAGCCCGCAGATCACGGAGTTCTGGGCGTTCTTGGCGATCTCGCTCACCGCAGCAAAGTCGCCATCCGAGGCGATGGGGAAGCCCGCTTCGATGATATCGACCCCCATTTCGTCGAGCAGACCGGCGATCTCCAGCTTCTCATCATGGGTCATGGTGGCGCCGGGGCTCTGCTCGCCGTCGCGCAAGGTCGTGTCGAAAATCAACACGCGGTCCTGTTTCGTCTTGTCGGTCATGGGATGTCTCTTGATTTAGCCGTTTGTCTCTGTCGCGAAGTGGCGCAGCGAATACCTCTGAGCGGTCGCGCCGTACGGCACGCTCAGAGGCGGCTAAGAAGAAGGAGACGTGCAGGAAGGCGCGCGCCGGTCATGGCGCGCGGCAACATCGTGTCAGAGGCGGTTTGCAGCGTCATGGGCCCCTTTATACGGGCGGCTCCGCGAATTCCAAGCTGGAAATCATGCAGGCCGACGGCAGCGCTTCGCCAAACGACCCCACACTTGTGGGGCTGTAGTCGAAGACCGCGATCACGCCGCCCTCGTCAAAGGCCACATAGACCTGGGTGCCCTCGGCATTGATCGTGACCCCCTCGGCGTCATTCCCGGCAAACTGCAGGGAGGTCACCGATTGCAGCACGCCATCGGCATCGAACTCGAACAGGCTGTCGGACGCATCGGCGTCATCCACCACGAGGATCGTGCCATGGACCGGGTCCTGGGTGATGCCCTGAGGCTCCATCAGTTGCGGGCTCTGCATATAGCCGATCAGGCGGCGCACCGTGGTACCATCCTGACGGATCTGCACGATCTCGGCCGCCGTGTCATCCGCGACCCAGTAGTCCGAACTGCTATTGTCCACATAAAGGCCGTCCGTATCCCTCAGGGTCAGGGACAGCCGGAACGGCTCGCCAAGGGCCTTGCCCTCGCGCGAGACCCGTTGATAGAGGCCCGAGCCGTCAGAAATCAGCAGGTGGTCACCTTCGACGGCGACCGCATCAACCCGGTGAAGCGGCGCTTCGAAGCTGCGCACCTCGTTGCCCCAGAGATCGATGAGCCGGACCGTGCCGGTCTCGTTCGCAACCCAAAGGCCGCAGAAATTGCGATCATAGGCAAGGCCCGAGGGGCCGTCGGACGGGAAACTTCTCAGAAGGTGTAGCTCAATCGCGGACGCAGGAGCCCCAAGCAACAGGGATGCGAGCGCGGCAATGAATAGTCTGGTCATTCGTCAGTCTCACTCTACATTACCTCCCTCAGCCTTCTGAAAGGCTACTCTGAATTCCTTAATAAAAGCCCTCGGCAGATTGCCGCTGCGACCTAAGTGTCACGCCGATGACAAGGAGAGACGCTATGGCCCCGCGCGCGCTGATCCTCGGCAATTCGGGCGGTATCGGTGCCGCGTTGCAGGTCGAGCTCGAAAAAACACATGAAATCATAGGTCTGTCCAGGAGTGAGACGGGCTTCGATGTCACGGACGCAGCAGCGGTCGACACCCAGCTCGGCGCGCTGGAGGGGGTGTTCGACCGGGTGATCGTGGCGACCGGTGCCTTGGAAATTGCCGGTTCTGCCCCCGAAAAATCCCTGCGCGACCTCACGCCGCAGGCCCTTTTGGACCAGTTCTTGGTGAACGCAGCGGGGCCTGCGCTGGTGTTGCGCCATGCGCAACGGCTCTTGCCCAAGGACCGTCCTGCGGTCTTTGCGGTGCTCTCGGCGCGGGTCGGATCGATCGGGGATAACCGGCTGGGCGGATGGTACAGCTACCGCGCGGCGAAGGCGGCAGTGAACCAGTTGGTCCACACGGCGGCGATCGAAATCGCGCGCACCCATCGCGAGGCCGCGGTGGTCTGCCTGCATCCGGGCACGGTCGCGACGCCCTTCACGGCCAAGTATCTCGGCCGCCACCCGTCCGTCCCGCCGGCCGAGGCTGCGGCAAATCTGGTCCGGGTCATGGACGGGGTGGGCGCGGCCCAGACGGGGCAGTTCTTCGACTGGTCCGGGGCCGAGGTGCCCTGGTGAGCGCGCCGCGACTGATCCTGATCCTCGGCGACCAGCTCTCACCCCAGATCGCCGCCCTCGCCGAGGCGGAGGCTGGCCGCGACGTGGTGGTCATGGCGGAGGTGATGGACGAGGCCTCCTACGTGCCCCACCATCCCAAGAAGATCGCCTTCCTCTTTGCCGCCATGCGGAAATTCGCGGCCCGGCTGCGCGATCAGGGCTGGACCGTCGCCTATACCGAGCTGGAGGATCCGGAGAATACGCAGTCGATCCCCGGAGAGCTTCTCCGCCGGGCCGACGCGCTGGGCGCGACCGAGGTCATCGCCACGGAGCCCGGGGAATGGCGGCTCATCTCGGCGTTGGAGGATTGCCCGCTGCCGGTCCACCAGATGCCCGACACGCGGTTTCTGGCCAGCCACGCGGAATTCGATGCCTGGGCCGAGGGGCGCAAGCAGCTCCGGATGGAGTATTTCTATCGCGAAATGCGGCGCAAGACAGGCTACCTGATGGAGGGGGACAAGCCCGAGGGCGGCAAGTGGAACTACGACCACGACAACCGTAAACCTGCACCCGAGGATGTGGCCTTCGAGGGGCCGCTGCGTTTTGCCCCCGATGCGGTCACCGAAGAGGTGCTTACCCTTGTCGCGGCCCGTTTCGGCGAGAATTTCGGAGAGCTCACGCCCTTCTGGTTCGCCACCGATGCAGAGCAGGCCCAGCAGGCGCTGGATCACTTCATCCGGCATGCGCTTACGAAATTCGGGGATTACCAGGACGCGATGCTGTCGGAGAACCGGTTTCTCTACCACGCGGTGATCGCGCAATACATCAATGCGGGTTTGCTGGATTGGCGCGCGGCCTGTGACGCGGCGGAGGCCGCCTACAGGGACGGAACCGCGCCGCTCAACGCGGTGGAGGGGTTCATTCGCCAGATCATCGGCTGGCGGGAATACATGCGCGGGATCTATTTCCGCGAAGGCCCGGAGTATACGCGGCGCAACGCGCTGGGCCATGACCGGCCCTTGCCGGCCTTCTATTGGGATGCCGACACGGATATGCATTGTATCTCGCAGGCGGTCGGCCAGACCCGGGACGAGGCCTATGCCCACCATATCCAGCGGCTGATGGTGACGGGCAATTTCGCGCTCTTGGCCGGGATCGATCCGGCGGCGGTGCATGAGTGGTATCTCGCGGTCTATGCAGATGCCTACGAGTGGGTTGAGGCGCCGAATGTCATCGGCATGAGCCAGTTTGCCGATGGCGGGGTGCTGGGCTCAAAACCTTACGTGTCGAGCGGCGCCTATATCGACCGGATGTCGAATTACTGCAAATCCTGCGCCTACAAGGTGAAGCAGAAGACGGGCGAGGGGGCCTGCCCGTTCAACCTGCTCTATTGGCAGTTCCTGATCCGGCATCGCGCGAAGTTCGAGGGCAATCCCCGCATGGCGCAGATGTACCGGACCTTTGACCGGATGGATGAGACCCGCCGCGAGACCGTCTTGGCCGAGGCCGACGACCTGCTGGCGCGGCTCGACCGGGGCGAACGGATCTAGGCGGGGTTACTCGGTCGGCGTGGCCGCGTCGTCATCCTGGGTGGCGGGGCTGGGAGGTGCTTCGCCGCCATTGCGCAACAGCGCGCCATTCTGCCACTCGCCGGATTCGACCTGCCCACCCACATAGGTCAGCGTGCCCTGGCCCGAGCGTTTGCCGCCTTCGAACGTGCCCACATAGACATCGCCATTGGCATAGGTGGCGCGGCCAAAGCCGTTGATCTCGCCGCCTGTCCAGTTGCCCTCGTAGCGAAACCCATCCGCAAGCACGACCACGCCCTCGCCCTCGCGCATTCCGCCCCGAAACGCGCCGCTATAGACCGAGCCGTCGGGATAGGTGGCGGTGCCTTCGCCCTCCTTCTCGCCCGCGACCCAGCCGCCGGTATAGCTGTAGCCGTTGGGATAGGTGATCGTGCCGGTCCCGTCCGTCAACGCGTTGCGGAACTGGCCTTCATAGACGATCCCATTGGCATAGCGCGCCACGCCGTCGCCCTCGATCACGCCCGCGACCCAGGTGCCCGCATAGGTGGAGCCGTCGGGATAGGTGATCTGGCCCGTGCCATGGGGCTTCTCGTCCACAAAGCTGCCCACATAGCGCGAGCCGTCGGGATAGACGACGGTGCCTTCGCCCTCGATCTTGCCCTCGACCCAACTGCCTTCGTAGCGGTAGCCATCGGGGCCTTCGAACACGCCTTGTCCGTGGCGCTGATCATCGGCGAAGCTACCGATATAGCGCAACCCGCTGGCATAGATCATGGTGCCTTCGCCCTGCAGCAACCCATTGACCAGCGTGCCTTCATAGATGTCGCCATTGGGCTGGATCAGGCGCCCCTGTCCGTTGAACTGGCCATTCGCCCATTCGCCATTGTAATCGAGCCCGTCCGGCCGGGTCAGTCGGCCCGATCCGGTGCGCTCGCCCGCCACGACCGCGCCTTCATAGACCGCGCCATCGGCATAGGTGATCCGGGCCTGGCCCTGCATCACGCCGTCGACCCAGTCTCCGTCATAGATATAGCCGTCCGCGGCCTCCATCCGGCCCGGACCGTTCTGGCGGCCATTGAGGAAGGAGCCGGTATAGAGCGCGCCATCGGCATAGCTCGCCGTGCCGTCTCCGGTCATCCGGCCATCGACCCAGTCGCCTTCGAAGGTCGCGCCATCGGGATAGGTGATCCGGCCCTGCCCCTCGGGTTTGCCCTTCACGAAGCTGCCCACATAGACCGAGCCATTGGGGAAGCGGGCCTCGCCCTGTCCGCGGATCTCGCCCCGGACCCATTCGCCGGAATAGACATAGCCATTGGGGAGCGTATAGGTGCCGACCCCGTCCTGCAGCCCGTCGACAAAGGTCCCCTCATAGATCCCGCCATCGTCGAATTGCTTCACGATGGCCCCGTCCTGAGCCAGTGCCGGGCCCTGCGCGGCCAGCAGGAGGCCCGCCGTCAGGGCGATCCGGCGCAGGGAAGAGACGGGCGGGAGCTTTTGCGGCATGGGTTGTGTCCTGTCGGGCCTGCGCGCGGGATGCGGCGGCGTTCTCGTTGGCCAAAAGGCTAATGGACCTCCCGTCAGGGGGCAATGGGCTAGGCGGGGGGCCGCGAAGGCGCGCCGAGCCTTTCGCCCGGCGGAGGACCTGCTACAAACGCCCCAACGGCGAAGCGATGCTTCGCAGCGACAGTCAATCCGAGGCGCCCCAGATGACCCAGACCTTTCGCCTGACCCTGGCCCAGCTGAACCCGACCCTTGGGGCGCTGGATGACAATGCGGCCAAGGCCCTGTCGGCTTGGGAGGCCGGCAAAGCGGCGGGCGCGCAATTCGTGGCCCTGCCCGAGATGTTCCTGACCGGTTACCAGACCCAGGATCTGGTCATGCGTCCGGCCTTTGCCGCCGATGCGGAGCGGGTGCTGGCCGCCTTGGCGCAGGATTGCGCCGACGGGCCCGCGCTGGGCATCGGATCGCCGCAGATCGAAGGCGGCAAGCTTTACAACACCTATGCCATTCTCGAAGGCGGACGCGTGGTGGCGAGGGTGCTCAAGCATCACCTGCCCAATGCGGATGTCTTTGACGAGGAACGGCTTTTCACCTCGGGGCCGGTGAGCGGGCCGTACCGGATCGGGCCCCTGCGCATCGGGACGCCGATCTGCGAGGATGCGTGGTACCCGGATGTGACCGAGACCCTCGCGGAATCGGCGGCCGAGATCCTGCTGGTTCCCAATGGCTCGCCCTATCACCGCAACAAGCATGACACTCGGCTCAACCTGATGGTGGCACGGGTGATCGAGACCGGCTTGCCGCTGATCTATCTGAACATGGTGGGCGGGCAGGACGACCAGATGTTCGACGGGGCGAGCTTTGCCCTGAATCCCCATGGGGCGCTGGCCCTGCAGATGCCCGCCATGGACGAGGCGATCACCCATCTGGATCTCGACGAGACGCCCGAGGGCTGGCGGATCCGCGAGGGCGAGAAAGCGGCGCTTCCCGACGAATGGGAAGCCGATTACCGGGTGATGGTCGAGAGCCTGCGCGATTACCTGCGCAAGTCGGGTTTCGGCAAGGTGCTGCTCGGCCTGTCCGGGGGGATCGATAGCGCGATCGTTGCCACGATCGCGGCCGACGCGATTGGTCCGGAGAACGTGCGCTGCGTGATGCTGCCGTCGGAATACACCTCGGAGCACTCGCTCGAGGATGCGGCCGGTGTGGCCGACCGCCTTGGCTGCCCGCTCGATACCTTGCCCATTGCCGGACCGCGCGCGGCGGTCTCGGAGGCGTTGGCGCCGTTTTTCAATGGGACCTCGCCGGGGATTGCTGAGGAAAATGTGCAATCGCGGTTGCGCGGGTTGCTTCTGATGGCGCTGAGCAACAAGTTCGGGGAGATGCTTTTGACCACGGGCAACAAGTCCGAGGTCGCCGTGGGTTATGCCACGATCTATGGCGACATGGCGGGGGGCTACAACCCGATCAAGGATCTCTACAAGACCCGGGTTTTCGAGACCTGCCGCTGGCGCAACGAGAACCATCGTGACTGGATGATGGGACCGGCGGGCGAGGTGATCCCGCAGCGGGTGATCGACAAGGCCCCGTCGGCGGAGTTGCGCGAGGATCAGAAGGACGAGGACAGCCTGCCGCCCTATGGGGTGCTCGACGCGATCCTCGAAGGCCTGATCGACCGCGAAGCCTCGGTGGCGGAACTGGTCGCCGAAGGGTTCGAGCTTGAGACGGTCAAGAAAGTCGAACACCTGATTTTCATCAGTGAATACAAGCGGTTCCAATCGGCACCCGGCGCAAGGCTGACCGAGCGGGCCTTTTGGCTCGACCGGCGCTATCCCATTGTGAACCGCTGGCGCGACACCTCGGCGACGCGCAACCACTGACACGCTCTGAACCACGCTGAAACCGGGTCCTGGGGGTCGGAAGGCTGGCGCTCAGGGGCGCGGGAGCCATCGGCCCGTGCCGTGCTAACAGGTCCGCCGGGACGGCCTGCGCGCTGGTGCGGCGCGGCGGGTCTGGTCCCATGGCGGCAGGGCCGAGCGGTGCGGGCCGACGTCTCCTATGTCGCGCGGATCGCGCCCTGATCTACCCAATCAACCCCACCGCGGACCGGCTCCAACTGGCGTAGCGCAGCCTCCGAAAGGGGCGCGCCGGGCCTGCCCGACGGCGGTCGGCCCCCCGTCGGACAGCTGTCGGACATGTGTCGGGCAAGTGTCGGGCACGGGCGCGCGTTACCCCCCAAACCGCGCAACACTACTCCCACCAGCGGTCGATGGCGGCGATATCCTCATCGGACCAGCCGAAGTGATGGGCGAACTCGTGGACGGTCACATGGGCGATCAGATCGGGAAGGCGCACGCCCTCGCGCTCGCGCCATTCCGCAAGGATCGGCTGGCGAAAAAGCCAGACCGTGTCCGGCTGCATCGGTTGATCGAAGACCGATTTCTCCGTCAGCGGCACCCCGTCATAGAGCCCGGTCAGATCGAGCGGATCCGGGATGTCGAGATCCTCGAGCATCCAGTCCTGAGGCATCTCTTCGATGACGATGGAGACCTCGGCCGCCAGCGCCGCGAAGGGTGCAGGAAACTCTGCCACCGTGGCGCGGGCCATCTGTAGAAAAGCGGTGAGATCAGGGGCGCGGTCAGACATGACCCTCTATCGCAGGCACGGGGCGGCGAGGGAAGCGAAGGGCGGGGCTCACTACACCGCTACTGATGCGAGGGACGAACTTGACCCCTAGCCCCCGGACCGAAATTTGGCCGCTTCGGCGACAATTTCAGCCACTGCTTCCGGCATCCTGCGGTTAAGGGGGACCACCCTGCGCGCTGCGTCCGGTCGCTCGGTGGGCACATCCTGCGATAGCCTCGTGAATGCACTCAAGTCAGTCCTGGTCCAGAGCCCTCGCAATATAGACCGATGGACGACCACGCCCCTTGGTACCCACCCGGACGTTCCCTGCTGTATGTCTTGCCCGGAGCAGCAGTCACTTCGGCGGTCCGAATGTTCGACGGCCTGTCCGAGCTTACCCAAGACTTATGCCGACCTGCTCATGCCAGCACTCTGAGCGGTGGCTCTGAGCTCGGCAACTTCTTCGACCTGTGCGTTTGATCGCCGCCAGAGTTTTGCGGGCTGAGCGACTGGCGGTCCGCGAGAGGCCGGAGCCGCATTGAGATCGGCGGGGCGCTTGTCGACAACAGCGAGATCCATCTGACCGGCTGCCCGAGGCGCGCGCTGTCGGTCAGCGGTCGAACCCGTCCGGGAGATAACCGCACTCCGTGAGCATCCGGAGGGCAAACTCGCGCCGGAACTCCCTGATCTCGCCATAGGTGGCGGCACGGGCATAGAGGGCGAAGGGGATCGGTTGCATCCCGGTTCTGGCCACCCATCCCACATACCAACCTTCGAAGGGGCGTGAGAAATCCCCCGGGACCAGGGGGCCCGATCCGGTCTTGCCGTGGAGGCTGATCTCGGGGCTGCGACGGTCGAGGCTTGCTGTGGCGAGCGCCTCAACGTTTTTTGGCGCCACATCGAGAGACCCCGAGAGCAGACGGGAGAGAAACGCGACCTGCTCCGAGACCGAGATGCGCAGGGTTCGGTCCAGCCAGAACCTGTCCGACGCTTCGGGCGCGGCGGCATTGCCATAGCGCCACGCGTCGAGAACTGTCCGGTAGGTTTGCGCGCCGACATCGACGGCGACATCCTGAAAATACCAGGCTGCCGACCGTCTGAAGGCGCTTTCGAGTGTTTGGTCCCGGCGCCAGTCCTCGGGCCAGTATCCCGCCGCCGGTCGGCGTTGCGGATCCCAGGACCGCTCGGCGTGCAGACCGTCAGCCGCGCCGGTTTCCAGCGCGATCAGCAGATTGGGGATCTTGAAACTTGACCAGGGGCCATGGCGTGTCTCGAGATCGCTGTTCTCGAGGAGGCAGGCCTCCTGCGTTTCGAGATCGCGGGCCAGGAAGCTGACATCGCGCCCGGTCATCTCCTTGGCGAGAGGGTCTGCGGCGATGACGCGGCGTGTTTCGGCACGCGCCTCGCCCGCGAGACAGGCGATAAGAGCGCAGACGGAGCAAGCGGCGATGGCGGTCTGGAAAGGCATGGGGCAGGTCACTGTGGTTGGGTGTTGTCATGTCCAATCGGCGCTGACCCCCCGGGCGGGAGGCCACAAGGGTCGGCGGGTCGGGCCGCATCGGGTTCGGACATGGCTTCCGCCTTTGTCGTTCCGGAGACAAGCCGTCATGCGACGAACTCTGTCGGGTGGCAGAAATGTGCCGGAGTGCCGGCCCGGGATCGGGGCGCGCCCATGCATGCGGGGTGGCCTGCGGCTTTGTCACGTAATCGCGCGATGGTAGCGGTATCGGCGCATCCCTAAATGTCACTCACAGGCGGGAACACCCGGTCCTCCTGGCCCCAAACGCCCGGTGCATGCGTGTCGCTCATGCATCGTGGCGAGCGTCTGACACACCTTAGGGCGCACACCCTGTTGGACGGCGCTGGGCGTCACCACTCACGAGACCGGGCGGGCTCTGTTCGCGACACACACCGCGAGCAGAGCCCACAGATCGCCCAGACCCCGAAACGCAAAAGCAGGCCCGGAGGCCTGCTTGTCGTCCCGAGAGGGGGCGTGTTCAGAGCATCAGCTGGTAGCTGTGCGGGATGTAGCGGAAGCCGTCGCCGCGGGTTTCCACGAAGCCGACCCCGGGGAAGGGCATGTGGTACCCGATCATCGGGATCCGCTCATCGGCGATCTGGCCCAGCACCGCACGGCGGGAGGCGGCGGCCCCGGCCTTGTCCATGTCGAAGCGCACTTCCCAGTCCGGACGCTCCAGCGACCAGATCGGGTGGTTCGCCAGATCCGCGATCAGCATCAGGGCCTGGCCCTCGCTCTCGATCCGGTAGGTCATGTGCCCGGGGGTGTGGCCGAAGGCGGCCATGGCGGTGATGCCCGAGGCGACCGAGCCGCCATCATCGAGGAAGGAGAACTGCTCGTTCAGCGGCGCGACATTGGTGTTGAACCGGTCATTGGCCGCGTTGGACCAGTGGTTGTGCTCGGCCGCACCAGTGATGTAGCGCGCATTGGCGAAGGTCGGGTCATCGCCGGACATCAGCCCGCCGATATGGTCGCCATGCATATGGGTGAGGACCACCGTGTCCACCTGATCCGGGCTGTAGCCTGCGGCGGCCAGGGCGCTGGTGATGCCGTCGGGGTTCAGGCCGGTGTCGAAAAGCACCAGCTCGCTGCCGGTGTTCACGACCGTCGGGGTGAAGAAGAACTGCGAGGCGTCGGCGGGGATGAAGTTCTCTTCGCTGACCTGCGCGAATTCTTCAGGCGAGACGTTCATGCCGAAGATCGACTGGATCTCGTCGCGCTTGGTGGTGCCGGCCAGCAGGGTCGTCACCTCGAACCCGCCGAGCTTGATGCGGTTATGGGTCGGCACTGTGGCGCCCTTCATGTCGGCGGCGGCCAGTGCCGGGCTGCCGGCGGCGGCGGCCAGGGGCAGGGCGGCGCCTGCGGCAAGGGCTTGGCGGCGTGTGAATGTGCTCATGTCTCGTCTCCTTGAGTGATCGCTCATATCTAGCGCGCTGCGACAATTTGGCGAGCGCCCAATCGCCATTTTGGTTGGAGGTCGCCGAGACGTTATCGGGCCGTTTACGGCCCCGTGGATACTGTTACTCTGCGGGCGCGGCGGACACGCCCGGGGCAGGCCAAGGGGGCCTGCCGGTAACGGAGCTTTGCCATGGAAGACCTGCTTTTCACGCTGGTACAGGAAAATCTCGTGATCCTGCTGCTGGCGGCGTTCATCCTGCTCTGCGTGTTCCTCGGGATCCGGATCGTGCCGCAATCCGAGAAGCATGTGGTGGAACGGTTCGGGCGGTTGCGTGCGGTGCTTGGGCCGGGGATCAATTTCATCGTACCGTTTCTCGACCGGGTCGCCCATGAGGTGTCGATCCTCGAGCGGCAATTGCCCAATGCCAGCCAGGACGCGATCACCAGTGACAACGTGCTGGTGCAGGTGGAGACCAGCGTGTTCTACCGCATTCTGGAGCCTGAGCGCACGGTCTACCGGATCCGCGATGTGGACGGCGCGATTGCCACCACCGTCGCCGGGATCGTGCGGGCCGAGATCGGCAAGATGGAGCTGGACGAGGTGCAGTCGAACCGCAGCCAGCTGATCAGCCAGATCAAGGCGCTGGTCGAGGATGCGGTGGATGACTGGGGGATCGAGGTGACCCGGGCCGAGATCCTCGACGTCAATCTGGATGCGGCCACGCGCGAGGCGATGTTGCAGCAGCTCAATGCCGAGCGCGCGCGCCGGGCCCAGGTCACCGAGGCCGAGGGCCAGAAACGCGCGGTGGAGCTGGCCGCCGATGCGGAGCTCTATGCCGCCGAGCAGGAGGCGAAGGCCCGCCGGGTGCTCGCCGATGCGGAGGCCTATGCCACCAGCGCCGTGGCCCGGGCCATTCAGGATAACGGGCTGGAGGCGGCACAGTACCAGGTCGCGCTCAAGCAGGTCGAGGCGCTCACGGCGGTGGGGTCTTCCCAAGGCACACAGACGGTCATCGTTCCGGCGGATGCGGTGGACGCCTTCACCAATGCCTTCCACATGCTGAAAGGGCGCGGCTGATGCTGGTCACGCCATGGTTCTGGTTCGCGGCGGCGCTGATCCTTGGCTTTGTCGAGATGCTGGCGCCCGGCTATATCTTTCTCGGGATCGCGATCGGCGCGGGGCTCGTGGGCGGGCTGCTGCTTGTCACCCCGGCGGAGCTCGGCTGGACGCAATCCGTCCCGATCCTCTGCCTGATCTTTGCGGTGCTCTCGCTGATCGCGTGGCTGGCGCTGCGTCGGATCTTCGGCCTGCGTCAGGGGCAGGTGAAGACCTTTGAACATGATATCAACGACGACTAAGCCGGGCCCGCGCCACAGCCGCTAGGTGGTGGGCAGTTCGGCCAGCACGGCGCGCGCGGCGGCGGCCGGGGCCGCGGCCTGCCAGATCGGGCGCCCGACCACGATATGGTCGGCCCCGTCGGCGATTGCCTTGGCGGGCGTGGCCACCCGTTTCTGATCCCCAAGCGCGGCGCCGGTCGGGCGCACGCCCGGTGTCACGATCAGCTTGCCATCCGCCTCGGGCAGGGCGCGGATCAGCGCGGCCTCCTGCGGGCTGGCGATGACGCCATCGGCCCCGGCCTCCAGCGCGCGGCCCGCGCGTTCGAGCACCAGATCCTGCACCGGCCCCTCGGGCATCAGGCAGGCATCCAGATCCGCCCGGTCCAGCGAGGTCAGGATCGTGACCCCGAGGATCTTCATGTCCGACCCGGCGGCGCCCTGCTTGGCGGCCGCGACCACATGGGGATCGCCATGGACGGTTAGGAAATCGATCTCGAACTGGGCCAGCCCGCGCACCGCCGCCTCGACGGTCGCCCCGATATCGAAGAGCTTCATGTCGAGAAAGATCCGCTTGCCATGCTCGGTCTTCAACTCATTGGCCAGCGCCAGCCCCCCGCCGGTCAGCATCCCCAGCCCGATCTTGTAGAAGGACACCGCATCCCCGAGCTTGCCGGCGAGTTCGAGCCCGGCCAGCGCGTTGGGAACATCCAGCGCCACAATCAGGCGATCATCTGCGGTTTGCGTCATCGGGGCCTCCATGGTTGCTGCCTTCCCCTGCCAGAGCCCCGGCCCCCCTGCAAGGGGCGCTTTTTCGCGCCCGATTTCGGGTCTGTGGCTCTTGCGCAACGGTTTCTTCACGCCCATCTGAGATGTGAGGCTTGCAACAGATGTGCCGCGAAGCGGGCGTCTCACCGGGCAAGCGCTTGGAAAAAGGAGAAACCGATGAACCTGGAAAAGTTCACGGAGCGGTCGCGCGGCTTCCTTCAGGCCGCCCAGACCATCGCGATGCGGGAAAATCACCAGCGGATGGTGCCCGAGCATCTTCTGAAGGCATTTCTGGATGATGACGAGGGGCTGGCGGCCAACCTGATCGAACGCGCAGGCGGGGATCTGGCACGGGTGCGCGAGGCGCTGGAGACGGCGCTGGATAAGCTGCCCAAGGTGTCGGGCGACGGCGCGCAGACCTATCTGGATGCCCAGACCTCGAAGGTGCTGGACGAGGCGGAAAAGATCGCGACCAAGGCCGGCGACAGTTTTGTCCCGGTGGAGCGCATCCTGACCGCGCTGGCCGTGACGAAATCCGGTGCCAAGAGCGCGCTGGAGGCCGGTGGCGTGACCGCCCAGAAGCTGAACGGTGCGATCAATGACATTCGCAAGGGGCGGACGGCGGATACGGCCTCGGCGGAATCGGGCTATGATGCGCTCAAGAAATTCGCGCGCGACCTGACCGAGGCGGCGGCCGATAGCAAGATCGACCCGATCATCGGGCGCGACGAGGAAATCCGGCGCGCCATGCAGGTGCTGAGCCGTCGCACCAAGAACAACCCGGTGCTGATCGGCGAGCCGGGCGTCGGCAAGACTGCGATTGCCGAGGGTCTCGCCCTGCGGATCGTGAATGGCGATGTGCCTGAATCCTTGCGCAACAAGAAGCTGATGGCGCTGGACATGGGCAGCCTGATCGCGGGCGCGAAGTATCGCGGCGAGTTCGAGGAGCGGTTGAAATCCGTGCTGTCGGAAGTGACGGCGGCGGCGGGGGAGATCATCCTGTTTATCGACGAGATGCACACGCTTGTGGGCGCGGGCAAGGCGGATGGGGCGATGGATGCTTCGAACCTGCTGAAACCGGCGCTGGCGCGCGGGGAGCTGCACTGTGTCGGGGCCACGACGCTCGATGAGTACCGCAAATATGTCGAGAAGGACGCCGCGCTGGCCCGCCGGTTCCAGCCGGTGATCGTGCAGGAGCCTACGGTCGAGGACACGGTGTCGATCCTGCGGGGCATCAAGGAGAAATACGAGCTGCATCACGGGGTGCGGATCTCGGATAGTGCGCTGGTGGCGGCCTCGACCCTGAGCCATCGCTATATCACGGACCGCTTCCTGCCGGACAAGGCGATCGACCTCGTGGATGAGGCGGCGTCGCGGCTGCGCATGGAAGTGGACAGCAAGCCCGAAGAGCTCGACGCGCTGGATCGCGAGATCCTGCAGAAGCAGATCGAGGCGGAGGCGCTGCGGCTAGAGGATGATCTGGCCTCGCGCGACCGTCTCGCGAGCCTGGAAAAGGATCTGTCGGATCTGCAGCAGCGCAGCGCAGAGATGACCGCCCAGTGGCAGTCCGAGCGCGACAAGCTGAGCGCGGCGCGGGACCTCAAGGAGCAGCTCGACAAGGCGCGGGCCGAGCTCGAGATCGCCAAGCGCGAGGGCAATCTGGGCCGCGCGGGGGAGCTGTCCTATGGCGTGATCCCGGGGCTCGAGAAGCAGCTGGCCGCCGCCGAGAATGGCGAGAGCGACGTGATGGTCGAGGAGGCCGTGCGCCCGGAGCAGATCGCCTCGGTGGTGGAGCGTTGGACCGGCATCCCGACCTCCAAGATGCTCGAGGGCGAGCGTGAGAAGCTTCTCCGGATGGAGGATGAGATCGGGCGTCGGGTCATCGGTCAGAAATCCGCTGTACGTGCGGTGGCCAATGCGGTGCGCCGGGCGCGGGCGGGGCTGAACGACGAGAACCGGCCTTTGGGCTCGTTCCTCTTCCTCGGGCCCACCGGGGTCGGCAAGACCGAGCTGACCAAGGCCGTGGCGGAGTTCCTCTTTGACGATGACAGCGCGATGGTGCGCATCGACATGTCCGAGTTCATGGAGAAACACGCGGTCGCGCGGCTGATCGGGGCGCCTCCGGGCTATGTCGGCTATGACGAGGGCGGCGTGCTGACCGAGGCGGTGCGGCGGCGGCCCTATCAGGTCGTGTTGTTCGATGAGGTCGAGAAGGCGCATCCGGATGTCTTCAACGTGCTGTTGCAGGTGCTGGATGACGGGATGCTCACCGATGGGCAGGGCCGGACGGTCGATTTCAAGCAGACGCTGATCGTGCTGACCTCGAACCTTGGGGCGCAGGCGCTGAGCCAGCTGCCCGACGGAGCCGATACGAGCGGGGCCAAGCGCGACGTGATGGATGCGGTCCGGGCCCATTTCCGGCCCGAGTTCCTCAACCGGCTGGACGAGACGATCATCTTCGACCGGCTCGTGCGCGAGGATATGGATGCGATTGTCGATATCCAGCTCGCCCTGCTGCAAAAGCGGCTGGATGGGCGCAAGCTGACGCTGGCACTGGATGACAGTGCGCGGACCTGGCTTGCCGATGAGGGCTATGACCCGGTCTTTGGCGCGCGCCCGCTCAAGCGGGTGATCCAGCGGGCCCTGCAGGACCAGTTGGCAGAGATGATCCTGTCGGGGGATCTGTCCGATGGCGACAGTATTCCGATCAGTGCCGGGGCCGATGGTCTTCTGGTCGGGGACCGCGTGTCGAGTTCCCAGCGCACACCGCCGGAGGATGCGGTGGTCCATTGACGCCAGACGGCACCTGAGAGAGGCCCCCGGATGCGGGGGCCTTTTTTGTTTGCGTCCGTGACGGGGGCCGGTCAGTGTCGGGAGGACATCGCCAGATCAGGAGGCCCAGCCATGTTCCGACCCCTCGTGCTTGCCGCAGCGCTCGCCTGCACCGCGCCCATGGCGCAGGCCAATTCCGATGTCCTGCCCGCCCCGGGCACCACGTTCAGCGCCTATGGGTCGATCGAAGGCTGGACGGTCTTTGTCAATGAGGACCGGAAGACCTGCATGATCGAGAAGGTCGATGCGGCCGAGAATGTCGTTCAGATGGGCCTGACCGTGGATCGCGGCTTCGGCTATCTGGGCGTGTTCACCAAACAGGACACCCCGTTGGAGACCGGGGAGGAAACGGTCGCGGTGCTGCTGGGCGAGAACCTCTATGTGGGCTCGGCGCGCACGCTCAGCTCGGGCCTGCGGGACGGGTATCAGGGCGGCTACATCATCTCGGATGACCCGCAATTCGTCACCGATATCATGCAGCAATACGAGATGATCGTTCTGCCCGAGACGGATTTCGCATTCGTGGTCGATCTGACCGGGACGATGAAGGCCATCGAGGCTGCGCGCGACTGCAATGCGGCGCAGAACGGCTAGCGTTCGCGCGGGCGCCTAGCCGTCCAGATCCACGGTCAGCCGTACGCCCGTCTCGGTCTCTTCCCACCGCGCGCCATGTTTGCGCAGCGCCTTTTCCAGGGCGCGAACCGTGTCATAGCCCGCCCCGGACCCGCCCTCGAGGCGTTTGAGGGTCTGCACATGCACGCCGGCCGCATCGGCCAGCTCTTTCTGCTTGAGCCCCGTGGCCCGGCGCGCCCGCGCGATGATGGTTCCGATCTTCATGGCGAGGTATGTGTCACAGGCGTTAATCTATGGCAACGCAGAAGATGATAGTTGATACAAAAAGTATAAATCATTAGGCTTTTAACGGTTTCTTGACGGGATCTGCGGATCCTGTCCCGAACCCTAGAAAAGGAGCCTTCGCATGTTTCCCCTCGTGGCCTTCGTTCTGTTGCTCGCGGCTCCCAAGGGGGATGTCTATGTGGCCGATGCCGGAACCCTCGTGATGTCCGGAACGGCGGTTCGGCTCGAAGGGATCGCGGTGCCCCCGCCGAACAGTCCGCAGGGCGAAGCGGCGGCCGAGATGTTGCGCGCGATTGTCGAGGGCAAGCTCGTGACCTGCCAGATGCAGGGCGCGGGCATCCAGAGCTTTGCCTCGGGCACTTGTCAGGCGGATGGCGAGGATATCGGCGCGGCCCTGATCGCCTCGGGCCACGCCACGATGATGCGCTGACGGCGGGTCGCGGCTGAGAGGCGGCGCCCCTAGCGGCGCAGGGCGGGCAGGCCGATGCCCGTGGCCTCGAACCCGCCATCGGCGGCGAGCACCTGCCCGGTGATATAGCTGGCCTTGTCCGAGCACAGAAAGGCGATCGCCTCGGCGATTTCCTGTTCCGAGCCGTAGCGGTTGAGCGGGATCGCGTCGTGATAGGCCTCGATGATCTCTTGCGAGTGGACGGCCATGGCAAGCTTGGTACGTACGGGGCCCGGGCAGACGCAATTGGCCCGGATACCATATTCGCCGAGCTCGACCGCCTGTTGCAGGGTGAGCTGGATCACCGCCGCCTTGGAGGTGCCATAGGCCACCCGGAGGGTCGAGGCGCGCAGGCCCGAGATCGAGGAAATGTTGACGATGGCCCCGCCCGTCTCGCGCAGGGCCGGGGTCGCGGCCTGCACGCAGAGGAAGGGGCCGTCCAGATTGGTGGCCATCACCGTGCGCCACCGCGCGTAGGTCGTGTCCTCGATCGGGCCGAAATCGGCTACGCCGGCATTGTTGACCAGCGCATCGATCCGCCCGAACTTGCGCAGGGTCTCGGCGATCATTCCCGAGACCGAGTCCGCATCCGAGACGTCGCAATCGATCCCGTGGACATTGTCGAGGCTGGTGATCGCATCGGCGAGCGCCTCTCCATCGCGGTCGATCATCGCGACCTTCCAGCCGGAATCGGTGAAGAGGCGCGTGGTGGCGAGGCCGATGCCGCGGGCGGCTCCGGTGACGACGGCGATTTTCTCGGACATGTGATCTCCCATTTGCGCGGGGCGCTTTGGGCTCAGAGTGCGGGAAGCTCCGGGCGCAGACAAGAGGGGGCGGGGCTTGCACGAAAAAGCCCCCGACGCGGCGGCGCCGGGGGCTTGGGTACTCGAAATCAGAGCACTGGTAACGCGGGTCGGGTCCCGATCAGGGCAGCAGAACCGTGTCGATCACGTGGATCACGCCGTTGGAGGCCATGATGTCCGCCGCGATGACGGTGGCATCGTTGACCTTCACGCCGTCGGTGCCGTCGACCTTGACGGTGCCGCCCTGCACGGTGGCGACGTCGAGCATGGCGCCGGCCAGATCGCCGGAGGTCACCGCACCGGGCACCACGTGATAGGTCAGGATCGCGGTCAGCTGATCGATATTGCCCGGCTCCAGCAGGGATTCCACGGTGCCGGCGGGCAGTTTGGCGAAGGCCTCATCGGTCGGGGCGAAGACGGTGAAGGGGCCATCGCTCTTGAGGGTGTCCACGAGGCCGGCGGCGCCCACGGCGGCGACCAGGGTGGAGAACTGGCTGTCAGATGCGGCAATATCCACAATATCGGGGGAGGTGCTGGCCATGGGGTCACATGCTGCGACGAAGGCGACGGCACCGGCGGCTGCCAAGGACTTGAGTGCGAAACGACGGTTCATTGGGGTCTCTCTTTTCTTCAAAACTGTGGTGCTGGTCCGGCCGGAACCCCGGCCGAACCAGTGGGTGGTTGACCTTACATGGTCGGCAGGATGACCGTGTCGATCACGTGGATGACACCGTTGGAGGCTTCGATATCGGCCGCGGTGACGGTTGCGCCATCCACGGTGACGCCGCCTTCGGTCATGATCTTGACCGAGCTGCCTTGCACGGTGGCCGCTTCCATACCGTTGGACAGATCGCCGGACATCACCTTGGCCGGGATCACGTGATAGGTCAGGATCGCGGTCAGCTGGTCCTTGTTCTCGGGCTTGAGCAGGTCTTCGACCGTGCCTGCGGGCAGGGCGGCGAAGGCCTCGTCGGTGGGTGCGAAGACCGTGAAGGGACCTTCGCTCTTGAGGGTCTCGACCAGACCGGCGGCCTGAACGGCCGCGACCAGCGTGCCGAAGCTGCCGGCTTCCACGGCTACGTCAACGATATCCTTTGCCTTGTCGTCGTCGCTCATCGCGAAGGCCGCACCGGCCATCATCACTGCGGTGGAAGCGGCGAGAAAAGTTCTGCGGATCATGAGTGTATCTCCCTGTCAAACATCCGCCCCCATGGCGGATCTCTTGTTCGATGACGGGCAGCTAGGTGTGTTTTCGAGCGGGGCTTTCCGCCGACGGAGTTGACGACAGCGGCGCTGGGCCTAAGCCCTCTGAAAAGCTGAATGCGAGACACATTTTTGTGAAGCGTCGTGACAAATGACGGCAAAGTGTTTCGGAATTCATCGCCTCCGGGCTGGTTTTGCGGCGGGGGGATGCCTAGCCTTGGCAAGATATTGCGGAGGTGAGCGATGGATATGATGGAGAGCGCGGACTGGGTCGCCCGGGTCCTGTCGAACGGGTTCATTCTGGTTCTGGGGGCGATCGCGGCAGGGCTTGTCGTGCTCTTTGTCATCGACCGGATGCAGACCGCCGACGCGATCCGGCGGAATTACCCGGTGATCGGACGGTTCCGGCATATCTTCTCGACCCTGGGCGAATTCTTTCGCCAATACTTCTTTGCCATGGACCGGGAGGAGCTGCCCTTCAACCGCGCCCAGCGGGAATGGGTGAGCCGGGCCTCCTCGGGCAAGGGCAACACGGTGGCCTTTGGGTCGACCCGCAATCTGAGCGTGGTGGGCACACCGATCTTCGTGAACGCGGCCTTTCCGCCCCTGGACGAGCAGGCGAGCGCCGCCGGGCCCATGCTGATCGGTCCCACGGCGCGACAGCCTTTCGTGGCCCGCTCGATCTTCAACATCTCGGGCATGAGTTATGGCGCGATCTCGAAACCGGCGGTGCTGGCCCTGTCCAAGGGGGCCAAGGCGGCGGGATGCTGGCTGAACACGGGCGAGGGGGGCTTGAGCGCGCATCACCTGACCGGGGGCGCGGATATCGTCTATCAGATCGGGACGGCGAAATACGGGGTGCGCACGCCCGAGGGGGCGCTGGACGACGAGAAACTGGCGAAGATGGCCGCCCATGAGACCGTGCGCATGTTCGAGATCAAGCTCAGCCAGGGGGCCAAGCCCGGCAAGGGCGGGATCCTGCCCGGCGAGAAGGTGACCGCCGAGATCGCCGAGGTGCGCGGTCTTGCAGTGGGGCAGACGAGCTATTCGCCCAACCGCCATGTGGAGATCGACGATTGGGAGGACCTGCTGGATTTCGTGCATCATGTGCGCGAGGTCACCGGCAAGCCCGTGGGCATCAAGATGGTGGCCGGGGCAGAACGCCCCTTTCGCGAGCTTTTTGAGGCCATCAACCAACGCGGCCCCGAGAGTGCCCCGGATTTCATCACGCTGGACGGGGGCGAGGGCGGCACCGGGGCCGCGCCCATGCCTTTGATCGATCTGGTGGGGATGACCGTGCGCGAGGCGCTGCCCATGGTCGATGACCTGCGCAGTGAATACGGGCTGCGCGAGCGGATCCGTCTGATCGCCTCAGGCAAGCTGGTCAATCCGGGCGATGTGGCCTGGGCCCTGGCGGCGGGGGCGGATTTCGTGACCTCGGCGCGGGGCTTCATGTTCAGTCTGGGCTGTATCCAGGCGCTCAAATGCAACAAGAACACCTGCCCCACGGGCATCACCACCCATGATCCCCGGTTTCAGAAAGGGCTCGTGGTCGAGGAGAAGTATAAGCGCGTGGCGAATTACGCGACCGGTCTGGTGAAGGAGGTCGAGACGATCTCTCATTCCGTGGGGGTGCAGGAGCCGCGCCAGATGCGCCGTCATCATGTGCGCCTCGTGCAGCCCAACGGCACGTCGGTCCCGTTTGACCAGTTGCACCCCGTGTTTCAGGAACCCGCTACAACGTGAGCGCCCGTGTTTTGGACCTCGGCCGCAGTTCGCCTATCTCAAGCGAATAGAACCGGAGACCTCCATGACGCGCTTTCGCCCAGACCTCAGATATTCCGACATCACCCCCAAGGACGTGTTCCTGAACCGGCGCAGCTTTCTCGCCAGCGCGGCCGCGGCCGGGATCATGGCCGGAAGCCAGGTCTCGGCGCGGGATTTCGCGGGCGGAGAAGAGCCAAACACCTTTGAAGAGATCACCAGCTACAACAATTTCTACGAGTTCGGCACCGATAAGGGGGATCCGGCGCGCTATGCCTCGGCGCTGACCACGGACCCCTGGTCGATCAAGGTGGACGGTCTGGTGGACCGGCCCGGCACCTATGACATCGCGGATCTGGTGGATGAGGCCGAGATCGAGGAGCGGATCTATCGCTTCCGCTGTGTCGAGGCCTGGTCGATGGTCATTCCGTGGAACGGGATCGAGCTGAGCAAGATCCTCGCCAAGTTCGGTCCGCAGCCCGGGGCGAAATACGTGGCCTTCGAGACGCTGGTGCGCCCCGAAGAGATGCGCGGGCAGGCCGGACGCAGCAATATCGACTGGCCCTATCGCGAGGGGCTGCGCATGGATGAGGCGATGCATCCGCTGACCCTGATGGGGACGGGGATCTATGGCGAGCCCATGCCCAAGCAGAACGGCGCGCCGATCCGGTTGGTCGTTCCGTGGAAATACGGGTTCAAGTCGATCAAGTCGATTGTGCGCATCTCCTTCACCGCCGAAGAGCCGCCGACCACCTGGAACATGCTCCAGCCGCGGGAGTACGGCTTTTATGCCAATGTGAACCCGCAGGTGGATCACCCCCGCTGGTCGCAGGCAACCGAGCGTCGGATTGGCGGGGGTCTCTTGGCCCGCCGCCGCCCGACGCTGATGCTGAACGGCTATGCGGATCAGGTGGCGGATCTCTATACGGGTATGGATCTGACGCAGTCGTTCTAATGATCGACCGGCTGAACCACATGGCGCGCAAGCTGCCGAACTGGGTTTTCTATGTGCTCGGTCCGCTGCCTGCGGCGTGGCTCCTGTGGCAGGGGATCACCGGGGCGCTGGGCGTGGATCCGGTCAAGGTGATTGAGCATGAGCTGGGGCTGATCGCGCTCCAGCTGCTGATCGCGGGGCTGCTGATCACGCCATTGCGGCGCTATGCGGGGCTCAACCTGATCAAGTGGCGCCGTCCGATCGGGATACTCGCCTTTGTTTACGTGGTGTTCCATCTGCTGGTCTGGGTCCTGCTGGATATG
>NZ_JBNAFR010000001.1:873534-946034 GCF_049800775.1 Dinoroseobacter sp. S375 | reverse complement strand
CCCTCCATGAGATCGTACCCTAAACCGACACAGGTGGACTGGTAGAGAATACCAAGGCGCTTGAGAGAACGATGTTGAAGGAACTCGGCAAAATACCTCCGTAAGTTCGCGAGAAGGAGGCCCCGTTTGTAGGCAACTATAGGCGGGGGGCACAAACCAGGGGGTGGCGACTGTTTACTAAAAACACAGGGCTCTGCGAAGTCGCAAGACGACGTATAGGGTCTGACGCCTGCCCGGTGCTGGAAGGTTAAAAGGAGGAGTGCAAGCTCCGAATTGAAGCCCCAGTAAACGGCGGCCGTAACTATAACGGTCCTAAGGTAGCGAAATTCCTTGTCGGGTAAGTTCCGACCTGCACGAATGGCGTAACGACTTCCCCGCTGTCTCCAACATCGACTCAGCGAAATTGAATTGCCTGTCAAGATGCAGGCTTCCCGCGGTTAGACGGAAAGACCCCGTGCACCTTTACTACAGCTTCACACTGGCATCAGGCCATGCATGTGCAGGATAGGTGGTAGGCTTCGAAGCAGGAACGCCAGTTCTTGTGGAGCCTTCCTTGAGATACCACCCTTGCATTGCTTGATGTCTAACCGCGGTCCGTTATCCGGATCCGGGACCCTGTGTGGCGGGTAGTTTGACTGGGGCGGTCGCCTCCTAAAGCGTAACGGAGGCGCGCGAAGGTTGGCTCAGAGCGGTCGGAAATCGCTCGTTGAGTGCAATGGCAGAAGCCAGCCTGACTGCGAGACTGACAAGTCGAGCAGAGTCGAAAGACGGCCATAGTGATCCGGTGGTCCCGAGTGGAAGGGCCATCGCTCAACGGATAAAAGGTACGCCGGGGATAACAGGCTGATGGTGCCCAAGAGTCCATATCGACGGCACCGTTTGGCACCTCGATGTCGGCTCATCTCATCCTGGGGCTGGAGCAGGTCCCAAGGGTACGGCTGTTCGCCGTTTAAAGAGGTACGTGAGCTGGGTTTAGAACGTCGTGAGACAGTTCGGTCCCTATCTGCCGTGGGTGTAGGATACTTGAGAGGAGTTGCCCCTAGTACGAGAGGACCGGGGTGAACGATCCACTGGTGGACCAGTTGTCGTGCCAACGGCAGTGCTGGGTAGCTATGATCGGACAGGATAACCGCTGAAGGCATCTAAGCGGGAAGCCCCCCTCAAAACAAGGTATCCCTGAGGACCGTGGTAGACCACCACGTCGATAGGCCAGAGGTGTAAGCGCAGCAATGTGCTCAGCTGACTGGTACTAATGGTCCGATAGGCTTGATTTGATCCAGTAGACGGCAAATGCCCCTGCGGATAATCAAAGCATACACAACAGACGTATTTGGCTTGGACGCCGATGTGAAAAAGCGCGCCACACCTGACAGTGTTCAATGTGGTACGCCCAGCAGATCAACGGTGTTGGAACGCGTTGTCGACTTTGTCGAAACGCTGCCTCCAACTAAAAGCCTTTGCTCTGCAAAGGCTTTTTCCTTGGTTTGGTGGTCATAGCGCGAGTGAAACACCCGATCCCATCCCGAACTCGGTCGTTAAGCACCGTAGCGCCGATGGTACTGCGTCTTAAGGCGTGGGAGAGTAGGTCACCGCCAAACCTAGAAAAAAGCCCATAACTCTCAATACGATCTCAACAAAAAGCGCCAGGCAGAAAATGCCAACGCAACTGGCGCGGGATGGAGCAGCCCGGTAGCTCGTCAGGCTCATAACCTGAAGGTCGTAGGTTCAAATCCTACTCCCGCAACCAAAAACACAATATATCTCAAAACCTTAACGCCCCATAGGGAGCTCTTGCGCTCGCGCAACCGGAGAAAGCGGGAAGAAGGTCACAGTCTCAACACTGTGTTAGGTAGGAAGAGGACCTGATCCGTCGAGCGGGTGGGCATGGTTCGGTCTGATCATGGGCCGCGATTCAGAGCATGGGGATCCAGACAGAGACTAAGTGGTCTTCATGACCGATTTGCGTGGGATGATTTGTGCGGGCAACGCGACAGAAGCGATCGTGGAGCTCCTCTCAAGTCTCGCGACCACCGACTCCGCCGCGACTTGCCCCATTTTGGTTGCGGGCAAATCGATTGTGGTCAGGCTCGGATGGGATTCCTTTGCCCAGTCCAGGTTGTCAAATCCCATCACCGACATGTCGTCCGGGATCGTCATTCCGACGCTTTGCAAGTGGAACATCACCCCGAGGGCCAAGACATCTGACAGGCACAGAATTGCGGTCGGGCGCTGGGAGGCCGTCAGAATGTCCCGGGCGGCATCGCGGCCCCCTTCAACGCTCAACGCGACATCCACGAAGCGCGGCTGGGTTTTGCCAAGGCACGCGTCAAGGACCCCTTTGCATCGTGACACGGTTCTATCGCTCTCATGATGCGGGCCATGCGCGACCGCAATGCGTTCATGACCATGGTCCTGCAGGAAGGTGACCGCATCGAAGGCGATCTGCCGATTGTCATATCCCACGGTGGGCACGCCACAGGCCGCGTCGAATACCGAGGTGAACACGACCGGTTTCGCGCGACGGTTCAGCAGGTCCATCAGCTCGGTATTGTGGTTCGCACCCGTCAGGATAAAGGCCTCGGCGCCCATCGCAATCAGTTGCTCGGCGGCGTTGAGCTCCTGTTCGAGATCGGCGTTCGATATCGCCAAGACGAGAGTATAGCCCAGACGGCTGAGGGTATGCTCTACGGCGGTAATGTATTTTGCATAGACCGAGTGTTCGATGCTGGGGATGATTGCCGCGATGGTTTTGGACTTTGCGGTTGAAAGGGCCCTGGCTGCCGGGTTGGGCACATAGTTCAACCGCTTTGCCGCCTCCAGAACCCTGGTCCGCATGTCCGGGTTCACCTTCGGATTCCCGTTCATCACGCGGGACACGGTTGCTGTGGACAGTCCGGTGTCTCGCGCGACGGCTCTGATTGTGCCTATTTTCTTAACCACTGAAATCCCGGCTGTTTGTCTTTCCACTATTTCTCTTGACTCGAAAAACGATCAGATCATTAACTTCTGCATCTCTGGAATGCTATTCGATCGGTCTCCGACGGCTAAGTCTTCCTCCTAAAGTAACCGGTTACTGAATGAAAGGTGACAGGTTTCGCACAAGGGCTTTGATGCAGAAAATGCGACTGGAAGGCCATATCCTCAACGGCGCGCGCCCAAGGCTGCGCGGCCTCGGTAAACCCACGGTTCTGGTCGAAGACGTTCTTTGCGGTGAAGCTGCGCGACTGGACGTCAAAGCGGGGTCCACGCTCTCGGTGACGAATGTTGATGGTGGTGGGCCAGCCCTGCTGACGCTGCTGTTGCCGGATCAAAGGACCTATTCCGCGACGCCTCTTGGCGTGCCAGTAGCGGATCAGGACCGACTGCCCCTGGAGCACTTTGATCGTCGAGAGATGGAGGCTTTGCTGCGGGCCCGGGATGGCAAAATTGCCGATGCGACGGGCGTTGCTCTGTTTGACACGACCTCCGAGCCGGGCGCTCTGCACGTCACCAAGGTGACGCAGGATTGCTCTGTATTCGTCATTGCCCCGGTGACGCGCGGGTTTGTCGAGACCGGTGGCGGATCCCGTTTCGCGTTGCGCGTACAACCGCCCGACAACCCATCGACCGAACTCGCCCTGCCGCGTCCGCTTGGGCGGATCAAGGACGAATGGCGCATCGCGCGGGGCACGGCCCTGGCCTATGAGGTCCGGAAGGGCCAGTTTGTGCAGGTGATCGATGTGGAAGGGCAGCAATGCTCGGATTTCATGGCGATGCGGGCCTCGGCGCTGGATGACGGGGTGGAGCGCTATATCGACTCGACCGTGTCACGCACAATGGCCCGCGCTGCCTATCCTCTGCCGGGGTTGCATGACAAATTCTACGACCAGGACATTCGTCCCCTTCTGGCCGTGCGCCAGGACACGGTTGGACGTCATGACACATATGCCCTGGCCTGCACCGCGCGCGGCTATGAGGATCGTGGATTTCCGGGGCATATCAACTGCTCTGACAATATCTCGAACGCGTTCGCACCCTATAGCATCGCCCGACGTGCGGCATGGCCGGCAATCAACTTCTTTTTCAACTCATGGGTGGACCCGGGGCATGGCGGCCTGAGCTCAGATGAGGCGTGGTCCCGCCCCGGCGACTACGTCGCCATGGAGGCGCTGACAGATCTGGTATGCGTCTCGACCGCCTGTCCCGATGACGTCGACCCGATCAACGGCTGGAACCCAACGGACATCCACGTTCGCATCTACGAAGAGGACAGCTCGATTACACATTCCGTATCCTGGCGGGCGCAGCCAGAGGATGGTGCGAAACTCACGCGGCACTCTGCCTTCCATCCGCGTACGTCAAAACTGACCAGCCATTTCAACGTCTCACGTGATCTTTGGATGCCCACCCATTTTGATGCCACAGGAGCGATTGAAGAGTATTGGGCCTGCAAGACGGCTGCGACGCTTCAGGACATGTCAGGTCTGCGCAAGTACGATGTGATTGGTCCGGACGCCGCCGCATTGTTGCAGCATTGCCTGACCCGCAACGTGGAAAAACTGGCGCAGCATCGTGGGTTCTATGCCTTGATGTGCGACGAGCGCGGCAGCGTGCTCGATGACGGGACGCTCTTTTGTATTGAACCCACGATTTACCGGTGGTGCTGCGGTTCGGACAATTCTGCGCTTCACCTGCGGGAAATGGCGGAAAAGCTGGGGCTGCAGGTGCATGTGCGTTCTCTTGGGCACCGAATGGTGAACCTCGCCCTGCAAGGCCCCAAGTCGCGAGATATCCTGAGCAAAATCGTCTTCACCCAGCCAGGGCGCCCGGCACTTGAGAACATAAAGTGGTTTGGCTTCACAATCGCGCGCCTCAAAGACCGCGACGGCCCGGTCTTCATGCTGTGCCGGACGGGATTTACGGGTGAGCTGGGCTATGAGATTTTCTGCGACCGTGATGACGCGCTTGCCATATGGGATGGCGTTATGGATGCGGGAGCGCCCGATGGGTTGGTCCCGATGGGCGGGGCTGCGCTTGATATGGTGCGGATAGAAGCCGGGCTGATGATTGCAGGCGCCGAGTTTGGCCCGGATGTCGATGCGATGGAGTCCGGGCTGAGCTTCGCCGTCGACTTCAAGAAAGACGATTTCATTGGCCGCAAAGCGTTGGAGCGCAACAAGGCAGCGATGCGCCGACGTCTGGTCGGGCTGACGTTTTCGGGCAAGGAGATGCCGGAGCATGGTGATCCGGTGTTTGTCGACCGCGAGCAGGTGGGCGTCGTCACCAGCGCCACGTATTCTCCCCAGCTTGGCCATGCAATCGCGATGGCCCGGGTCGCTGTCGAGAACAGCGACGACGGACAGAAACTCGAAACCGGGCGTCTGGACGGACATATGAAACGGCTGCCTTGCACCGTCTGCGCCCTGCCGTTCTTGGATCCAAAACGCGAGAAGGCCCGCGCCTGAGCGCAGCAAAACAAGATGTCGTCGTTTGCATGAACGTTTGGACGCACTGCGGCAGCCGAGCGGGGGGCGCCATGGCCGCCGCACGATCAGAGACCCTGTCAAAGGCAGAGCTGCCGGATCGTTTCGGATGTGTTCTTAGGTCGCGCGACGTCTCAATCAGTGGTGGAGAGGGCGAGATCTTCTGCCTCATGGGCGTGTCAGGCTCCGGCAAATCGACGCGTATATGCCATATCACCTGATTGATTGAGCCGACCTCAGGTGCAGTCCCGATCAACGCTGCCAAGGTCGGGAACATGGGCCCAGAGGCCTTGCGCGAAATACGCGCTGACAAGATCGGCATGGTGTGTCGGAACATGGCTTTGGTCCCGCAGCGTACCGTCCGCGACGATGCAGGCTCCTCGCTAGAATTGAACAGTTTAGATGGCATCACCGTCTTCCTCCGAGTGATGCTCAATGCGATCAGTGCTGAATTTGTTGGCCCGCCATGGATGATTGCGATGGGAGTTCTGACCGATCTTGGCGTTCAGCAGGCTCCCAAGAACACGAAAGAAGCCGCGCTGCGCTTCGGTGCGAACCCGCGGCAGTTTCTGACCAAGGTGGAGCGGCCGCTGGCGATGCCATCGATCATGGCAGGGATCAACCAACTCGTCATGACTAGCCACCCGATGGTCGGGATTGCGGCTCTAATCGGCGCGCGCGCGACTGGATATGTCACCAAGGCTGTGATCGATGGTCCACGCGTCAGAAGCGGAGATCGTCGAAGGCCTGTCGGACGGCAATGTCCGTGCCACGGGCACATCCTGCGCTTCCATCGCCTCTCGGGCACGCCAGCCCAGCCTTTTCACTGGGCAACGTCGCCAGCTGTGGACGGCGCGTTGGAGGAACCTCTTTGAATGCTGTGGCAAGCCCTGCACTGCGTTGAACGTTCTGCCCCCGGCCGATCCTGGAAAGGGAGCCTCAAGAGGCTCGCTCTTCGCAGGGCCAGGGGCGGGACTTGTCAGGTCTTGTCGATTGAAAGATCCGCGCTCTCCTGACCCTCGGCCGGAGGGGCGAGTGCCGGATCCTTGGCGTTCTCCACGAGGCTCTCGGCCAGCCCGGCCACCCCGTTATCCATGGACACACCAAGCTCCTCTCCGATCTTCTTCAGGGCGGGCAGCTGAACAGCCATGCCCATGATCGAGTCGAGTGCCTGGTTTACGGGCGGCTTGTCTGCACCACCGGTCCCACCGCCAGCACCCCCCGCACCGCTCAGTCCGGAGACCTGGTGAATCCGGATCGTATCGATCTTCTCGGCTGGTTTCACCATCTGGGCGACCACCTCCGGCAGCTTCTCGAGACGCGCCAGCGCGATCTTCATATTGACGATCTCTGCCGCGATGGCGTTTTCCGCCTCGACGATCGCCTGCCGCCCTTCCGCCTCGGCTAGCAGATCGGTTTTCTTGGCTGCCGCGCGGATCGTGAGCGCATCGGCATCGGCTTGCGCCTCTTCGCGGTGCGCCTCCGCACGGTCCTGCGCGGCATCCTTCTCGGCTTGCGCTTCAATCTTTATCCGCGTCGCCGCGCGCTCGGCCTCCTGTTGGGCGTGGATCAGAACGATTTGCTTCTCTCGCTCGGCCATGGCGACAGAGCGCGCGGTTTCGATTGCCTCCTGCGCCTTGGTGGCTTCGGCGCGGGCTTGGTCGGCACTCGCTTTGGCCTGGCTTTCCTCTTCGGACTTCTTGTTGATGATGATCAGCCGTTCCTGATCCGCCACCTGCAACTCGCGGTCCCGGGTGATCTCGGCCTCGCGGATCGCCTTCTCGCGGGCAATGTCCGAGGCGCGGATCGCCTCTTCGCGCTTGATACGGGCCTGTTCGCGTTCCCGCGAGGAATCCTCCTCACGCCGCGCGATCTCTGCCTGCTGGGCGGCTTCGAGCGTCGCGATTTCCTGCCGTTGGGCGATGGCGGCCTGACGCTCATCCTGTTCGATCTTCAACTTCAGACGTTCCGCTTCCATTGCCGCGCGCCGGACGGAGACATCGGCATCTGCGTCGATCTCGGCGCGCTCCTTCTTGGATGTGGCGATCACCTCGGCCAGCTTGCGCATGCCAACGGCGTTGAAGGCGTTGTTCTCGTCCAACGCTTCGAACGGGGTCTGGTCCAGCGCGGTGAGCGAGACGGATTCAAGCTCCAGTCCGTTCTTGAGCAGGTCTTCGGACACGGTGTTCTGTACCTCCTGAACGAACTCTGAGCGGTTCTCGTGGAGCTCATCCATGGTCATCTGCGCGGCCACGGCCCGCAGCCCGTCGATCAGCTTGCCCTCGATCAATTCCCGGAGCTGGTCCACGAAAAACGTGCGATCCCCCAGTGTCTGGGCGGCCCGGCTGATGCCTTCCTCGGTGGCGTTGACGGAGACGTAGAATTCGACCCCCACATCCACCCGCATCCGGTCCTTGGTGATCAAGGCGCCATCGGCATTGCGCGCCACCTCCAGCCGGAGGGTCTTCATGTTCACAGGGCTGATTTCATGCAGCAGGGGCACGACGATCGTGCCTCCGTCCATGATCACCGTCTTTCCGCCGGCACCGGTCTTGACCAGCGAGACCTCCCGGGTTGCGCGCCGATACAGGCGTCCCAGCACCAGCCCGACAAAGAGCAGAAAGGCGAGGACTGAGCCGACAATGATGCCAAGTGAAACGAAATCCATGAAGTTCTCCTATGTTGTTGATCAGCTTTCGGGGCCGAGAGGCACCAGTCGATACCCCTCTTCAAACCGGTGGCGCAGAACCAGGACTTCAGTCCCGGCAGGGATCTCGTCCTCGTCCTTCAAAGGCTCTGCCCGCAGGTAATGGGTATTGCCATGCCGGTCCGAGATGCGGACTTCGGTCGGCTTTCCCCGCTTTGCCGTGCCTTGTGTAACGACCCCGATGCGGCGTCCGAGATGGCGCGCCGAGAGCGCTGTGCTTTCTGTTTTCGGCAGCATGCGTGCGAACACCGCGCCGAATGATCGTGCGAACCAGAGGCCGGCAAAGACCGCTGGGAGAGCGGCCAGAACCGCAGGGAGCGCGGCTCCGAACACTGCAACGGCTGTGCTTTGCAAGGCGATCCCCGTGACGCCAAAGCCGAGCAACGCTGCAGCGAACCAGATCAAGGTCGGCACCTTGCCAAGGCCCAGCCAGGACGCCACCCCCGGAGCCACGGTCTCAGTGGCCTCAAGCGCGGCATCGCTGCTCGGCCCTGCATCTGCAAAGTCAAAGAGCTCCGGATCGGCATCGCCGAAATCGATGTCGAAATCGCCGAGATCGGGCTCCGCGACGTCTAGATCGAGGTCAATCTCTGCATCCGCACCCAACCCCAAAAGGGTCACGCCAAGCAGCGCCAGAACAAGCTCCAGCGCCAGAAGCCCGAGCAGAAGCGCGAGCGCAATTGTAAACGGAGCGACCGGCTCCGTTAAGTAGAGGTCGAACATTGTTCGGCCTTTCTTCTGTATTCCGTGGTATACATCTAATATGGGTGCTCACGTTCCTGTTACAAGGCCATTCCGAAACGCACTCCTGAGTTTCTGGTCAATTCCTGATGGATGATTTGGGCGAAACGATGTTACGCATAGGGCTGCCAAGCGGGTTCCCACCAAAGAGATCCGGGCGCGCTGAGCAGATCAGTAGCAATGGGAGAAGACGCAATTCCACGAATGGATCTCGCGCCGATCGGTTCAGTCTAGTTTTGACCGAACTCTGGCAAAACCTGAGGTTTTGTGCGGTTTCTGGAAGCCTGCACGTGATTCTTGTGCGGTTCCTGCGGTGCACAACAGCCCTTTGACGTCATTAGAAATATGCCCGTGTGATTCGGGCATGTTTATGTGAAGAACACTGGGAAAAAGCGCTTGCTATTGCGCAAGGTTTTGCGAAACTCGCGCCTCTATCTCGGATAAGGCTGAGTTGTTTCAAATTGTTCTTTTGACGTTTGGTTGGAAAATAGATTTTCAGACGGAGACGATCTTCACCCGATCGAAGGTCGAATGAAACTGGGCCCGCATTCAGGCCCAGTTTTTCAATATCTCAATCACAATCCGCGCTCACCGGATCATCCGTCGGGTCATCGTCAGTCCAGACTTTCAGGATTTCTCCTGTCTCCGCGTCGACCTTGAACTCGATTTCGTCCCCAGCCGCATTCACGACCTCAATGTCATAGGCCGCGCGCCCCTCGAACTGGTCAAGTTCGGCCTCGGCAATGGTGCCGGTCTGGGCGGCGAGTGCGATGGCGACGGCTTGGTCCCTCGTGACGGCGGTGCTTGGCGTTGTTTGTGCGAGAACGGGCAGGCTGAGTGCGCCAAGGGTTGCAGCCAGCGTGATGAGAGGCGGGCTGTACCCATGCCGCGGCAAAGAGGATGCCGATGATTGCCCCCGCGATGGTCGCAGAGACGATATGCGCATCGAGCAAGTCGCTTGCAGTGCCCCTCTGGGAAGGTTGTCTCAGGCCTATGAAGGCATGTCGCGCGGCAAGCGCCCGGTCAGACGACCGCCTGGCGTTGGCGCGCAGCCCAGAGAAGGGCAATCGCCATCCCGCCGACAATGGGCAGCGCCATGAGTGCGAGCACCGTCCAGCCCGCTCCGTTCACCAGCGCCCCGGAGGCAAAGGCGCAGAGGGAGGCGCAGAGCGCAATGACCGTATCGTTGAGGCCCTGAACCGAGGGGCGCTCTTGCGGGGCGAGCGCGTCTGCCAAAAGGCTCGTCGCGCCTACGAACCCGAAATTCCAGCCCAGCCCGAGAACGATCAATGCGCCGTAGAAATGGGGCAGGGTCACGCCACTGGCGGCAATCACGCCCGAGCCTCCGAGCAGCGCGAGGCCGGTCATCACGATCCTCGTGGCTCCGAAGCGCTTGATCAGGAACCCGGTGAAAAAGCTGGGCGCGAACATTGCCACCACATGCCAGCGCACCACGTCCCCGGCCGTGGCCTCGCCGAACCCGCATCCGACCATGGCGATGGGTGTCGGTACCATCAGCAGCACCATCACCCCCTGCGAGACCGCGGCAGCCGCAATCGCCACGGCGACCGCGGGCCGCCTTAGGACCTGCGCGACGCGGACGGGCGACGTGGCCGCCGCGTCTTGCCTCTGGGGCGCCTGCGACCCGCGCAGGAAAAGAAGCGGGATGACCCCGATCACGTTGAGAAGGATGATCGCCCCATAGGCGCCGGCAAAGGGAATGGGAGCAAGCAGGTCCTTTGTGCGGGCAAACACCTCGGGCCCGGCAAAGGCGGCCAGCAGGCCAGAGGTCAGCATCAAGGAGATCGCCACGGGCTTCCAGCGCTCCGGCACAACCTCGGCGGCGGCGAAGCGAAAGAACTGAAAACACGCCAGCGCCGCCCCGATCGCAAAATGGCCCAGCAGCAGCAGGACGAAGCTGGATTGCATGACACCGACCACACCCGCCGCCGCGCCCAGACCCGCAACCACAGCCCCCACCATGAAACCTGCCCGACGGCCATAGCGCCCCATGAAGAGCGAGAACGGTGCCGCAGCCACCAGCCCCGCGAGGGTCGAGACCGAGGCGGGCAGGGTGGCCAGCGCCGGTGTGGGCGCCAGAAGCAGACCGGCCAGCGCCCCGAGGATGATCATCATCGGCATCGCGGATCCGAGGATCGCGTTGGCCCCCAAAAGCAGGGCGAAGTTCAGCGCGCCCACGGGCGGTGTCTTGGGGGCCCTCACGTTCATGATCTCGTCCATTCCCGGCATCTGCGCCTCTTGGTGCAGAAACCTTTAGGCGGTCTTGCGTCTGGCTGAAATGACAGTCAGGCGTCAAAAACGGCCAAAGCCGCACCGCTCTGTCGACGGATACATGGCGCGCCTGCAGGCTGCGTCAACGCGTGGGCCGCGCGCCCTAGGACAGGCGCAGACCGGTCTCGGGATGGAAGAGATGGAATTGGCCCGGCTGTACCGAGAACCGCTGTGCCGCGCTCGAGCCTGGCATCGCATGCACACCCGGCAGGCTCAGGGTAAAGCTGTCCGGATGCCCCGCCAGTTTGCCATGGAGCAAGGTGTTGGCGCCCAGGGGTTCGGTCATCTGGATGGTGACGGCCAGCGCACCGCCTGTGTCCGGCACCATATGCTCCGGTCGGACCCCGAACTTCACCGGTCCGTCGGGATGGCTGGTCTCGGCGAGGCTTTGCCCCTCCAGCACGACCTGCCCGTTTGCGATCTGCGCGTCGAGGATGTTCATGGCCGGGCTGCCGATGAACTGCGCGGCAAACAGGGTGCGCGGGGTTTCATAGACCTCCAGCGGCGTGCCGATCTGCTCGGCCACCCCGCCATTCATCACGATCATCCGATCCGCCATGGTCATGGCCTCGACCTGATCATGGGTCACATAAAGCGAGGTGATGCCCAGCTTGGCCTGAAGCTCGCGGATCTCGAGACGCATCTGCACGCGCAGCTTGGCGTCGAGATTGCTGAGCGGTTCGTCAAACAGGAACACCGCCGGTTCCCGGACGATGGCCCGGCCCATGGCGACGCGCTGGCGCTGTCCACCCGAGAGCTGCTTGGGCTTGCGGTCCAGAAGCGGAGCAAGCTGCAGGAGGCGGGCTGCCTCCTCGACTTTGGCGTTGATCTCGTCCTTCGGCAGGCCCGCGATCTTGAGCCCGTAGCCCATGTTCTGGCGCACGGACATATGCGGATAGAGCGCATAGTTCTGAAACACCATGGCGATGTCGCGATCCATGGGTTCCTTGTCATTGGCCCGCGTCCCGCCGATCAGGACATCGCCGGATGAGACGGTTTCCAGCCCAGCCACCATCCGCAGCAGGGTGGATTTCCCGCAGCCCGACGGGCCGACAATGACGATGAACTCACCATCGGCGATCTCGACATCGATCCCGTGGATCACGTCCGTGGCGCCAAAGCTTTTCTTGACGTCCTGAAGGGTGACTGTCGCCATATCTATTTCTCGCTGTCTACAAGGCCGCGGATGAAGAGCCGCTGCATCCCCACCACGACGATCACCGGCGGGATCATCGCAAGGATGGAGGTCGCCATGATGGTCGGCCAATGGGCAAAGTCATCGCCCGAGGGGAACATCTGCTTGATGCCCATGACGATCGTGTTCATTTCCGGATCGGTCGTGATCAGCAGCGGCCAGAGATACTGGTTCCAGCCATAGATGAAGAGGATCACGAAAAGCGCCGCCACATTTGTCCGGCTCATGGGCACGACGATATCCCAGAAGAACCGCATGGGCCGCGCGCCATCGACCCGGGCGGCCTCGGCCAGCTCATCGGGAATTGTCAGAAAGAACTGCCGGAAGAGGAATGTCGCCGTGGCCGAGGCGATCAGCGGAAAGATCAGCCCGGAATAGCTGTTGAGCATGCCGAACCCGGCCACGACCTCGAAGGTCGGCACGATCCGCACCTCCACCGGCAGCATCAGCGTCAGGAAGATCATCCAGAAGAAGAGGTTGCGTCCCGGAAAGCGGAAATAGACGATGGCGAAGGCCGAAAGGAGCGAGATGGCAATCTTGCCCACCGCGATCCCGATCGCCATGACCAGCGAGTTGAACAGCATGGTCGCCACGGGCACGTTGACGCCCGAGAACAGCGCATTGCGATAATTGATCCAGAACTGGTCGCCCGGGATCACGGGCATCGGGGGCTGGATGATCTCTTGCTGGGTGACGGTCGAGGCCACGAAGGCCAGCCAGATCGGAAAGAAGATCACCAGCACGCCGAGGATCATGAAGACATGGGTCAGCCACAGGCCCGCGCCGCGCTTTTCGACCATTCCGTGTACTTCGCGGGCCATCAGTAATGCACCCGCTTTTCAATGAACTTGAACTGGATTACCGTCAGCAATCCGACCACCACCAGCAGGATCACCGACTGGGCCGAACTCGACCCCAGATCCTGTCCGACAAACCCGTCCGAGAAGACCTTGTAGACGAGGATGGTCGTGGATTGCTGTGGCCCGCCCCCCGTGATCGTGTGGATCACGCCGAAGGTTTCGAAGAAGGCATAGACCACGTTCACCACCAGCAGGAAGAACGTGGTTGGTGAAAGCAGCGGCAACACGATGGTGAAGAACCGCCGCCAGAACCGCGCGCCGTCAATGGCTGCGGCCTCGATCACCGATTTCGGCACGGCCTGCAGAGCTGCGAAGAAGAACAGGAAGTTGTAGCTGATCCGACCCCAGGCCGAGGCGACCACCACAAGGCCCATGGCCTCGCCGCCATTCAGGACGTGGTTCCAGTCATAGCCGAGGGTGCCGAGATACCACGAGATCACGCCCACCCGCGTGTTGAACATGAACAGCCACAGCACCCCGGCCACGGCAGGGGCCACCGCATAGGGCCAGATCAGCAGGGTGCGATAGACGCCCGAGCCCTTGATCAGGCGGTCCGCGATAACCGCCAGGAACAGGGCCGGGATCATCGAGCAGAGCGTGACAAGGATCGAGAAGACCGCCGTGGTCACGAAGGATGCGCGGTAGAAAGGGTCGCTCAGCAGGAACTCGAAATTTCCGAGCCCCACGAATTGCGAGGAGAGCCCGAACGGGTCGGGAATAAACAGCGATTGCCAGATCGCCTGCGCGGCCGGGTAAAAGAAGAACACCGCCGAGACGAGCACCTGTGGCGCGATGAGAAGAACCGGCAACAGCCAGCCGCGAAAGGTGACGCGCTTTTCCATGAACTTGCCCCCGCAAGGAAACGGGCAGGCCGCGTGGGCCTGCCCGATCAGGTCTTAACGGTTGGCGGATTCAAAGCGCCGCAGCAGGGCATCGCCCCGTGTCTTGGCGCTGTCCATGGCCTCTTGGGCCGTCTTGTCGCCGGACCAGATCGCCTCGAGCTCTTCGTCGATGATCCCGCGGATCTGATCGAAGGATCCAAGGCGCAGACCCTTGGAATTGGCGGTCGGCTCTTTCGCGGTCATCTGGATCACCGCGATATCGGTGCCGGGGTTCTCTTCATAGAACCCCGAGGCGCGGGTGGCTTCCCCGGCTTCGGCGGTGATCGGAAGATAGCCGGTATCCTGGTGCCATTGCGCCTGAACATCCGAGGACGAGAGGAAGGCTAGGAACTCGCCCACGCCCTTGTACTCGTCGCTTTCATGCCCTTCGAGCACCCAGAGGGACGCGCCCCCGATGATGGTGTTCTGCGGGCTGTTGCCGACACCTTCCCAATAGGGGAGCGGGCGCACATCGAAGTCGAACTGCGCCTCGGCCTTGATCCCGGCATAGCCTGCCGAGCTCTCGGTAAAGAGAGCGCATTCACCAGACCGGAAGTTCGCGCCACCCTCGTTGCGGCGGCCCGTATAGATGAACTTGCCGTCCTGCGCCCACTGACCCATCGCGGTCAGATGCGCGACCTGCGCTTCGCCGTTCAGCATCAGCTCGGTATCCAGACCGGCAAAGCCATTGTCCTTCGAGGCGAAGGGCACGTCGTGATAGGCCGAAAAGTTCTCCAGGTGGATCCAGCTCTGCCAAGCGGTGACCAGCGGGCAATCCTCGCCCCCGGCTTTCAGGGCATCCAGCGTCGCGCTGACATTCTGCCATGTGGACAGGTCCGTGTCCGGATCCACGCCCGCCGCCTCGAACGCGTCACGGTTCACCCAGAGAACCGGGGTCGAGGAGTTGAAGGGCAAGGACAGCATCTCGCCATCGGTCGTGGTGTAATACCCTTTGACCGAGCCGATATAGGCATCCGGGTCAAAGGTCGCGCCGCTCTCGGCCATCACTTCATAGACCGGCTTGGTTGCACCCGCGGCGGACATCATGGTCGCGGTGCCCACTTCGAACACCATCAGGATGTGGGGCTGCTCGCCCGCGCGGAAGGCCGCGATCCCGGCGTTCAGCGTTTCGGAATAGTTGCCCTTGTGGCTTTCGACGACGACGAAATCGTCCTGGCTTCCGTTGAATTCTTCGACCTGGGCTTTCACCAGCTCGCCGAGGCGGCCCGTGAAGGCGTGCCAGAACTGAACCTCGGTTTGCGCGTAGGCAGCCATGGGCGACAAAGCGGTTCCGGCGAGCAGGAGCGCGCCAGTAAGGTGTTTTCTCATTCTTCCTCCCTTGCACGTCGTTGCGTGCGTTCTTGAACAGCGTTCTTGTCCGAAGCCATCTCAGGTGTCCGACATTACCCTCGCGGAGCCGCATTGCAAGGGTCGCTTGTCATTTCAGGGATTTGGCCTAGGGGCGCCCCGGGGGCGAGGGCTGTTTGGTCCGTCCGCCATCCCGGAGGCTGCGCAGTTCGTGCTATTTCTCTTCACCGGGCACCGGTTGACCGCAGCTTGCCAGCCCCCGGGCGGACGCGCCGCCGTATCTCGGACACCAGCACGCTACAGCAGGCCGTCTTGACGGCCAATCGCGATGGCCCCGCTGCGGTTGCGGGCGTTCAGTTTGCGAAAGGCATTTTCGAAGTGAAACTTCACAGTGCGCAAGCTCACGCCGAGATGCAGGGCGATGGTCTTGTTCGGCATGCCCAGCGAGGCCGCGCGCAGACATTCCAGTTCCCGCGGCGTCAAGACCGTCTGCGGATCGGTGCCGCCTGTGGTCTGCTCTGCCACGGCCGCAGAGAGAAAGGTCTGACGCGCCACGACCTGACGGATCGCCCTCCGCAAATCTCCGACATCGGAGCCTTTGACCACATAACCTGAAAAGCCCCCATGGATCAGGCTGCCTGCCAGATGCGGTTCTTCATGCATGATCAGGGCGATGAGACGGCATTCGAGCTGTTGGTCTGCGACCTGCCGGGCAATGGCCGCGGCCCCGGGGCCAGGCATGGACAGATCGACAAGTGCTACATCCGGGACCTGTTCCGCGATCAGCGACAAGAGCGCATCGCCATCCCGCGCCACACCCACCAGCCGGATCTCGGGCGTTTGGGCCAGCAGCAGGCGCATCGCCTCCACGAACATGACGTGATCATCCGCGATCACAATGGATATGTGCGCGCACCGGGTCATTGCCGCGTCGCCGGGGGGATCGGGAATGAGAGATCGACACGTGTGCCGCTTCCGGGGTCGGAGACGAGGTCGAGCTCCCCCTGCAGCAGCCGCGCGCGGTCCCGCATGGAGGCCAACCCCCGGCCCGACGGCGCGTCCAGCGTGATGGCGTGCCGGGTCTGCAAGGCAAGGCGCGAGGCGAGGTTCCGCACGGCGCCCACCAACCCGTGATCGTCCAGAAACACCGGTAATAGGTCCTGCGCGACCCGCCGCGTCTCTTCGAGCGCGTTGTCCATGTCCGAGACAAGTTCTGTCAAGGGATCGCTTGCGGCGTCGGGGTCCCGGGGGGTCTTGGCCTTCAGAACCTCAAGCTTGATCTTCACCACCGAAAGCCATTGTCCGACGCCATCGTGCAGGTCCTGCGCGATCCGGGCGCGCTCCTGTTCATGGGCCGTCAGCACGTCTGAATTCGCGCGCAGCACCGCCGTCTCGAGGCGCAGGACCCGCTGGCCGAAAATGTAGAACAGCGACAGAAGCAGCGCGAGCACGCCGAGCTCGCCGAGGCGCACACCAAAGGTGGTCTCGAAGTAGTCTGCGGGCAGCATGAGATCGACAAGGATCGAAGCGCTCAGCGCGCCGATACCCACCAGAAGGGGCCGGGCGTGGTCCAGGTCCTGCGCCAGGGCAATCACGCTCCAGACCACCATCAGGATCAGGGCCACGACCACCTCGCTCTGCCATCCGCTGTCATCATAACCCGGCTCGGCGAAACCCGGGGCATCTGCCGCGAGCATGAGTTTATGGCTCCCGGACAGGTTCAGTTCGGCAGCCTGCGCCATGGGTGCCAGGAGAAGTGAAACCGCCATCGCAAGCTGTCTCAGCACGCCAGACAAGGGCCCGCGAGCTGTCCACGAGCGCCGTGTGCGTCCTCCCCTCCGAAGCCTCATAATGGCGTGTTGTCCAATCTCTTAAACTCCAACGCATTGAAAAATGGCGAAAAAAAGAGGGAATACTGGACTTTCGACCAGTGCCGGCGCGCGTTTCCCGTAGCTGGTGCGAAAGGGGGGCAACGAGAGGGGCGTGATGATTTGCGCGCTCTCCGGGTCGGGTCGAGAGCGTATGGGGCCGACATGCTCATGGTTGCAGAGTTGCGCGAGGCAGGGACTATTTGTGCCGCCGGTTTCGCCTTGTGGGGCGGACATCGGTTCTGCGTGAACGCCGAACTTCGCGTGGTCTTTCGAGGCCGGACCCTGTTCTCCCAACGCTGCCGCGGGCGCGGTGAGCAGTGCAGTTTTCGGACTGATCGACAATGGGACCTCCGCCGCGACCACAATTGTCCCGCGCGGCGCTGGGCGGCACTCCGCTTGGGCTCGACGCTCCGGGTGCCTTGCGGAGCAACAGCTTCGACCGGGCTCTGGTCCATCTCGGCGACCGCGAGAGGCTTGGCCCGGTCACGTTCGGGGCCAGTATGACCATCCCCGGCCTTCGGGCGGGGTATGACTGATCACCGGGGTTGCCGGACGCGCCGGGTTGCGGTGCCGGGTGTGCGGTCCCTGCCTGACGGTGCGATCTAACTACGGCCCGCAACGCGGCCAGTGTGCGGCGTCAGATCAACCACCACCACCTTGGGCGGGCGGAGCGCTTGGGGCGCATGATCGGGATGCGGCCCGACCGGTGCTCAGGTCGGCTCCCAGATATAGTAGTTGTCCAGCGCATCCGAGCGCTCGCAAACAAACCCGCAAGAGGCATAGAAGTCATTGGCGGGGCTGCCCCCCAAGGCGCGCAGGCGCACTGGCAGTCCCGCCGCGCGGGCTTGATCCTGGATCGTGGTCAGGATGCTGCGCCCTGCGCCGCCGCCCTGATGCGCGGCCTCGATATAGATGTGATTGAGGTAGATGTGGTCGGGCAATTGCCGCAGAACGTAAAACCCGATCAGGACATGGCCTGCATGGATCAGCCGCGTATCCGCCGCGCTGTAGCTGTCGAGGAACCGCTGGCGCGCGCTCTCGGGGTCAAAGCGACCAACCGCTTCGAGGCTGGGCCGCATGGCCTCGACCCGCAGGGCGGCAAGGATCTCGGGGTTGACCCCATCGGCCGGCGTGACATTCAAATTCTCCATGCGGATGGCATAGCGCTGGCGCGCCACAGGGGCCAGAGCCCGGCTGCGCGTTGTCGTGCTCCCGCCTAGTTCTTTCGGCCCGGCAGGGCGAAGAGGCCCGCACCGAGGATCAGCGCGATGCCCAGCAGCGCCACGCGCCCCGGCACCTCGGCAAAGAACAGCGCGCCCCAGATCAGGCTGAAGACCAGATAGCTGTAATCGAATGCGGCCACGGTGGCGGGTGGGCCCTTCTGATAGGCGATGGCTGCGCCGACACTGCCGATCAGGATCAACAGCGCGAGCCCCGCGACGGTGATCAGAAGGCTCAGATCGACGCCCTGCCATGGGCCGAGCATGAACGACCCCTCGCGGCCGGAAAAGAGACCGAGCACCGCGCCACCGAGGACGAAGCTCAGGTTCAGCACAAGGGCGAGGCCAAAGGGGTTCTCCTCCCGGCATGTGGCGGCGGTCAGCACCATGGCGGCGGCATAGAGCACGGCCGCGAGCACCGGCAGAAGCGTGCCCGGCGCAAAGCCCGACATGTCCGGGCGAATGACCATCAGAACCCCGATGAAGCCCGCAAGAATGGCCAGCAGTGCTTGCCGACGCGGCCAGCGGCGCGCCACCAGAGCGGCCAGCACCACGATGAACAGCGGCCCCGTGTAATACGCCGCCGCTGCCAGTGATAGCGGCATCAGGGGCAGGGCCGTATAGTTGCAGAGCCACATGGCCACGAGCAGCCCCGCGCGCAGCAGCGCCCAGTGGGGGCGGCGCAGAACCGGCCCGCCCCCGCGCCGTGCCAGCCACCACAGGACCGGCGCCACAAGCGCGGAGCGCAGGATCAGCATCTGCCACAGGGGCAGGGCCAGCCCGGTCGCCTTGATCACCGCATCCCCCAGGGACAGGGCCGCAACGGAGAGAAGGATCGCCAGCACCGCGTAGCGCGTCTCGGTGGGGTGGGGGCGGGATGACATGCGGGGCCTCTCAGCTTTGTCTCGCTGTGGCAGGGAAATCATGTATGATTGCGAATGAAAAAGGAGTTCTCATGCGATTTGCATGATCAAATGGAATAGATAGGCCGCCATGTCCCTGCCGCCGCTCTCGCGCCTGAAACCCTTTGAAGCCGCTGCCCGACTGGAAAGCTTCTCGCGCGCGGCGGATGAGCTGGGCATGACCCAGACCGCGATCAGCAAACAGATCGCCGCCCTTGAGCGCGAGATTGGCGTGCCCCTGTTCGAACGGCGCAACCGTGCGGTGTTCCTGACCGAGAGCGGCAAGCGCCTCGGGCGGGTGGTCAGCGCGGCCTTGTCTGAGATCAGCGAAGAGATCGCGGGGTTGCAACACCGCAGACGCAAGACCGAGCTCGTGCTCCATTGCCAGCTGTGCGAGGCGTTCTACTGGCTGATGCCGCGCCTGCCCCGGTTTCACGAGCGCCATCCGGGTACCGAGCTGCGGGTGGTGTCCAGCCTGATCCCCCTGACCGAAAGCGGCGAGGCGTTTGATGTGGCGCTGCAGACCACCGGGCGTCCTTCGGGCACGGCCCGGCGGATGTTCACGGCCGCTGATGATATCTTTCCGGTTTGTGCGCCGGGTCTGGTCGCAGATCGCGCCCTGCCGCTGGACCCGGCCGCGCTGCTGTCCCTTCCGCTTCTGTCCCATGCGGTGGCTCCTCAGGACTGGATGGAGTGGCAGGACTGGTTTGCCCGGGTCGGCGTGGACGGGGCGCGCCGTCCGCGACTGACCCCGTTCGACAGCTATCCGCTGGCCCTGCAGGCGGCCGTGGCGGGGCAGGGCGTGGCCCTGGGATGGCGCAGGACCACCGAGGCCCTGATCGCCGAAGGCAAGCTGGTCCGTCCCTGCACCGCGCTGGTCGAGTGTCCGACTGAACTGTCGGTGTTTCGCGGCCCGGCGCGCCAGACCCATCCGCAAACCGAGCAATTGCTGGACTGGCTGCGCGAGGAACTCGCGGCCTGACGCGCCGCCACGGTCTCAATCCCGCAGCAGGGCCATGATCGCCTAGCTATGCCCATCACAGAGCTTGCGGACGGGAAAGTGGTCATCCAGATCTCGAACTTCGCAAACATCTTGCGCGACAGGGACAGGGACAGGGTCACAATCGGATTAATGACGAGATGACGGAAGATGTCGAAATCCTGTGCCTTGAAGCTGCCACGGGCGACCCCGTCACTCACGAGATTCTCAAGGGCGGCGCGCTGATGATCAATGTCATCGCTGTGAAAGGGTTGTGCGACGGCGGGCATGGTCTGGAAGACTTTGGCGACCAAGGGCGAGAGCCGCCCGGTAGCAGAGACCACAATCGTGTCGTAGAGGCTTTTGATCGCGACGCGGATCTTGGCCGCGTCTCCCAAGTCCGTTTCTGTGCGGATCTCAATCAAAGCATTGACTGCATTGGCATATCATTCGGTCACGCATGCGATGAACAGATCATTCGTGCCCGCGCTGGCCTCGATCCTGCCCTTGCGGTTCACCCGGCGGATCGCGCACCAGCGCTGGCTGGACCGAGCGGCGCGCCACGCTGGTCACCACCCGGGCGGGGCTGTGTTTGGCACCACGGCGGTGTTCGCGGTGCTGACCATGGCCTTCATCCCGCTGATCGAAGTGAACGACGAATGGAGCAAATACGTCTCTCCGCGGTTCGAATTTCGGCAGGCGGTCGAGGCGGTCAAGCCGTTCTCAGGGACTGAACCCATGGAATTCGTGATCGATGCCGGAGCACCTGGGCAGGCGACGGATGCGGAGTTCCGCGGGATCGTGGACGACTTTACCCACTGCCTGCGTGCGCAGGACACTGTTGTCACCCACGCCTTCGCGATTTCCGACATCCTGAAACGGCTGAACCGGAACCTGAATGGCGAGGAGCCGGATTCGCGACCATCCCTGCTGGGAAAGAGCTCGCGGCCCAGTACCTGCTGGTCTGTGAGCTGAGCCCAAGGGCTCGACCTGAATGACAGGGCGGATATCGACGTTTGCACCACGCGGACCCCGGCCACGACCCGCGACGTAACGACCACCGAGACGCGCCAGTCCATCGCCGAGGCGGAGGCCAGGTTTGCCATCAATGGGCAGGGTCTGGCGACGGTCGAGGTGACCGGCGCCAAGAAGTTCTTTGTTTTTGTCGCTCAGCGTATTGTCGAAGCGATGTTCGAAGGCACGGTGTACCTCGTCTATGCGATTGTCGGTATCCTGTCGCTGACCTTCGGGTCGCTGCGGGTGGGGCTGATGAGCCTTTTGCCCACTGCGCTGGCGATCCTGATCACCTTTGGCCTGTGGTCCGCGCTGGTGGGGACGGTCGGGTTCTCGGTGGCAGCCGCCGGGGCCGTCGCCGGCGGGCTCGTGGTCGATTGCGCGGTGCATTGCCGGTCGGAACACCTGCGTGCCACCCGGGACAAGGGCCGAACCGTTGCCGTGGGCATTCGCTATGCCTTTGACACTGCCGGGACAGCGATGCTGTCGACTACGACCCTCCTGAGCGCGGTCTGCGCGGTGCGCGTCACCTCGAGCTTCCAGTTTAACGCCGATCTCGGGCTATTGTCCGCCATGGCCATCATGATGGTGATGCTCGTCAATTTCCTCCTTTTGCCAAGCTTTCTGGTGCTCGGTAATCGCAAGGCTCCCACCTCAACGGCATCTTTGAAAGGGGCTTCCTGATGACCCGTCTCGCGATTGTCGCCTGTGCGACCGCTCTCGTTCTGATCCCGCTGGCCGGTATCGCGCAAACTGCCGCCGAGAAGAGCCCTGCCATCGCCCAGAAGAGGGGGCTATCCGACAAGGGCTTCTGAAAGAGCTCTGCCGAGGTCACCATGACCCTGACGAACCGGGCGGGGGCGCACAACCCGCGCATTGCAGATCGACACGCTAAAGATATCGGGCCGGGGGAGACGGAGATCGCTCGATGATCCAGGTCTTCTCCCCGGGCGATGTGGACGGCACGGCGCTCTTGTCCCATGCCAAGGTCACCGCCGCCGAAGATCCATGGCTGTTCCTGCCCAGCCTCTCGCGGGTCAAACGGATCTTTTCGGCCAACAAGTCGGGGCCCTTTGTGGGCTCGGGATTCTCCTTCGAGGATTTGACGATCTCTGAGCTGGGCAGGTTCGAGTATCGGTATCTGGAGACGACATCTGTCGCCGGAATGGAGATGAGCATTCTCGAATGCATCCTCGCCTATCGCCGCTCGGATTGTTCGCGCGTGCTGTGCCATTTTGACACCAAGACCTGACCGCTGCGCAAGTTCGTCTTCTTTGATCGCGGTGGGCAGAGGCTCAAGGCGCTGACCCTGACCAATTTCAAGCGCTATGGCTCGGTTTGGCGGGCGCAGAAGCAGAGCATGGTCAACCATCTGACGGGCAAGACCACCGTGCTGGAATGCGGACCTTTCGATTTCGCTGCCCGTCTGGGCCGGGGCGGTTTCGAGCCTGCCGCACTGGACAGGCTCTGACATGCAATCGGGGCCGAGATCACTTGCCGGGAGGCGCGTTTAGCGGCGTCCTCATGCTCGCCGGGGTTGCCATGGCGCAGGACCTTAGGGTGTCGCCGGAGGTTGCCCTGGAGTTCTCCGGCTTTCCTGAAAACCCGCAGTTTCCCGGTCAGCGGGACGGGGCTGTCGGTGCCCTAATCGCTACGGGGGATGTGACCTGGCGCCGTGGCGATCGCAACTGGCAGGCGGTGATCGAGCCCTATCTGCGTTACGACAGCTGGGATAGCGATCGCTCTTACGGGGATCTCCGTCGTGCTTACTTGCGTTATTTCGGCGACGGCTGGACTACATGTTCTGCGATCTGGGCAGGTCCGGTCGGGATCTCGGACCGATCGCCGAATATTATCTATGACGATCGCGACCAGGCCCGCAGCCCGGTCACCCCTTTCTACGATGACGTCTTCCTTGGCACCCGGATCACCTGGGACGATATCGACGATACCGAGCTTTGGGCCGTGGCGATACTCGACGTGAATGGTGGCGGCGCACGGTACAGGCTCGGGTATCAACGCGGGCTTTTCGAACAGAAGCTGCTGGGACTCGAGCTTCGCGCCATTGATGCGCAGGACGATCCTCTGCTTCGGGCCGCCGAACGGGACTCCCGCCTGCTGATCCGCTGGACGCGCTTTTTCGAGCCGGGTGTGGCGACATAGGGGTGTCTCGGGCGATATCCCTCCACGGTGCGGTCGCCGCGACCCGAGAGGGATCGTCGCGGGTGTGTCAGGTCATTCTGTAACCCACATGGCGCAGGGTCACGATGCGCTTGCCCTCGGGGCCCATCTTGCGGCGCAGCCGTCCCACGTAAACATCGACCACATTGGTCAATGGGTCCGCGTTGAGCCCCCAGACCGCGTTCAGGATCCGTTCCCGGGACAGGACCCGTCCGGCATTTGTCAGAAACAGCAAGAGCAGGTCGCGCTCTTTCTTGGACAGGCTGATTTCGACGCCCTCGACGGCGACTTGCAGGGATGTCCTGTCAAAACTGATCGCGCCGTTGGAGATCAGGGTCTCGTTGACATCCGTCGCATAGCCATTGGCCCGGCGATGCAGTGCTTCGACGCGGGCGACAAGTTCATCGAAATCGAAGGGCTTGGCGAGGTAGTCATCGGCCCCGATGGTCAGGCCCTCGACCTTTTCTTTCGGGCTGTTCAGAGCCGTGAGCATCAGGACCGGGGTCTTGGATTTCCGGGCCCGCAGCTTGCGACACACATCCTGGCCCTGAATGCCGGGCAGCATGAGATCCAGCAGGATGACATCATAGCTGCTGGTGGCGGCATGCTCGGACGCCTCTTCCCCATCCGGTGCATGGTCCACGGACCACCCTTCCGCGGCCAGAACGCGCCGAATGAAATCGGCCACGCGGGTTTCGTCTTCGACAAGCAGAATGTTCATGCCTGGCTCCGCGACGGGCTTGCTGAGGGCCGGACATGGCCGGGTCGGGGCGAAAGGATAGGGCGTCTGAGCATTCTGTGTCACTCCGGGAGGTTTGAACCGGTGGATTTCCGCGGAACCACGGGAGCGACGGTGCGCATCGGAGCCTCCTTGGGCAGGTCCACGATCACGCGCAGCCCGCCGCCCATCCGATCCTGCAACTCGACGGTCCCGCCATGGGCCTCGACGATGGATTTCACGACGGGCAGGCCCAGACCGCTGCCTGCGGTCCCAAGACCCGAGACGTTGGAGCCCTGTTAGAACCGGTCAAAGGCCTGCGATTTCTCGGCCGCGTTGAGGCCGGGCCCATCATCCTCGACGGCAATGATATGTCCCGTCTCTCCATCCAGCAGCTCGACCGAAACCGTCGGGCCGCCATACCGGCGCGCATTCTGCAAGAGCGCAAGGATCGACTGGCGCAGACGCACTTCATCGACCCGGGCCATCACCGGGGCATCGGGGATCTTGATCTGTACGGCTTTGGGGAACATCGAAACCGCATCATGCATGATTTTGCGCAAGTCGGTTTCCATCCGGTCCAGCCGCAACTGTCCTGCTTCATACCGGGCCACGGTAAGCATATCGTCAACGATCTGGTTCGTGTGCTTGGCGGACTCGCGGATGCGCGCGAGGGAATCCGAGACCTCCTCACTCAGCTTGCCCGCCGTCCGCAACGTCACGTCCGCTACCCCGAGAATGATGGCCAGCGGCGTTCTGAGCTCATGACTGATATCCGCCATCAGGCGCTTGCGGTTTTCCTCCCCGATCTCGAGTTTGTCCACGAGGCTCTTCAGTTCCGCAGTGCGGATTGCGACCATCTCTTCCAGCCGGCGCTTCTGCTCTTCCCGGCTGGCCTCCCGCTCGGCGAGCTTTTCGCCCATCTGGTTCAGAACCCCGCCAAGATCCCGGAACTCGCGGCTGCCGCCGAGATAGACCGCCTTCGCGTATTCGGCATCGCGCAGCCGGTTGATTCCATCCTTGAGCCGGATGATCGGCTTGCGGATCTGCGCGTCAAACGAGATCAGGGCCACGACCAGTGTCGCGATCCCGACCAGAACGATCGCGTAAACCAGCCGCTTGTTCCAGGCGCGGAAGGCGGCGGCCTCCATCAGAACCTCTTCGGTTTCTTCCAGCTCCTCTTCGAGGGCTGCGTTGATCTTCTTGTCCAGCTGATCGTCGATATCCCCATCCAGAAGCGCCGCGAGGCGTTCGATCTGAACGAAGGTTTCAATCGGATCCCCGGAGCGTGTGAGGCTCGAGATCGCCGCATTCACCGCGCGGATGTCATCCTCGATGGCGTCGAGCAGTTCGAGCTCCTCGATCTCCTCCTCGCCCACCAGCTGGATCTCGCGCGCGATCACGTTTCGGATGTCGATCAGGTTCTGGTCGATCTTGCTGCGCAGTTCGCGCTCGCGGACGCCGTCATCCCGGTCGCCAATCAGCAGGGCGTCGCCATGCTGTTTGAACAGCCGATAGAGATTGGCCTCGAGCCGCAGGTGGTGGCCATAGGATTCCTGGGCCAGCTGGGTACGTTCGTCCCACCAGCGGGATTTCTCGAGACTGTAGAGCGTCAGCCCGGCAAGCCCGCCCAGAAGGCCGATGATCACGATGGCGTAGATGCCGAACAGGGTGGAAGAACGCATATCAGGGGGCCTCGGCAGGTTGAGCGGCTTGGGTGTCGTGGGGCGTTTCAGCGATGAGGAGCGTCGCGTCCGTCTGGTGCCGCAAAACCTGCAGCAGGGTGGCACGATCCGGATCCGCCGACCACCGCGAAGAGGCGATCACCACAAGCTCGGCCTTGCCAAGCACCGCGCGCGCCAGATCCAGCCGCAGGGTGTGTGCCCGTGTCAGGCCCTTGCCATTCTCGGCAACCCGCTGGTCGAGCCCCCTAGGCCCGTCCAGCAGCGCTTCCAGCCCAAAGGCTGTCAGAACCTGTGCGATCCGCGTGTCATCGGGGCGCTTCCGGCTCATCAGCGTGGCCGAGCGCCTGAGCGATCCCTGAAGGCCGATATGCGCGTCGCCGATATGCGCGATATGCGCCGCTCCGCCTGTGGTCGCGATCGAGACCTGCAGGTCCGCGCAAGCGTCGAGGCCGGAGACATGGCGCGCCAAGAGATCCGCTCGTGGTCCGCGCAGCGTCGCGAGATCCCCCGGTTGAACCGAGACGGCAAGCGGCGCTCCCTGCCACATGCCTTGCAGATCCACGGCAACCGGCGCGTCGGCCTGTCCGCCGCGCGGGGCGAGCACGGGCTCACCGAGCAGTCGCAGCGCCTTTTCACGGGCGACCCGCCAGGCACATGCGTGGTCCCAGGCGCTGCCGAGATCCTGAAGCGGGGCGGCCACAAGTGCCATAACCGACAGGCTCGCGGCGAGGGTTGCCGGCGCCGTACCCATCTGGCCTGCGGCCCAGAACATCGCGAGGCCTGACAGGGCGAGCCCGCCCTGTAGCAGGGCCTGAAGCCCGGCAGTCCGTCCCCGTCGGGCCACCGCCCGGTCGCGCAGGCTGGCGCTGTCCCGATCCAGCCCCCGCAACTCCGGAAACGTGATCTGCCCGTTTCGGTTTCGGTCCATGGAGGACAGCAGGCTGCGCGCCCCGCGCTCACCGAAGGCGGCAACCAGCTCGTCGAAATCCAGTACCCGGTCCCCATTGGTGTCCACGGATCTGAAGCTTGCGGTCTGGGCCCAACTGCTGTCCGCGCCGATGCCGGTCAGGAGTGTCGAGGTCACCAGAACGGCGAGGCAGCGCGTCAGTCCAGCCGTTCTGCGCGGTCCACCACTCGGTTTTGACATGCTGACTACTCTGTCCTCTTGGGAATCGCATCGCCTCAAACCTCTGTCCATCCCATAGCGCCATGACATCTGCCCATGCGCCCAGATGAACGGCAGATGAACGAAGGGTATTGCGGCGCCGGATCTGGTGGCATTGGCTGTGGGCCACGGGACGGGGCAAAGGATCGCGCGGAATGGGCACGGCGTGCCTTGCGCGGGCGGCGGGTCACGTATGGGCAGGAACAGGGTGGATGCGGGCCTCTGCAGACGGGTCGTGCCCGACAAGGATCCTTACTGAGGATCCTGGCGCCAGCAAGGACAGCGGATCAGAGCATGAGAGATGCGACGCGCCCGGCGCTGGCTGGCGGATTTCAAGCCTTCGGCATCAGCCTGGCGGGTCCGCGTGGTTCCGGTTTCGGAACCACGCCACCGGATGGGGGCGGGCACGGCCTGCCCCCATCCAATTGTTACTTGGCGAGGATCGTCCCGATCGCCACACCGAGCAGAGCGGCCCCGATCTCACCGGCCCCGCTCGACTTGCTCTTGGAGCCACCGCCACCGGAGTTCGAGCTCCGGACAGGGGCGGTATAGGGCGTGTAACGGCCCTCGGTCTGCGACACGAGCAGCTGGTATTGCGGCACGTTCAGATAGCCAGAGGGCGGCAGTCCGTTGGCCAGCTGCCAGTTGGAAATCCCGGCACGGGTTTTGCGACCCCATTGCCCGTCGACCCCGCCGACATTGTGGCCCGCTGCGTTGAGGCGCGACTGGATGTTGCCCCGACGGGTCCGGTCCAGTTCCAGCATGGACTCGGTCGCCTGGCTGGATGGCAGGCTCCGCAAGGTCGCGGAAACCGGCAGCACGAGCGGCCCGACCTCGTTGATCTGGGCGCTGCGGGAATTGGCCGGCGGCGCTACGACGGCTGCCACGGCCTGTGTCCGGGTGTTCTGCACCGCGCCGCCCTCGAGCTTGCGGATCGTCCGGCGCGCATTGTTCGCATAGAGCCCTTGCGGAAAGCTCTCGAGATAGGCGCGGTAGTCATCCACATCGCCGGTTTCCCGGGCGAGATCAAAGAGCAGTTTCTGCTCTTCCAGGCGCTGGGTTCCGGGACCCGTCGCCGGGGCTGCGGCTTGCGGCGCAGGTGTTGCCATGGCGAGCTGGTCGGTCGGAGCGGGCTGCTGCAGACGCACAACAGGGTTCAGCATGACCGGCCCGGTGAGGGACACGTTCAGCCAAGGACGCTGTTGCTGGTCGGTGGAGTTGTAGACATCCCCGGTGACCCGCGTGAACACCTCGGCGATATCGGTGTTCTCGGCGTCCAGATGCTTCAGAAGCGCGGTGGTGAAGGGCGAATTCACGCCCTCGCCGTCCAGCGCCACCTCGCCCGGGCTGGTGGCGAAGGCAATCGCCATGCCCTTGCCGGTGTTCGACACTTTCATCTCGGCCAGGCCATTGGCCACCGCCGCCGACCGGGTGCCGCCGCCGATCGAACGCGACAGAGTATTGGCCAGCGGATTGTCCCGGCAGGCATCGAGGAAGACGAGGTTCACCGCATCCGACAGGGACATCTGCCGGGTGATGAAGTCCACCGCGACGGCTTCGAAGTCGAGCGCGGTTTCATCCTGAAACGCCGCATCCACCGGCACCAGATAGTTCACGCCGTTCACCGACATCCCATGTCCGGCATAGAAGAACACGTTCACATCACTGGCACGGGAGGCGCGCGAGAAGTCGCGCAGCAGCCGTTCCATTCCGAACTTGTCCAGATCAAAGCCGGTATAGGTCTCAAAGCCGAGCGCTTCGAGCTTGTTTGACATGGCCTGGGCGTCATTCACCGGGTTGGTCAGGGGGCTGGCATGCATATAGGCGCCATTGCCGATCACGAGGGCGACCTTGCGCTCGACCGAGGCGCTGGCCGTGTGGGCGGTGACAACGAGGGCCATGCACACAAAGATGGATTTCAGGGTTCTCAGCATTCGAACGTCTCCTTTTGTGTGCCCGTCAGGACAAGGGTTGCAGATTGATGATCTCGACCCGCCGGTTCAGCGGATTGAGCAGGTTCGTCGGATCCATAGGGCGGGAGAACCCATAGCCGATGGGAATGAGCGTTCCCGGCGGGATCTCGAAATGCACCGTCAGGAATTCCACCACTGCCTGGGCGCGCCGCTCCGAGAGGCGCTGATTCATCAGCGCATCCCCGCGCCCATCCGTATGACCGGCCACCTGAAAGGTCATGTTCTGGACACTGGGATGGTGCAGGGCCTTGGCCAGCGAGCGCAGGGCGAGCATCCCGTCATTGGTCAAAAGCGCCGAACCCAGCTCGAAATTCACGGTGAGGTCCACCTTGGGCAAGTCCACCATAGGCGGCAGCGGGCCCTGAATGTTGATCCCGCGCTTGGCCACTGAATTCATCGAGCGCACCATCGGCCCGGTATTCTGCGGCATCAGCTGTTGCAGGATCGCCTGGCTGTCCTTGAACCCCTGAGCGGCGGCAGGCATCGCCAGAAAAATGCACAGTGTCATCGCGAGCAGTCTGGATAGTGTCGTCATCAAGGGCCTCCTCATGGGTGGGCTGGGTCAACCGGGAATAACGGTCAAATGAAGCACTTCTGCGGAAATTTCGCGTCGCCCGCTGCCCTGTTCGAACTCGTCATCCAGACTTGAGTTCAAAAGGTCGAGAAACACGGACTGATCCAGGATGCGTCCGCTGGCATCCCGGGCGGGGTATTGGCCGGAGGCCCCCTGCTCGAGATCCTCGAGCGCGTCGATGGGGCTGCGCGAGGCGATGCCGATGATCGCTTCGGTCCCGGCCGGGGCCGTGGCGGTATAGGTCTGACGCCCCTCCTGGCCATCGCCAAAGCGCAGGACCGTGCGGGGCGGGTGTTGCTTGCGGATGAAGCTTCGCCGCGGCAGCAGGTTCACCACCGTCCCGTCCGCCTGCAGATAGGCGAGGTAGACGAAGGCATAGAAATCCGGGGTCACCACCTCGAAGGCGAGACTGTCATTGTAGGGGATGCGAGACTTTCCGCTCAACATGCGGATCGCCGGTTTCTTGTCCGAGGTCAGCGGCAGTTCCAGCGCTTCGAGCGCCGAGCAGACCGGGAAGGGGCGGGCGACGACATTCTCGGTCAGGGCAGGGCCGAAGCGCGTCTGCAACTCGGCGAGATCGCCGGGATCCTGCACATGCCCCGTCAGGTTCAGGTCCCCCGTCGCGGACACCTGCCAGAACAGGCTGGCGCATTCATAGGGCAGATCGATCCGGACGCGGGGCGCGATCCGCGCGGCGCATTCGCTCAGCGCGGGCAGGCGGGCCAGCGAACTGTCCAGCAGGTCCTGCCGCCCCATGGCGCGCAGATCGTCGCGGCAGGTGCCATCGGCAATCGCGACACTGGGGTGGTCGGCAATCTGTTCGGCCAGATCGCTCAGATCATCCGACGCGCTTGTCGACAAGACCGGGCGGATGCTGCCTGTGGCGCTGGCGCGGCGCATGCCGGCCTCCCATCGCGAGAGATTGGCTTCGATCTCTTCGATGGCGATCTGCATCTCGAGCACTTGGCGGTTCGCCTCGTTCACGAGGGTGCGGACCTCGCGCAGGGCCTCGCTCTGTTGTGCGGCCGCCGGGGCGAGCGGTGCGGCGAGCATCGCGAGGGCGGCCAGGGTCACTCGCACCATGCCGCAGCCTCCCGGAAACCGCGCTGACTGCGCCGATAGGAATTCAGGCTCGTGCGGGCCCGGGCATAGCGGGCATCCATGTCCAACACGCTCCCATCTGCTTCGGTTGCGCCCTCATCGGGCCAGCAGGTCTCAAGATGAAACACGAGATCGCTCAGATCCCGCCGTGACACCGAGGCAAGCTGCCGGTCCAGGGTCGTCAGCATATCGCGCATGAATTTTGGGCATGATCCCTGCTGGTGAATGCCCTTGAGCCCGTCAAAGGCAACCACGGTCGTGTCGACGGTGCCGATCAGGGCCTCGACGGTTTCGAAATACCCATCGAGCGCCCCGAGCGTATCATGCCCGGTATCGGAATCCCGGAAGCACAGCGCGTTGGAGCGCGCGCGGTCCGTCCGATACACCACGGTCTCGGTCGTTTCCGGCTCCGTCGGCGCGGGACCAAGCGCCGAGGCCGCTCCGGACCCGGCCCCTTTCAGGAGCTCTACCTGCAAGGCGATCTGATCGATAGTCCTGTCGATCGATGAAAGGTCGAGCGTCGCCATGTCGTCATCGCTGACAATCTGCTGTGCCAGAGCGTTTCCCGCGCCGAAGATCAGAAAGCCCACTGCTAAAACGTCAATTGCGCGTATCACTCTCAAGGGCTCATTTACAGTTGCGATGAAAGACGAATCGATTGAAACTTAAAGACGAGTTGATGATAGTTTGACCTTTGATACGCCGCAACAATCGGTGAAGGTGTTCTTAATTTTGATCATTCCGCGATCTGGAATTCTGGGTTTTCTGGCGCTTTTTGCGGCATCTTTTTTCCCGTTTTCAAGCCAAGCGTCGCAAACCTCGGACGGGTTGCTGGCGCAGATAGGCGACCCGGTTCAGATCCAGTCCTGCCAGGACGTTCCGCTGCTGGAATGGCCGAAATTTCGGACCGAATGCGGGTTCGAGTATCTGCGGGCCCTGCCGCTCTATCTGGAGGCGCGCGAGGCCCTACGCCGGGAGCGGCTCGAGATCGAGAAAAGCCGGGCGTGGGTGTGGTTCGTGGCCCCGCCGACCGCTGGGAATTGCGCAGATATTCCGGAGCTCGAAAAAGAGAAATTCGCCTATCAATGTGCACCGAAGCGGGACAATAATGACCTCGTAGGGCTATTCGAGTGGGATCTGGCGCGGCTCAAGGATCAGCGCGACGCGCTCGCCGCGCGGGTCGAGATCGTCCGCAAGGATTATGATCGCCTCAGAAGTCGCCAGGACACGTTCGGCCGGTCCTCTCCCGAGATCGCTGCGCAGCTCGAAGGGCTGCGGGAGGTGCTGGACCGGCTGGATGCGGTCGCTCTGCGGGGCGATGTCATGCGGCGTTTCGTGATGGAGCTTGAACGCAATCGCGCCTTCGATCTGGGGCAGGTTGCGCGGATCGCTCTGGACGAGGCGCCCGCCGCTCTGTCGCTGACGGCGGATCCCGACCCGACCTCCGAGCCGGTCGGACAGACCAACGGTTCGGGCGACATTGTCATCGTCATCGAAACGGTCGAGCCGGATCCGGAGACCATCATGTTGGTGCATGCGGGGTATGGCCTCGTTTACGCCGATAAATCAGACTTCTACGCGCGCTAAGGGGGTGCTCATGTCACGTGGCACAATTCTATCTTCACTCGGACGGCAGGCTCGCGTGTTCTTGGCCGGGGCGGGACTGGCCCTGTCGCTGTCGAGCCCGGCGGCGCTGGCGCAGGATGAGGAGCTGTATCTGACGATCACCACCGGATCGGAGAACGGCACCTATACCCGCTTTGCCCGCGAGATCGCGGCCATGCTGCCCTCGGTCCGGTTCGAGATCGTGCCCAGCGGCGGCTCGGTGCAGAACCTCAAGCGTCTGATCGGATATGAAGGTCATGACACGCAGCAGTATTTCCAGCTGGCGCTGGTTCAGGCCGACGTGCTCGACCAGTTGCGCGTGCGCGCAGAGGGCAATGAAGTGCTCAAGAGCGTGGTGGACCGCATCAAGGTGGTGATGCCGCTCTATGGTGAAGAGATCCATGTCTATGCGCACCAGTCCTGGGACATGAACTCGGTGGGCGACATCCTGAACGGTCAGGTGCAGGTGAACGCCGGGGGAGAGACCAGTGGCACGAACCTGACATCGCGCTGGCTCTTCGAGCAGTTGGGCCATTCGGACCAGACCGCGAACTGGGAGAATTTTTCCGTCGAACTGGGCCTGCCGAATATCGGGCTCGGCTATGATGTCGTGTTCGACGTCTCCGGCGCGCCAAGCAGTCTGGGCAAGTCGATCACCCCGGATCAGGAATTGGAGCTGTTGCCCATTAAGGAATACGCCTCGCTTCTGGACAGCGCGGAATCCCCTTACCGCAAGGCCCTGTTGACCCGTGACCAATATCCCTGGCTTGAGGAAGACGTGGAAACGCTCGCGGTCACGGCATTGCTGGTCACTTTCGATTATGACGAGGACAATCCCTATTGCGATTTGATCGCGCAGGTGACCCGTGCAATTCGGGATGGGCTAGAGGACCGGAAAAATCCGATTTCGGGCAGCCATCCGAAATGGCGGGAGGTCAATCTGGTGGAAGCGGGCAACCGGAAAGACATCTACAAATGCGCCGCCCGTGTCCTGAACGGACGCTAGAGCATTGGCCGCGGGCCCGCATATCCTCCGGAGTGCTCTGGCAGGGCTCGGTCTGATCGTCTTCGGGGCGGTCTCGGCCCTCGCGCAGGTTGCGCCGGATCGGCTGGCCTTCGTGATCGGCAACCAATCCTATGAAAGCAGCAGTGACAACGTGGCGATCAACGGCTCGCCGCTGAACCTGCTGACGCCGCGCAATGACGCGCTGGGCTATGTGGACGCGCTGGAAAGTGTCGGATGGACCGTGATCAACGAGTCCTTCTCCGACCGGTCGCGCCGATCGCTGGAAAATGATCTGGACGCCGCGTCGACACGGGTGACCGAGGGGTCCGAGGTGCTGTTCATCTTCAACGGGCATGGCTTTACCGATGGCGGCGAGAACTTCCTCGTCGGGGTGCCCGAAACCGGCGAGCGGTACCGGTCGATCGGGGATATGCGCGCCGGGTCGATCACGCTTGAGAACGTGATCCGCAAGCTCAATATCGGACGGCCTGCGCGGATCATCCTGATCATTAACGCCTGTGGCGATGAACCCTTGGTCTCGGAGGCATCACGCGCCCCGGTCCGCCCGCGCTTCGACGATGCCGGCAACGAGATCCTCGTGCTCTACAGCTCGTCGCCCCGGGGCATCGCCTATGACATCATGGATAACAGCGAGCGGGAGCCGGCCGGCGGCGCGCTTGGCCTTGGGCTGGAGCCTGAGGCACCGCTCTATTCCCTGTTCTCCCGGAACTTCATTCCGAAGATCCAGGATGACCGCCCGCTGCTGAGCCTCTTCACCGAAGTGCGCCTGGAGGTCGAGCAGCAAAGCACCTTTGCCGCCAGTGATCGTGGCCTGCCGCCCCTGGGTTGGCGGCAGATCCCCCATGTTCTCTACGATACGATCAGTGGCGGGTTCTCCCTGTCCCAGAGCCCCGCAACGGGGGAGGTTGCCCAGACCGACGGCGCGGACTGGCGGCGCAATGCGCAGCTCTGCCGCGTGGATCCGGCCAAGCGGGACGAGGCGCTTGCCTTGCGCGCCGCCGCGGGATCGGCCGAGGACGGGCCGGATGGGGCGGCCTTGCGGGCCTGCATTCTCGAGGCGGCGCTGGGCGATCTCGGCATCCTCAAGCTCGGCTTTGATGCGGACGCCAAGAGCGTGATTGTGTCCGAAACCAATACTGCGTCGTCGTTCCGGTCCCAGGACCGGATTGCCATGGCAAATGTCGTCCTGCAGGGGCAGCCGCGCCAGCGGTTCTCGTTTCAATCCCTTGATATCTTTCAGGACATGCTGGCGCGCCACTACTTTGCCGAAGGCAGCAAGTTCGTCTTTGGCTGGCGGCGCACCGATGGCAGCCTGCCAGCCTCCGGGTTCGAGCCACGAAATTTCTAAGGAGATGCCCATGCTGAAGTCTCTCACAGTCGGTTTCTGCATGGCCGGGATGGTCACGTCCCTGCAGGCTCAGGAATTCAACAGCTGGCAGGTCCCGCGACCCCTCGAGCTTACCGAGAATGTGAATGCGGGCACCGGCACCATGTCGGGCAATGCGCGACTGGCGATCCGGACCAACACATTGTTCTCGGCGTTCCAGCTGATCCGCAATGAGGACGAAGACCACAAGATCGAGATGAAGACGCTGGATTTCGCGCCGATCCTTCTGCCGGCGGCCATCACCAAGGATGCGGGTGTCAAACTGTGCGCCGAGGTGCGCACGATCAACGGGTTCTACGAGGCGATTGGCACCAGCGTCAGCCTGAGCGAGCTTCAGGATGGCGACACGGCCAAGACCGAGGTCATCACCAAGATCAGCAGTCAGCATATAGACAACCAGTATTCCGAGGCCCTGATGCTCATGCGCGGCTTTCTCGCGCCCGATTGCACATCGCGCCGCTCCAGCTACTACGTGCCCATGTTCTTCTCCGACGAGGCGGATACGCTGCTCGCGGTGTTCGAAATCGGCAATGCACAGATCGACGCGACCCTCTACGGCGTCAGGGAGACTGGCGAGGTATCCGAAGACTATCTGAAACGGTTCGAATGCGTCGAAACCGAGCGTGTGGATCGCGGTTATGATTGCCGGTTGAACATCGACACGGTGCGGTCGAACGAGTTCATGCTCTACGAGGTCCGGCTCGAGGTGGTTCAGCCCCATCGGCCGGAGGCGCGGATCTTCCGCTCGCGCATCACGCTGCCACCGCCGGTCTCTGATGCCAACTGACTTTCCCAGCAAGCCCGAACCTGCAGCAGAGCCCGCCCCCGCAACGCCGGGGCGTATGCGCCGTGCGATGCAAAGCTGCAAAGAGGCGGCGACGACCCATAAGGGGCTCAAGCGGTTCTTCTGCCGCAGCGTGCCCTATCTCAGCGGCCTGATGTTCCTGTCGCTCTTCTGTCTCATGGTGCTGTCGCTGGTGTTCTGGATCATCTTCCCTTCGGGTGGGTTGTTCGTGGTCACGGCGGAGACGAGCCGTCTCGACTACGAAGTCACGAGCGCCGAGCGCAGCGAGATCGCCGTGCAAGGGGCGCTCGTGCAGGTCGGCTCGGACTGGGTCGTCGATGCCGCGCAGCTCGAGACCGTGGCAGATGAGGTGCCCGCCATTGCCGATCACGCGGCGGCCTATTGCTATCGCGGTGTCATCAGGCCGGGTCCCGAAACGCGGGTGGAGCTGTCCTTTGAAGGGGGGGAGCAGGTGCTCCGCATCGACGCGGTTCAGCCCGACGCAGAGCGGAGCGAAAGCTATGGCACGCTCAGCTATAATGACCGTGATCTGATGCTCAATGCGGACCGGCTCGCCCAGTTGGACGCTGGTGGTCCAACCGCTGATCCCCTCGCTGCGCTGCTGCTGGATCCACTGTCAGAGAGCGAAGAGTCGGAGTCGGACGGCCTGCAGCCCCAGCGTGTGGGGGAGTTTCCGCTGACAGCGCCGTTCACCCTGGTGTCTGACCCCGCCTGTGCGGAGCTTATCCGCGAGGACATGGGCGAAGGCTCAGACGCGGCCTTCGCCACCCGCTCCGCCCCCATGACCATCGACGGTCCCGCCGTCATCGGGCGCAAGTTGCGACAGGTCAGCGGGCTGATCGTGGTCGATGACGATATTCCCCATCTGAGCGGTCAGGTCGAGGTGATCATCCGTCAGGCGCTGTGCGTCGAACTGATTGCGACGATCTGGGACACCGGGTTCGCAGAGTATGACAAGGCCTGCCGGCGGATCTATCGGGTGGAGGCTGAGCCCATCGCGCTGCCGCCGGGGTCGGCGCTGACAGGGGTCGTGACCCCGTGGTCGGAGCCCGAAGCCCCGTCCCAGTTCTATGGTCAGGTCAGTTTCGAAGACGGGCGCTATACCGTGGATGTCGCGACCGAGGCGGACAGCTTCAAGGTGCTGCGCCCCGGGGCAGGGGGGCGTTTGCAGGACAGCAACATCGTCTCGGTGCCCTTCATCGACCGGGTTCTGCTGGAGCCTTGGCTGATCCTCTGCGCCTCGCTGTTTTTCACCTTCTCGGGCCTCGTGTTCGGCATTCTGCAGATCGAGGACGAGGACTAGTCGCGGGGCGATCCGGGCTCCTGCAGGGGCTCTCATGGCGAGCGGCCAAGCAAGGGGTGCTTTACGTGCCATGGCTCGTGTTCGCGCGGCCACTGAAACGCCGCAGCCGCCGCAGATTCAGCTCTCCAGCGGGTTGAAACAGGCAATCTCTGTCACCGCGTCGGTGCGGATCAGTTGAGGTTTTTCTTTCCGGCATCGGTCGGTGGCAAAGGCGCAGCGCGCGGCAAAGGCGCATCCTTCGGGCGGATGGAGCGGATCGGGCAACTCGGTTTCCCGCCCCTCGGGCGCTGTCAGTCCCCGCCCGACCACCGGCGCGCTATCGGCGAGGAGCTTGGTATAGGGGTGCTTTGGTCTGGCAAACACCTCCTCCGCCGGGCCGACCTCAACCACCGCGCCGAAATAGAGCACGGCCACCCGGTCGCTGACGGCTTCGACCACCGCGAGGTCGTGGCTGATGAAAAGGTAGGTCAGCCCGAACTCCGCCTTGAGATCCGCGAGCAGGTTGAGCACCTGCGCCTGCACAGAGACGTCGAGCGCCGAGACCGGCTCATCCAGAATGAGGATCCGGGCGTCCGCAGCCAGCGCCCGGGCAATCCCGATCCGCTGGGCCTGCCCGCCCGAGAACTCATGCGGATAGCGGCCCAGAAACTCCTCGCGCAGGTTCACCGCGGCAAAGATCTCGCGAATGCGCGCCTGCCGGGTCTCGGCATCCATCTGGTGGAGATGCTTGAGCGGCGCCTCCATGATCTCCCGGATGGTTTTGCGCGGGTTGAGTGACGAGATCGGATCCTGAAAGACATATTGGATCTTCCTGCCGAAGGCCGCCGGATCAACAGCTCCGACTGCGGAACCGTTCAGCTCGATCGCGCCAGCGCTGGGCGGCAAGAGCCCTACGAGCATCCGCGCGAGTGTGGATTTCCCGCAACCGGATTCACCCACGATGCCCAGCGTTTCGCCCTGCTCCACCGTCAGGTTGAGCGGCTGCACCGCATGAACAAGGGCTCTTGGCGGGCCGAAGAGACGCTTGCCGACGGCAAAGGTCTTGCTCAGCCCGGTTACTTTCAGCGCGGCGGTCATTGCGCGGCCTCCTGACGGGATGTTTCCGGGTCCTTGCAGCGAACCAGATGCCCGGCCGCGTGGGGGGCGAGCGCGACCTCGCCCTCGCGACAGGCGGGCTGCACCTTGTGACAGCGATCCGCAAAGGCGCATCCCGCAGGCAACCTGTCCACCACCGGCGGCAGACCCGGGATGGCCTCCAACCGACGGCGGCCCGCGCCAAGCTCGGGCACGCAGTCCATGAGCTTGGCGGTGTAGGGATGGGCCGGTGCGTCCAGGATTTCCTGCGTGCTGCCCTTTTCCACGATGCGCCCGGCATACATCACCGCCACCCGGTCACAGAGCTGGGCCACCACGCCGAAGTCGTGGGTGATGAAGATGATGGCCAGCCCGCGTTCCCGGCGCAGATCGTCCAGGAGGGACAAGATCTGGGCCTGGACGGTCACGTCGAGCGCGGTGGTCGGCTCATCGGCGATGATGACCTCCGGATCATTGGCCAGCGCCATGGCGATCCCGACCCGCTGCCGCATCCCGCCCGACATTTCATGCGGATAGCTGTCCACGCGGCTCTCGGCATTCGGGATGCGCACGGCTTTCAGCAGGTTGATGGCTTGGGCGCGGGCTTGGGCCCGGGGCGTGCGGTGATGGCACTGGACCGCTTCGATCAACTGCTGGCCCACCGTGTAAAGCGGGTGCAGCGTTGCCAGAGGGTCCTGAAAGATATAGGCCACCTTCTTGCCGCGCAGGGATCGCAAGGTCTCGTAGGGGGCACCGATCAGATCCTCACCCTTGAACCGCACCGCCCCTCCGGTGATCACGCCCGGCGGCGACGCGACCAGTCCCATGACGCTGAGCGCGGTCACGGACTTGCCCGATCCGCTCTCGCCGATGATGCCGAGGCACTCGCCCGGATGCACCTCAAGACTCACGCCACCCACGGCTTCGTAGACCCGATCCTTGACATGGAACTGTGTCTCAAGCCCCTGCAGCGCGAGGATCGCATCGCCTTGTGGGGCCGGGGCCGGACCTTGGCGCGCCACGCGCGTGGTGGGCATGGGCCGTTCCAGCGCCCCCGATTTCAGGCGCGGGTCGAGCGCGTCGCGCACCCCGTCACCGAGCAGATTGATCGCCATCACGATGATCAGGATCATCGCCCCGGGTACCACCGACGTATGCGGATTGGTGATCAGCGCCGAGCGCGCCTCGCCCAGCATAGAGCCCAGATCCGCCTGGGGCGGCTGCGAGCCGAGCCCGAGAAAGGACAGGCCCGCGGTTTCGAGGATCATCCAGCCAATGGTCGTGGACATGGCGATGACAATCACCGGGACCACATTGGGCAGGATCTCGGTCAGGATGATCCGCGCGTCGCTCATACCCGAGAGCCGCGCGGCATCGACGAATTCCTTACGGGCGATTCCCACGGTGATCCCACGGATATTGCGGGCGAAAAAGGGAATGTTGACCGCCGCCACGGCGATGAGCGCATTCATCAGCCCCGGACCCAGGGCCGCGACAATCGCCAGCGCCAGCAGGATATAGGGAAAAGCCATCAGCATATCGACGCCGCGCATGATCACATTGTCAGTCCGCCCGCCGTAAAAGCCCGCGATGATTCCGATCGCGGCGCCCAGCGTGGCCGCGATGATCGCGGCGGCAAAGCCCACGGCCAGAGACAGGCGCGTGCCCCACATCAACCGGCTCAACAAATCCCGCCCGAGATGGTCGGTCCCCAGAAGCGCGCCCTCCGAGAAGGGCGGCTTGAACCGGTTGCCCGTATTGGTCACATCCGGGTTGGCCAGCGGCAGGATCGGCGTAAGGATCGCCAGACCGACCACGACGCCCATCACGATCAATCCGGCCAGCGCCAGCCGGTTGCGGGCCAGCAGCCCCAGGAACGCCATCATGTCTTGATCCTCGGGTCGAGCATGGACTGCGCAACATCCACCGCGATGTTAAAGAGCACGTAGCAGGCCGCCACGAAGACGACGCCTCCCTGAACCAGCAGGATGTCGCGCTTGAGGATGGCATCGACCAGCATGCGCCCCACGCCGGGCCACTGGAACACCATCTCGATATAGACCGCCCCCGACAGGACAAAGCCTGCCTGAATGCCCAGCACAGGGATGATCGACACCATCGCTGCGCGCAGGGCATGTCCCCAGATCACCCGGCTTTCCCGGACGCCCTTGGCGCGGGCGGTGCGGATGAAATCCTGGCGCAGAACCTCGAGCATTGCGGACCGGGCGAGACGGGCGATGACACCGGTGGCCACCACGGCGAGCGCCAGTGCGGGCAGCATCAGATGGTCCAGCAGCGCCCAGATGTCCCGCGTGCCATAGATCGGCCACATGCCCGAGACCGGGAACCAGCGCAGGTTCACGGAGAAGATGAGGATCATCATCATTCCGAGAAAGAAGGACGGGATCGAGATCCCCAAGAGGACGACGAAGGTGATGACCTTATCCGCGACCCCGTATTGCCGTGCCGCGGAGACCACACCCGCCGCGACCCCCAGCAACGCGCAGATGACAAAGGCCGTGCCCGCAAGGATGAGCGTGGCGTTGAACCTCTCGAGTACCTCGTCCAGGACCGGGCGGTTCAGGGCGAAGGAGCGACCGAAATCCCCCTGAAGCATGTTGGTCAGCCAGATGAAGTAGCGCTGCACCAGACCCTGATCGAGCCCAAGATCGCGGTTCAGCTTTTCGACATTCTCGGGCGTCGCGAAGGACCCGAGGATCGCGGTGGCCGGATCGCCGGGGATCATCGCCATGATCAGAAAGACGATGATCGAGATGCCGAACAGCACCGGGATCGCGGAGAGCAGCCGCTTGAGAATATAGCCTGCCATAACACCCCCTTGTGACAGCCTGCGGAGGCTCGGGGCGCGCGTGACCGCCCGCGCCCCGAGACGAGTTGTCAGGCCCGGAGCCGATCCGGGCGCAACAGGGTCAGTTCTTTACGACGTCGTCGAGCAGCAGGAAGAAGGACGGCTGCAGGGCGAAGTCCTCCACCCGGTCCGAGGTCACGGCGTTCTGCTTCCAGTTCGCCACAAAGACCCAGGGCGCATCCTGTTGCACGATGGTCTGCATCTCCTGATAGAGCCGGGCGCGTTCCGCCTGATCGGTCGCGGCGCGCGCGGCCTCGAGCAGTTCGTCCACCTTCGGGTTCGAATAATAGCCCGAGTTGAACCCGCCTTGATCCGGGAAAGCGGCGGTGCGCAGGGCGAGGAAGGGCAGCGTGTCCGGATCATTTGTCATCTAGGCCATCTGCGCCATATCCGCCTTGCCTTCGAGACCCGGGTTCACATTGCCCAGAAAGGTGTTCCACTCATAGGTCTCGATTTTCACATCGAAGCCGACAGCCTCCAGATCGGCTTGCATGGCCGTGCCCATGGCCACCGGGTCAAGCATGCCCGAGCCGCCTTCGGTGACATAGAATGTAAGCTCCGCCCCCTCGACACCGGCCTCGGCAATCAGGGCCTTTGCCCGCTCAGGATCATAGGGATAGGGCTCAAGCTCGGGGTTATAGGCCCAGGCAAAGGCTGGCGGCGTCGGGCCCGCAGCGACCTCGGCCGTGCCTTCGAGCACATCATTGACGATCGCTTCCTTGTTGATCGCGTAATTCGCGGCCTGCCGGACGCGGATATCGGCAAAGGGGCCTTCTTTGGCATTCAGAATGAGGAACCAGACATGGGGCCCAGCCTGTTCATGCACCGTATAGGGATCGGTCTGGAACTGGCTGAGGGCCACGGGCGGCACCTCCACCATCAGGTCGATCCCACCGGCCAGCATCTCGGCCGTGCGGGTATTGGCATCGGTGATCGGACGGAACACGACCGCCTGCAGCTCCGGCGCGCCATCCCAGTGGTCAGGGTTCGCCTCGACCACGACCGCCTCGTTGGAGCGCCACTCGATGAACTTGAAGGCGCCCGTGCCCGAGGGGTTGCGCCCGAACTCGGCCCCATGCGCCATCACAGCGGCGGGCGAGACGATCAAGCCGGTCGGATAGGCGAGATTGGACAGGAAGGGCGCATAGGGCGCGTTCAGGGTGAACTGGACGGTCATCGGGTCGATCACATCAACGCTCTCGACCGCAGAGAAGAAGAAGGCGAGCGGGAAGGGGCCTGTATCGTGATAGGGGTGGCTTTCGTCGAGCATGCGGTCGAAATTGAATTTCACCGCCTCCGCATCAAAGGCGCTGCCATCGTGAAAGGTCACGCCCTCGCGCAGTTGGAAGGTGTAGACCGTGCCATCCTCGGAGATCGTCCAATCCGTGGCCAGCGCCGGCTCGGTCTCCAGCGTGCCGTCCTTGTAGCGCACCAAGCCGTCATACACATTCATCAGAATGCGGAAATCATTCACCGCCGTGACCGCCGCCGGATCAAGCGCCTTGGGCTCCGCGATCTGGCCGACGATCAGAACGCCGGGCGGCGTTTGCGCAAAAGACCCGGTGGCGGACAGGGCCAGCGCCATGGCCGCGCCTGTCGCGAGGGCGGTTCTGCGGGTGAAGGTAAGTAGGGACATCTTGGCTCCTCTCTGCCGAATTTATCATGATTAATTACATCCAGACAAATTATCATTATAAATTCAAGAAAAATGTCTAAGGTGATGCGCATGACTTTCTCGATTCTCGCGTTCGATCAAAAAACAGGCACATACGGGGCTGCCGCCGCCACGGGCAGTCTTTGCGTCGGGGGGTGGGTGCTGCGGGGCAGTCTGGAGGCGGGGCTGGTGGCCAGTCAGGGGACCGCCCCCTCGACGCTCTGGCGGGACGCCGCGCTGGGCGCCATGGCGCAGGGGATGGTGGCGGAAAACGCGGTGAAATCAATCACCCAGGCCGATGAGGGGCGCGCGCATCGTCAGCTGACCGCTCTGGATCCGCATGGCGGGACGGGCGCTTTCACCGGCGGGGAAAGTGTCGTCTGGGCAGGACATCTGGCGCAGCCCGGCCTTGTCTGTGCGGGCAACATGCTGGCCGGACCTCAAGTGCTTGACGGTTTGCGCAGCGCATATTCCCAGAGCACGCAGCCCATGGCGGATCGCCTGATTTCTGCGCTTCGGGGGGCGGGCCGGGCAGGGGGCGATTCGCGGGGGCTGCTATCGGCAGCGCTGCTGGTTCTGTCGCCGGATGCCCCGCCTCTCGATTTGCGGATCGACCATGACGCGCGGCCGATCGCGGCGTTGGCAGAGCTCCTGCGCCTCGCGCGGTCGCGCCCCTATGCGGATTGGCTGCACGAGGTCCCCGTGGCCAGCGACCCCAATCGCGCGCCGAAATCCCTTGCCGCGCCGCACTCCTAGAAGACGGACCACCCGGTTGCTCGGCTCAACAAGGCGGCGGCTTCGGTCCCCGCCTTGGAGTTGCCATAGGCGTCGAGCCCCGGCGACCAGATCCCGATCGAAGCCCGCCCCGGCGCGATCAGCAATATGCCCCCGCCGACCCCCGATTTGCCGGGCAAGCCGACCCGAAAGGCAAACTCTCCGGACCCGTCGTAGTGGCCGCAGGTCATCATCAGCGCGTTGATTCGGCGGACCCGGTCCTGCGAAATCAGGCGCGGCGCTTGGGGGAGGGCCGCAAGACTGCGCCCAGCCATGGCGAGTTGCCGAACGGTCATCTCGATTGCGCATTGGTGGAAATAGGTGCCAAGGACCCGCTCCGGCTCATCCATCAGGTTGCCATGGCTGTCGAGGTAGTGGGCCAGCGCCTTGTTCCGCGCGCCGGTGGCCTGTTCCGAGCGGGCGACCTCCGCATCGATATGGATCTCGTCATCTTCGGCCAGCGCGCGGACCAGCCCCAGGATTTCGGCGAGGGCGATCTTGGGAGGGCGGCCCCCCAGCAGCGCATCCGTCACCACCAATGCGCCCGCATTCACGAAAGGATTGCGCGGGTGGCCCTTCTCACTCTCGAGCAGGACGACGGAATCGAACGAGGTCCCCGAGGGTTCGCGCCCCACGCGTCGCCAGATCTGGTCCCCGATCCGGCCCAGCGTGGCCGTCAGCGCAAAGACCTTCGAGATGCTCTGGATCGAGAACGGAGTGTCCACATCTCCGGCCACATGGCATTGCCCGGCGGCATCGCAGACGGCGATCGCGAATTGCGCAGGGTCGACCTTGGCGAGCTGCGGGATGTATTGCGCGGGCCGGCCCCAATCGGCCCGGGCGCGCAGATCCGCGTCGATCTCGGCGATGATCCCGGAGAGATCAGTCAGGGAGGAACCTCCGGGCAAGGCGGGCCTCCTGATGCTGCATCAGCTCTTCCGCGGCGGCCATATGGGAGGCCATGGTCCGTCGCGCCCCGTCCGGATCGCCCTTGCGCAGGGCTGTAATCAGTTCGAGCTGATGGTGGCGGCCGCGCCGCCACAGCTCGTGGTTGGGCATATCGTAGAGCTTCCGGTAGACGGTCATCTCGGTCAGCATGCGCACCATGAAGGCGATCATGAAGCCCAAGAGCCGGTTGCCCGCATATTCGGCCAGCTTGGCGTGGAAGGCCAGTGAGGCGATATGTTCGCGCTTCTCTTCTTCGGGCGATTGCGCCGGGGTCGCATGGGCCCCCACCAGCGCGGTCAGCGCGTCCAGCTGGGCTGCGTCCAGCCGCCCTGCCAGCCCGGCCGCCAGTTCCGGTTCCAGCGCCTTGCGCATCTGGTAGATGTCGGCGAGCGAGAGTTCCTGGAAGTAGAAGTAATTGCCCAGCAGCGAGAGCGCCCGGTCCTGCGAGACCTCGCCCACGAAACTGCCCCCGCCGGGACCGGTGCGCGTGGCGATGAGGCCCTGCGCCTCCAGAATGCGCAGGGCTTCGCGCACCGTGCCTTTCGAGACCTGAAACAGCGCGATCATCTCTGCCTCATTGGGCAGTTTGTCGCCCTGGTGCAGGTCCCGCTCCACGACCCAGGCCTTGATCTGATCGGCGACCTGAACCGGGCGCGACCGCTTGCCTTTGGGTTTGACCTCTTGTCCGCCGTCCATGCTCACCTCGATTTTCGTCCAGAGATAGACAACCTCGCGCGGTTTGTGTAGCACAAATTTATCATGATAAATAGAGGGTGCCATGCGCTGGGGTGAACTTGCACAAGACCGACTGGCCGAAATCGCCACTTGCAGTCTTCCCGGGCCCGGGGTGACGCGCTTTCCCTTCACGCCGGAGCATAGGGCCGCATTGGAGGTGATGCGCGGCTGGATGAGCCGTGCGGGCCTGTCGTCTCATCTCGATGCCGCAGGCACCCTTGTGGGCCGACAGGACGGGCAGGGGGCATGCGTGCTTCTCGGTTCCCATCAGGACAGCGTGCGCCATGCCGGGCGCTATGACGGGATCATGGGGGTCGCGCTGGCCTGCCTCGCCCTTGAGAAACTGCGCGCGGATGGCATGTCGCTTGCCTATCCGGTTGAGGTTCTGGCCTTCGCGGATGAGGAAGGCGTGCGCTTTCCCACGGCCCTGTTGGGACCGCGCGCCCTGGCGGAGACGGCTGATCCGGGGGTGCTGACCATGGCCGATGAGGAGGGGGAGGTCCTGGGCGCGGCTCTCGACGCCTTTGGCGGTGACCAGCGCGCGGTGCCCGCATTGGCCCGGGATCCGGCGGATATCCGGTGCTATCTCGAGTTGCATATCGAACAGGGGCCGGTGCTCGAGACGCTGGACAGGCCCGTCGGGGTCGTAACCGGGATCTGCGGGATAGAGCGGAACACGGTTCTCTTTCGGGGCGAGACCGGCCATGCGGGCACGGTGCCCATGCTGGGCCGGGCGGATGCGCTGGTCGCGGCAGCGGATTTCATCAGTGCGGTGCATGATCAGGCCCGTCAGACAGCGGATCTGCGCGCGACCATCGGCACCTGCCGGGTGGGGCCGGGCGTGGCAAACGGGATCCCCGATCGGGTAGAGCTCACGCTTGAACTCCGCGCTCCGGAGGATGTGGCCCGCGCGGCGTTTGCCGCGCGCATGCAGGCAGAGGCCGAGCGCTGCGCCATCCGACGCGGCGTGCGCAGTGCGATGACGCGGAGCTATGAGCAACCGGCGGTCCCTTGTGCGCCTGATCTGGTGGCGCGCCTGTCCGAAGCCGTGGCCGCGACCACGGGGCGTGAGGCCACGCGCCTTGCGTCCGGTGCCACCCATGATGCGTCCGCCATGGCGGATCTGTGCGATATCGGCATGCTCTTTGTCAGATGCCGGGGCGGGGTGAGCCACAGGCCAGAGGAATTCGCGAGCGCGGAGGATATGGGCGCGGCCATTGATGTTCTGGCCAGAACGCTGCTGGCTTTCGATCACTGGGCCTGAGGTCGGACATCTCGGCGGATCTGGCAATCAAGGGCAGGTGCCCGAGCGCAATACCGGACCGGCCTGTCCTGTCCGATTGGCGCCAATACTCCGCGCCCCCGAGGGGCGTCGCAGGGGCGCAAGGCCGACCAGCCCCTCGCCCGGCCAAGGCGGGTCAGAGCTGCTTTTCGAAGAACAGATCCGGGTATGGGTCGTCGTTGAACCGCTCGATTTCCACCCAGCCCGTGTTCCGGTATAGGGTCGCGGCTTCGACGAGGGTGCTGTTGGTATCGAGCCGCAGCGTTTTAATGCCCATGTTCCGGGCGGCGTCTTCGGCAGTGCGCATCAGACGCCTTGCCAGCCCGAGCCCGCGTCCGGCGGGCGTGATCCACATGCGCTTGATCTCGGCCACGGGTCCGCCATTGCCCTTGATCCCCACGCAGCCGACCGGCATCTCGCCGATCCGGGCCACGACGAAACTGCCCAGAGGCGGCCGCATCTGCGAGAGTTCCTGAACACCGGAATTGTCCAGATCGAAGGTCAGGTTCAGACGTGCGCTCAGCTCCCGCGCGAAGGCAGACAGGCATGCATTGGCAATGTCGGAGGCATAGTCGGTCTCTTCGAAAATGATCTCGTCGCGGGACAGGGTGATCGTCACCACATCCATCGCATCAAGCAGTCGGCGCGCTTGTTTGTGGCGCGCCAGGATCGTCGCGGCCCGCTCGTTCGAAAGCGTCTCGTAGATGTCGAACTCGGTCTCGCCCGCAGGGGTGAGCGTGGAAATACGGCCTCGGCGGTCGTCCGGGTTGGGCTTGGTCTCGACCAGCCCTTCGGCTTCGAGCCCCCGGAGCAACCGGCTCAGGAGACCGGTGTCGAGTTTGAGCTTCGCGCGCAGATCCGAGACGTTTTCATAGCCGAGACCAATCGCGTTCAAGACACGCGCAGAGCCAAGCGGGCGCCCCCGGTTCAAAAAGGAATCCTCAAGCGCGCCAACTTCGACGGCGACGGAGCGCCCGAAGTTTCGAATACGGGTGATGTCATCTTGGTCCATTTAGCTGACTTTAGTCAGGCAATTCGCGCGTGCAAGAGAAAATTCGGCGCATCCGCGGGGCCGATCCGGGGCGCGGGCCCGTGCCTTGCTCGCTCCGTCCGTGGCTGTCCGCGCCGTGACAAGCAACCCGAAGAATGGGTGGTCTGGCTTAGATCAGCCCCGGCATGGGCGACCGCCCCATCGGAAACAGACGCAGCAAACGCCAGCGGGATTGCCTGCCCTTTGACCTCACCACGGCGGGGTGATCGACCACAGAGGCAAGGCCGCCACCCTCGCGCGTCGGTGGACCGGCTTGGTGCCTGTCGAGCTACCGCAGGACCCCCAGCAGCTCCGTCAGAACAGCATCCGGCCTTTCGAGCTGCGGCAAGTGACCTGCATTCGGGATGGTCGCGAACCCGGCGTCCGGCATGCGCTGGTGCAGAGCCTTGCCTCGGGCGAGCGGTATCCAGGGGTCGTCCTCACCCCACAGGATTGTCACAGGGCATCGCACGGCCCCGAAGAACGGCTCGACCTCTTCCGTAAACCGTTCATCGGCTTGCGCGAACTGGCGATAGAAACTCACCGCCCCCTCCTCGGTGAGCCATGGGGCCACCAAAGCCTCGACATCTTCGGCGGGGAGGTCATTGACCAATGCGCCCTGAATGTAAGCCGCCACCACCGCCTTGTGGATATGCGGCGGCAAACCCTGAAACGCCTCGACATGCCGCCCCACATGATCGAAGAAATTCGATCCCCATGGCCGCATCGCGACGACATTCATGAGCACGTATTTCTCGAAGTCGCAGTCCTGCAGCAGATGCGCCCTGAGCGTCGTGGCGCCGCCGAAATCATGGGCAACGACATGGGGTTTTGCCAATCCCCAATGCCTCAGCATTTCGGCGAAAACCTCACCCTGAACATCGAGGGATGTGCGTTGATCTGGCGCTTTGTGCGACTTGCCATAGCCGGGCATGTCATACCAGTGGACGGTGAAATACCTCGCCAGTTCGGAAATGATGCGGTGCCAGGCGTATGACGACCAAGGCCAGCCATGCGCCAGAACCAGGGCCGGGCCATCCCCGGTACGACCGGCCGCGACCGGGCCCGCTGTCGTCTGGTAGCGCTCGTTCAGGGTCCACTCGGTCATGGATGCCTCTCTGTCTGCTGCCATGAGCTAATCTGAAAAACCGGGTCGATGCGAGAGCGGAGCGGCGGGATCACAGGTGAAACTTGGGTGCGGGTCGCAGACGGCGCATCGGTTCGGGGCGGATCAGTCGCCCTATGGGGCGCGCCCGAGGCTGGCGCGCGTTTGGACAGGTGATTTGGGGCACTGCTGGCCCGGTTCTCCGCAGACCACTCGGAGGCGTTTTGACAGGCGCCGCGACGGATGCGACCTGAGCGGACCCGAGTTTGACCGACGGACCGGGCACGGCCGGCTGATCGCACGCGCGCCAGACCATGGCCGCGTGCAGCCACGCGACGCCCCCAGCCATCAGGCCAGAGCCTGAGGCGGGGCAGCCGAGCCACGTGGTGTCAAATGGATGCCCGCGATCATGCAGCGGACGGACCCGCCTGCCATCTCTATGGTGGGCACCGATAACGGGATCGGGGAAACGACCTGCTCCAACCGTGCGATCTGGTCCGTGGTCAACGCGTCATAGGCGGTCTGAGATAGCGCCAAGAGACGCCCGTCTGCGCCCTGCACTTCGATTGCATTCCCCGCGAAAGCCGCAATCTGGGCGGCGCTCAGGTTGATGATTTCACGGCCCGAGGCCTTGAGCCGTGCGATCACATGATGCCGACGCGCGCTGTCTGTGATCAGCTCGGCCCCCAGCAGGGCGAAATCGGTTCCAATGCACATCAGGACATTCGTGTGGTAAATGCTGACGCCGTTGCCGTCCGTGGCGGGAAAGACCAACGGCTCAAAGTTGAAATGGGTGCAGAACCGTTCCAGCGCGATGGGGTTCGTGCGGTCGGACCCCACCGCGTAGGCCACCCGTTCGATATGGTCGAGGACCATGGCGCCCGTACCCTCGAGATAGAGCCCGTCCATTTCGAGCCCGGAATAGTCGATGACATCCTGGACCCGGTACCGGGTTTTGAGAAACTCGATGATGTCGGGCCGCCGTTCCAGCCGGCGGTTCTCGGCCTTCATCGGGTAGAGGGCCACATGTCCTCCGGCATGTGTCGAGAACCAGTTGTTCGGAAACACGCAATCCGGCGTATCAGTGTTCTCGCCTTCGAAGAGGTGCACAGTCACGCCGTGATGCTCCAGTTCGGCGACCATGGCGCTGTGTTCTTCATAGGCGCGGCGGGCGATGTCGGGACCTGCGGCACCGATATGGCTTTGGAAGGCGTTGTCCTGCGCGGTTTCGGTGTTCACCTTGAAGCCGTAGGGGCGGACCATGACGATGGCAGCCGGGGCCTGGACCGACGGGCGGATCATGCGGCCGCTCCGTGCGCGCGCTGCACCATGCCGAACAGATCACGGGGATCATCCGGGTCGGCGATCATGTCCAGCTGCGCGCAGAGCCCCGTGTCGGTGAGATGGTCCCGCAGGTAACGCAGCGCCGAGAAATCCTCGATGGCAAAGCCGACCCCGTCGAACAGCGTGATCTGACGGTCATCCCTGCGGCCCTGTGCGGCCCCCGTGATGACCTGCCAGATCTCGGTCACGGCGAAATCGTCGGGCATCTGCTGGATCTCGCCCTCGACCCGGGTTTGCGGCGGGTATTCCACGAACACGTCGGCGCGGTTCAGGATGTCCTTGTGCAATTCCGTCTTGCCGGGGCAGTCCCCGCCAATCGCGTTGATATGCACACCGGCACCCACCATGTTGTCGGTGAGAATGGTGGCATATTGCTTGTCGGCCGTGCAGGTGGTGATGATCTGCGCCCCCTCGATCGCCTCTTGCGCAGTGGCGCAGGCAATCAGCTCGAAGCCCTGCGTCTCAAGATTTGCGATCGTTTTGCGGGTTGCAGCAGGATCTATGTCATGGAGCCGCAGCCTGTTTACACCGCAAATCGCGCGAAAGGCGATCGCCTGAAACTCCGATTGCGCGCCATTGCCGATCAGCGCCATGGTCTCGGCGGATCCGGGGGCCAGGTGCCGCGCGACCATGGCCGAGGTCGCTGCCGTGCGCAACGCGGTCAGCACCGTCATCTCCGAGAGCAGAACCGGATAACCCGTATCGACCTCCGCCAGAAGCCCGAAGGCTGTGACGGTCTGCAATCCCTCCGCCGCGTTCTTGGGGTGGCCGTTCACATATTTGAAACCATAGACCGCACCATCCGAGGTCGGCATCAACTCGATCACACCCACCTCGGAATGCGAGGCCACGCGCGGCGTCTTGTCAAAGAGCTCCCACCGGCGGAAGTCCTCTTCGATATAGTCAGCCATACCGGACATCATCTCTTCGAGCCCGATCCGGTGGATCAGGGACATGATGTTTGTAACGCTGACGAATGGGACAAATGCACGTCTGGACGGGGCGGGGGGCAACATGGCGGACCTCGGTACTGTTTTGTGCCCCTGTTATCGACCCTGATAATAGCAGTTCAAATGCTCAACAGAATGGATTTATGTCCATGAATCGTACATTTTGTATGGTAGCACAATGCAAAATGAGGGATCCGCATGTCCAGGCGCGGGGCGAGCAAACATGTCTTCGACGATCATGACCGCACGCTCATTGGGCTGCTGCGTCACGATGGGCGCGCGCCGGTGTCCAAGCTGGCAGAGATCATGGGGGTCACCCGGGGCACGGTCCAAACCCGGTTGGACAGGCTGCTGGCATCGGGGGCCTTGCTGGGCTTCACGGCCCGCGTTCGCGAGGATTACGGCCCCGGCCAGATCCGGGCGATCATGATGATCGAGGTCGAGGGCCGCAACACCACGCAGGTGATCAACAAGCTGCGGCGCTTGCCTGAGCTGACTGCCATTCACACAACCAGTGGCAAATGGGATCTGATCACTGAGATCCTTGTGGATGATCTTGCCGAGTTCGATCGGGTTCTGCGGGAGGTTCGCGTTGTCGATGGCGTCCTGAACAGCGAAACGAGCATCCTTCTGTCGACGATCTGACACGCGCCGCCTGGACGGAAGTGTCTTGTGCGTCTTCGGCGCATGGGCTGGTCTCGACCGCAGCGGGGCAGGAGGCGTGGCGTGTGCTCGCTGGGTCAGATGGGGCCCTCCCTTGCCGCGCTGACATGCGCGCGCGTCCCGCCGCCGAGGGCAGAGCCACGTGCCTACGCAGAGGGCATGGCACCCCCTGTCGCGCGTGTGGGCGGTTGCAGAATGACGGCTTCTGGCGCGGGCGTTTCGTTGCTAGATTCGCCGGTACATGAGCGCAGCAGCCCCCTCCTTCTCGACGGTCTCCAGCCAGTTCATCCAGGACTGGCTTGACGGCCTTCGGGCGATCTGTTCCGAGGATGACTATCGTTCCTTGCTGGAGCGATCCGGCTTGCCCATGGAGGCTGGCCCCGCCCAAGGGCGGGTCACCCTTGATCAGATCGTGCGCCTGTACCAGTTGGCGGCGGTCGAGACAGGGGACGAGATGATGGGCCTTTGGTCCCGCCCGATCCGAGCGCGCGCTTTGCAGCATCTGCTGACCACGCTGCGCGAGTCCACATCGCTCGCCTCGGCGCTCTATCGCTTTTCCACCTTCTGGAATCTGCTGCTGGATGACTACCAGTTCGACCTGTCCGAGGAGGCCGAGACCTATGCCCTGCGCCTCATCCCCCAGACCGACGCGCCCGCCCAGCGTTTCGGCCACATGCTGATCCTGAAACTTGCGCATGGCATCCTGTCCTGGCTGGCCCGGCAGGAGGTGCCGCTGGCGGGGGTCGCCTTCGCCTTTGAGCCCCCGTCCTTTGAAGAGGATTACGCTGTCATCTTCCCGGCGCCGATCAGGTTCTCGGCCCCCGCAACCACGATCCGCGTGCCCACGAAAGCGCTCGGCCCGGTTCAGATCCGCAGTTCCGATGATCTGGACCGCTTTCTCGAGAACGCGCCCCGCGACTGGATCTTCACGCGCTCGCAGGAGCATACGCAATCGCTGCGGGTGCGGGCCTATCTGACCGAGGTCCCGTGGGAGGCGGCGCATCTGGGGGCAGCCGCCAATGCCCTTCACATGACCCCGCGCACATTGATCCGCAGGCTCGAGGCCGATGGCACCTCCTTTCAGGCGATCAAGGACGGGCTGCGCCGGGACATCGCCATCCGGCGGCTGCAGCTGGAGGAGGCGAGTATCGAAGCGATTGCCCAGGATGTCGGGTTTTCATCGGCGGCCAGCTTTCACAAGGCGTTTCACCGCTGGACCGGGGCAACGCCCAGTTCTTACCGGCGGCGATGATGGTGAGCGCCTGATCTGTCACTTTTGGACAATGGCCTGTCACTCTGTGAGATGGCCTGCATGGGTTCAGGCAGATATAAGGCGGAAAATCACAACGCGCCGTGTCTGTTCGATCTGTTTTGCCAGCTCTGTTTGGCGAATTCGGATATGCGCGGCCATGTCCAAGGATCTCGCCCATGTCAGCCAAACTCGACGCCATCCTCGCCGCGGCCCGCGATCACGCGCGCGATGTCATCACACCGAATGTGGCAACCTGGAATACCGAGAGGGCCTGGCCCCGCGCCGCCTCTGACAAGGCCGGGGCCGCGGGTCTGACCGGGCTATACGCGCCCGAAGCGTGGGGCGGGCAGGGCCTGCCCTTGGCCGAGGGCATTCAGGTCTATGAACAGTTGGGGCTGGGCGACGGGGCCTATGCCTTTGCCTTGTCGATGCACAATATCTGTACCTTCGCGGCATGCGGATACGGGACCGAGGCATTCAAGGAGGCGTGGGCGCGTGACCTGACCTCCGGCCGCAAGCTGGCGAATTTCGCCCTGACGGAGCCGCAATCCGGCTCTGACCCCATGACGATGTATACCAGAGCCACCATCAACGGTGATGGCACCTGGACGATCCGTGGGGCGAAAGCCTGGGTCAGTCTGGCGACCGAGGCGGACATCTACTTCACCGTGGTCAAAACCAGCGACGCGCCCGGTCACAAGGACATGGCCATGATCGCCATTCCCGCCGACGCCCCGGGGATCAGCTTTGGCCCGCTCTATGACACGCCCTCCTATCGTTTCTTGCCGATGTCCGAGATGTATCTCGACGAGGTCGTGGTCAGTGAAGACAACATCATCCTGCCGATCGGTCAGGGGCTGCAAGGCGGGCTCATGGCGATCGACATCGCGCGGGTCTCCATCGCGTCGGGGTGTTGCGGGCTGATGCAGGCGGCGCTGGATACGGCGCTGTCCTATTCCAAGAACCGCAAGATGTTCGGGAGAACGACCCTTGATCTCGACGGGATCCAGTGGATGCTGGGCGAGGTCGCGACCGATCTGGAGGCCTCCAGGCTGCTCTATCGCAAGGCCGCCGAGGCCTTGGGTACGCCCGAAGGCCCCCTGATGGCGGCCCATGCCAAACGCTTCGTGCCCGATGCCGCGGTGAAGGCGGCAAACACCTGTACACAGGTGCTGGGCGGCATGGGTCTGCTGCAACCTTATGGTCTGGACCGTCTGTCCCGGCTCGCGCAGATGCTTCGGATCGTGGACGGAACGACCGAGGTTAGCCGCGTCGTCATCGGGCGCGCCCTGAAAAAGCGGGCCGCAGGCCTGCCGGATCTGCCCGTGCCGAAGGGCTACGGCGAGACCGACGAGCCAAAGGCCGTTGCCGCAGAGTAACGGGGAGCGATCCGTCTGGCGACGACCGGGGCGCGAGAAGCGGCTAGGCCCGGCGGCAAGGAACCTCCCCGGACCTGTAGTATCCGGGCCATTGATGACGATCCGCAGGGCCATGAGACGATCGCGGGGGAGGTGGCACCGCCAGTGTCTGTTCCCCTTGATGCCTGCGCGGGGCGTCAGGGTCCGAAATCCCCCGCGCGGCGCTGCAGAGAGGCGCTGCGCGCTTTCCCGCAGGACGAGGTTGCCCAAAACAGTGCAGCGCTCCGTTCGATGGCCGCCCGATGCCGATCAGTATTCCTGCCAGGTCGTGGCAACCCCGCGATCACTGACAGGTACCCCCGCCATGGCCCGGTCGCAGGCGAAATCCACCGCGACCGGCGCTTCGGCCACGTAGAACTGAGATCGCAACCAGTCCTGCGCGGTTGCACATTTGTTGCGGAAATCGGCGATGATCTGACGGCTGTCGTAGCGCACAAACCCCGCCCAAAGCTCAAGCTGGTCGATGGTGCGCGCGCCATTCGCGCCCGCCCTGAACTCGCATCGGACGGTCATGTCCCGGTCGGTGCTCGATGCCTCTACATCGACGCCTATCCCCTGAAAGCCTTCGAAGCGCCACGCCACGCCCGAGCCGGATCCAGACCCCAGATAGGCCGCCCCCCGGGCGGAGCGTTGGTCAATCTCGGCCCCGATCCCGGTGCAGAACTCTTCAAGGACACTGTGGTGGTCTTCGAACACAACCTTGAAATAGGACGCGAGCCCCCGCCGGCTGGCAGGCCCCCACAGACCATCGATGGATCCGGCATAGAGCCCTTGGCGCTTCAGCGCCTCCTGCAGGGTGCGGATCTGCTGGCGGGTCATGTTGCCCGCGATCGGCAGGTCGATTTTCGCGATCTCCGGCATGGGGATGTTGGGCGGCTGCCAGCCTTGGGCGGGCAGAAGGGCCAGAGCCGCCGGATTGTTCAGCTCGGACGCAAGATCCCACGCATAGCTCGGGTTGTCCTCGCGTGCGAGCGCGCTGACCACGATCAGGGTCCTGAGAAGGTCCTCCCCGGCATCCGCGGCCATGGCGAAGGCCAGCGCTGTTGCCCCGTCCCTGTTTGTCATGTTCGGATCGGCGGACCCGAAACGCAGCAGATCCCGCACCATCCCCAGCGCCGTGTCCGCCTCGGATGCGGCTGCGATCATCAAGGGGGTTCGGCCTTCTCTGTCCCGGGCATTCGCATCCGCCCCCATGGACAGAAGGGTCGCCAGCAGATGCCGGTCGCCCCGCGCCACCGCCGTGAAGAGGGCCTGACCCAGCGCTGCGGCGGGCAGCTTGCGCCTGATCTGCGCTTTGAGCGTGGCGATCTGCGATCCGCTGTCTTCTGCGATAGGCGACTTCGCCAAGGCTGCCGTGAATGTCTCGCCGGTCCGCGCGATCCGAGTGGTATCCGCACCCAGGCTGAGCAGCGCCTGAATCGTCTCCTCATTTCCGGCTTCCGCGGCATGGATCAAGGCGGTCTTGCCCGTCAGGGGCGCAAGATGATCCACATCCGCGCCATTCTCGACCAGCAGGAACACACTCTCAAGCGATCCAAAGGCCGCCGCCACCGAAAGCAGCGAGGGCGCCATCGGTGTGGTCAGGACCAGCTCGGGCGTCACGAGCGTGGCGAGCGCGTCGAGGTCATTCCGCTTGATCGCCTCCAGCGCCGCGCGTGCGCTTGCTTGGCGCTCAAACATCTGGCTCAGATCGGTCCAACGCTCGGATGGAAGTGCAAAGAAGAAAACACCGCCTTCATCCGGGTTTCGTTGAACCACCCCCAGAACAGAGCCATCCCGGCTCAATGCGGCGGCATCGTGTTTCCAAGCCGGGAATGCGCTCGCAATGCGCGGGTTCCGGAACTGTGACGCCCCGTCCCGACCAATGTCATAGGTCGAAAAATCCCCCGCCAGGGTTAGCCGCCCCACTGAACTGCCCGACGGGTTCGTGAACAGGAACCGATCGAACTGCCCCGACCCGGTGAAGCCTTCGCCAAATGCGGGGGGCGCGAAGCTATGCCTGCGCCCGCCCAGCTGGTCGTTGAAGCGATTGACCTCGCCCACCGAGACCACGGCCACATCCTTCGTGTCCGGCAGGATTTGCAAGCGCACCGGCATTGCCAGGGGGACGCGCGTTCTGGCTGCGGCCTGAGTCGCGCCGCTTGCGAGGTCGATCTTCTCGATCTCTCCGGACCGCTCAATCACGTAGATGGACAGGCCATCGGGCGAGAATGCAGCCATTTCAGGGGAGACCTTGTCCGGCGCGATCCGGCGCAGCGTCCCGGATGTGACGTTGAACAGATGGAGCGCGTTCGGCGCAGCTTGCGTCTTGACCAGCAGGTTCTGGCCCAAGGGGTCGAACTGAAAGACAGGGGGAGTGTAGACCAGGTCCAGATCGAAGCGCGCAATCTCGGATCCGTCGGGCAGCGCGTAGAGCGTGACACCGTCATCATGGGTTCCGATGGCGACCTGCCGACCATTCGGCGAGACCGCGATGCCCGCCGCCTGCCCGACGATCAACCCGTCTGTTTGCGTGTTCCCGAGCAGATCAAACGCCCTGAGCCGCAGCCCGTCGCCCGCGTAGAAGGTGCCGTCCGGGCCAAAGGTCTGCGCGGTGAGCGTGTAGGAGTTGTGATCCACCGGAAACTCCGCCACGGGCTCGAAGGCCTGCGAGGCCAAGGGTGCAATGCTGCAAAAGGTCAAAACCACGAGCGCAGCGACCCGCGAGGCCCGTGTCATAGGATCAGATTGCTGTGTCATCTCGTTGTCCTCGGATTGGGGATGTCCGCCCGTCGCCTGAGGCCCCGGGCTTCTGCGCATCGCGGACCCGTCTATCGCCACCGTTCGAAATACGTTCTGCTGTTGGGAAAGCAGCTGGTGAACACGCCCGCGCCCAGCTGTTGGCAACACCGGGTGCACCCGCCCCGGGTGTTGCTCGGCCAGGTGACACAGGCCTGAATACACGCGGCGACCTCGTTCGCGGCGCTGGGTCGGGATTGCTGACCTCTGGGCGGTTGCGCCGGGCTTGATCGCGAGAACGCAGAGAGTTGCGACCGCATGCGCGCCGCCAGCTCGTCTTCTTCGGAGCCCTGAACCCTGTTGTCCCAGATCTCTTCTCGCGCGGCCCTGACCTGTCGATCGCGGTCTTCGCGGATTTGGCGCAGGCCCCGGTTCAACAGGGTCTGCGCCTCTTGCACCGACAGATCGCCATCCTGAACGGCGCTTTGCAGCCCCTCAACCGTCTGATCCAGAATGGCTTGCAGGTCGGCAGGCAGCGCGTTGGGTTGATCCGCGCCGCCGGGGCCCGTCGTGGCGGAAAACCTCGGAGTGGAGGCGGCATCTCCGACCGGATCCACGGCGTCCGCATCCGCGATGACGCTATCCAACGCACCGAGGGTCGTGCGGATGCTTGCGTCCAACTCCTTGAGGGCCTGCTCGGTCAGCTTTTTCGAAAGCGCACCGGCCCCGGCATCGGGGCGTCGATCATTCAGGTCCTCAACGGCCTCAGTGATCGTGTTGAGCTCTTCCTGATCGAACCGCAAGCAGGCGTCGCGCGCGGCCTCCAGTTCCTCCCGGGCGGTGCAGATATTGCGGCTTTCGCGCTCGCATGCGGTGTAGATGACGGCCTCACCCGCGCATTGCTGCTGCGGGGGGCGGCGTCCAGTGTAATAGGCGTCGCGGTCCTGCTCGACCAGCCTGTCCTCGCGGGCGACGCAGCCCCGAAACCGAGCCTGCGCCGCCGAGACGCTCATTCTGGCGGCGGCGAAGCGGATGCTGGTGTCACAGGAGCTTTGTCCAAAGGCCTGTAACGGCATGGCCGCCAGACAGAAAAGGGATAGGCAAAGACTTCGAAACAGCACGGTGCAGGTCGGATTTGGCGTCAAGAAATGACGCAGCGTGCCGCGGGCGCAGGCTTCGTGTCAAGCGCGCGGGCCTCGGGCGCCCTCGCGCAGCGCTGCAGAATTTCGACCTGTCCCCCGGTGGGTGGTGTCGATGTTGGAACCGGGGCCGCCGGGTATGTGCGGACGGCCTCGGGTCGAGACAGCGTTGCGGCAATGCTCCGGGAACGGGTCCCAGCTGGGCCCTGTAGCATGCTGTCGATCCGTCAGGGCGTATCGGCCCCCGTACAGGGCGTCTGACTACAGCGCGAGATCTTCCAGATGGGTCCGCAGCGCGTCCTCCTGCGCGGCGATCTCGGCACAGATCCGCGTCACAACCGGAGGCGAGAACGCCCCGGCGACGTCCAGAACATTTACGGTGCCGATCACCGGGCCATTGCGGATGGGCACGTTCAGCGCGGCCCCGCAGCCGAGGCTCTCGATGAGCGCGTGGTCGGGAAAATAGATCGCGAACTCGGCCACCGAGTTCGCCACGAACACCTCGCCACGCGCCACCACCATGTCCGTCCAGGCGCCTTGCGCCATGGGCTTGGTGCCCGAGACGGGATACGCCTCGGGATGCGAGCTGTAGGCGCGCCGTGCCAGACCGGCGTCCCGGTCCAGCACGGTGATCGTGAACAGGCGCCCGCCGATGGCCTCATGCAATGCTGCGAAGAAGGCGTCGGCGGAGCGCGGCGGGCTCATTCCTTTTCGACCAGCCGGTAGAAGACGTAGTCGGAGGTGGCGCCGTTGACGAAGCCCTGCACGTTGTCGCGCATGGCCACCTGCTTGATCGCCTGGAACATGATGACGAACGGCGCCTCGGCCTGGGTCGCCTTTTGCAGATCCATATACATCTCAAGCCGGGTGTCGGCGTCCTGCTCGGCCAACGCCGCCATGGTCTTTTTGTTCATTTCCTCCGGCGGCATCCACGCGTTGCGCCACGTGGTGGTGGAGGCGTATTTGTCGTCGGAATTATCCGCGTTATAGGCAAAGGCCTTGGCGTTGGAATGGGGGTCCATGAAGTCCGGCCCCCAATAGAGCATCATCGCCTCATGGGTCCGCGCCCGGTACTTGGTGATGACCTGCGCACCGGTGCCCGGGATGATCTCGAGATTGATGCCGCCCTCGGCGAAAGACGCCTGAAGCGCCTGAGCCATCTCGACAAAGGTCGGGGCAGAGATCACGTCCATGGTCACGTTGATCGGGGTCTCCACCCCGGCCTCGGACAGGATCTGACGCGCCTTTTCGGGATTGTAACCAAAGGGCGTCTCCGTGAGCGCGCCGGGAAAGCCGTCGGGCCAGAAGGCCTGATGCACCTTCATCTGACCCTTGAGCATGCCCTCGGCCATGCCCTCGTAATCCACCAGATAGCGCGCCGCTTCCCAGACCGCCGGATCCGTCAGGCTCTCGGTCTTCTGATTGAACGACACCCAATGCACCGCCGCCTGGGGATAGGTCTCCACCCGGACGCCCTCGGCGTCGTCGAGCCCGGCGATCTGGCCCGGATCGAGGTTCTTGGCGATGTCGATATCCCCGGCTTCAAGCTGCAGGCGCTGTGTCGCGCCCTCGGGATTGTGCTGGATCACCACCCGTTCCATGGCCGGGCCGCCCTGGTAATAGTCCGGATTGGCCGTGAGCGAGAGGATATCCGCAGGCCGGTAGGTGCCGAGGCTGAAGGGTCCGGTCCCGGCGGAATTCTTGTTCATCCAGGCGTGGCCCAGATCGCCATCGACCTCGTTGGCCATGACCGTTTCCATATCCACGATGGAAGCCGGGCGCGCCGCCAGCACGTTCAGCACAAATGAGGGCGCAAACTCGCCCTCATAGCGGACCGTGACCGTGTTGCCCTCAGCCGTGACCATCTCGTCGATGTTCTCCGGGGTCCAGCCGAGCTGCTTGAGGATGAAGGCCGGTGCCTTGTCGAGTGTCACCACCCGCTTCCAGGAGCCGACCACATCCGCGCCGCGCAAGGGGTTGCCGCTGTGAAAGGTGACGCCGTCGCGCAGGGTGAAGGTCACCGTCTTGCTGGCGCCGTCGATCTCCCATTCCGTGGCGAGGGCAGGGGCCAGAACCGTGGTGTCCATGGCGTCATAGCGCACCAGCGTGTCATAGGTGTTCGCCACATACTCGCCCGAGCTGAACTCATAGGCCGAGGCCGGATCGATGGTCACGATGTCATCGATATTCTGGGCCACCACCAGAATGGTGTCCGGCGTCTCGGCCCAGAGCGGCCCGGCCGTCAGAGCCGCCACCGCGACGCCCGCAAGTAAGGTCTTGGTCGAATGATACATGTAAACCCCCGTGATTGGCCCGCGCCTCAGATCGAGGCCCTGAGCAGGTGCTGCGAATAGGGATGGGTGGCCTTCATGGCCCGAAGCGCCGCCACATCCATGATCTCGACAATCTCGCCGTCTTTCATCACTGCAAGCCGGTCGCACATATGGCCCACCACGCTCAGGTCGTGGGACACCATGAGATAGGTCAGGCCGTGTTCCTGCCGCAGATCCGCGAGCAGGTTCAGGATCTCGGCTTGCACGGAAACATCTAGCGCTGAGGTGGGCTCGTCCAACAGCAAGAGCTCGGGCTCGGGTGCGAGCGCGCGGGCAATCGCGACCCGCTGCCGCTGCCCCCCCGAAAGCTGGTGCGGATAGCGAAACCGGAACTTCTGCCCTAACCCCACATCATCCAGCAGCTTCATGACCCGCGTGTCGATATCCCTGAACCCGTGCAGATGCAGGGTCTCTCCCAGCACCGCATCCACGGAATGGCGCGGGTGGAGCGAGGCATAGGGGTCCTGAAACACCATCTGCACCTTCTTGTAGAAGGTCTTGGCGCGTTTCAACTCGATCTCCTGACCGCCCACGGCGATCCGACCGGACCAGGTGGGGGCCAGCCCGGTGATGGCGCGCAGGATGGTGGACTTGCCCGAGCCGCTCTCGCCTACAAGGCCAAAACTCTCGCCCGCGTCCACGGAAAACCGCGCCTGCTTGACCGCGTCCACCCGGTCGCGATCGCGCCCGAACCAGACGTCGAGACCATCGATTTCCAGCATCGTCATTGGCGACCGCTCACACTTGGGGCTTCGGACCATTCCGGCGCACGGGTCAGCACCTCGAGCCGGTCGCGCGGCGCATCCAGTCGGGGCAGAGAATTCAGCAGGCCGCGCGTATAGGGGTGCTGCGCCTCATGCAGCTTGTCCGCATCGCAGACCTCGACGATCCGACCGGCATACATGATCAGCACCCGGTCACAGAAATCCGCCACGAGGTTCAGGTCATGGCTGATGAAGATCAGGCCCATGCCCCGGTCCGTGACCAGCTTGTCCATGATGTCGAGCACCTGTCGCTGCACCGACACATCCAGCGCCGAGGTCGGCTCATCCGCGATCAGGATCTCGGGGTTGGGGATCAGCATCATGGCGATCATGATCCGCTGGCCCATCCCGCCGGACATCTCGTGCGGATAGGCGCGCATCACCCGGTCCGGGTTGCGGATCGAGACCGCCTCCAGCATCTCCAGCGCCTTGGTGCGGGCCTCGGATTTCGAGGCCTTGGAGTGCAGGCGGTAGGCCTCCATGATCTGGTCGCCGATGGTCATCACCGGGTTGAGCGAGAATTTCGGGTCCTGCATCACCATCGAGATCCGCTGGCCGCGCACGGCCCGCATCTCTTTTTCGGATTTCTGCAACAGATCCACGCCGTCGAGAGCGATGTGATCCGCCTCCACGATCCCCGGGGGGCGGATCAGGCGCAGGATCGCGCGCCCGGTCATGGACTTGCCCGAGCCGCTTTCGCCGACGATCCCCAACCGCTCGCGCCCGAGGGTGAAGGACACCCCGCGCACCGCGTCGAAGATCCCCTGCCGGGTCGGGAACTTCACCCAGAGGTTTTCCACATCCAGAAGCCTGTCCATCATTCACCTGCCTTCGGGTCGAGCACATCGCGCAGGCCGTCGCCCAGCAGGTTGAAGGCCAGCGATACGGTGAAGATCGCGAGCCCCGGCATGGTGGCGACCCACCAGTGATCGAGGATGAACCGACGCCCTTCCGAGATCATCGCGCCCCATTCCGGGCTGGGCGGCTGCGCGCCAAGGCCGAGAAAGCCGAGGCCGGCAGCGGCCAGGATGATCCCCGCCATGTCCAGCGTCACCCGCACGATCAGCGACGAGATGCAGAGCGGCCAGATATGCCGTGTGATGATCCGCAGACCGCCCGCCCCCTGCAGCTTGATGGCCGAGATGTAATCCGACGAGCGGATGGTCAGGGTCTCGGCCCGGGCGATCCGGGCGTAAGGGGGCCACGCCGTGAGCGAGATCGCGATCACCGCGTTCTCGATCCCCGCGCCGAGGGCGGCCACGAAGGCGAGCGCCAGCACGAGCCGCGGGAAGGCGAGGAAGATATCGGTGATCCGCATCAGCACCACATCCATCCACCCGCCCAGATAGCCCGAGACCGTGCCCACCAGCAGCCCGACCACCGGCGCGATCAGCGCCACCAGCGCCACGATATAGAGCGTGATCCGCGCGCCATAGATCAGCCGCGAGAGGATATCCCGACCCAGGCTGTCCGTGCCGAGGATATGCCCTTCGGATCCCAGCGGTGCGAGGCGGTTGCCCAGATCCTGCACGAAGGGATCGTGGGGCGCGATCAGGGGGGCGGCGGCTGCGATCAGCACCAGCGCGACCAGAATGCCGAGGCCGATCATTGCCATGGTGTTGGACCGGAACGACAGCCAGCCCTGATAAAGCGCCGAAAGCTTCGCATGGCGCCGCGAGGTTGGCGTGTCCGTCAGGAGCCACGCCCGGAGGGTCTGGTCGGCCATCTATTTCGCCCTCGGATCGAAGACCTTGTAGAGAAGGTCCGAAAAGATATTGAGCAGGATGAAGATCAGCCCGACCACCACTGTGCCGCCCAGCACCGCGTTCATATCCGCGCTGAGAAGGGCCGTGGTGATGTAGCTGCCGATCCCGGGCCAGGAGAAGATGATCTCCGTCAGGACCGAGCCCTCCAGCAGGTTCGCATAGCTCAGCGCGATGACCGTGATGAGCTGCACCCGGATGTTCTTGAAGGCGTGCTTCCAGATCACATCCCATTCCGACATGCCCTTGACCCGGGCCGTGGTGATGTATTCGGCGCTGAGCTGTTCCAGCATGAACGACCGCGTCATCCGGCTGATATAGGCCAGCGAGAAATAGCCCAGCAGCGAGGCGGGCAGGATGATATGGCTGAAGGCGTCCTTGAAGACGTCCCAATTGCCGTCAAGGGCAGCATCCACAAGGATCAGCCCGGTCACGCTGGGCACCACGTCGACATAGAAGATGCCCACGCGCCCCGGTCCGCCGACCCAGCCGAGAATGCCGTAGAAAATCAAGAGCCCCATCAGGCCCAGCCAGAAGATGGGCATCGAATAGCCCACCAGTGCGAGCACCCGGGCCACCTGGTCGATCCAGGATCCCTTGCGGGCCGCGGCGACCACGCCCAGCGGCACCCCGAGGATGACCCCGATGAGAATGCCGAGCGTTGCCAGCTCCAGCGTGGCGGGGAAGACGCGGGCGATGTCTTCGGAGACGGGCCGCGCGTTCAGCAGCGAGGTGCCGAAGTCCAGATGCAGCACGTCCCAGATGTAATAGCCGAATTGCACGATCAGCGGTTTGTCGAGCCCAAGCTCCAGAAAAACCGCGTCATAGGTCGATTGCGACGCCCGCTCGCCAACGATGGCCAGCACCGGGTCGATGGGCATCACCCGACCGATAATGAAGGTAATGAAAAGCAGGCCCAGCATCGTCACGGCAATGGAGCCGAGGGTCAGGGCCGTCGTTTTGATCCATGGGGGAAGGGACGCGCGCGCGCGCCCCTTCCCGTTGTCCTCGGAGAGGGCCATTTACTTTGTGACCTGCCAATAGGCGGCGGCGGTCACAGCCTGACCGGTGGACCAGTTCATGACATTCTCGCGCAGGGCAGATTGCTCGATCTGCTGGAACATCACCACGAAGGGGGATGTCTCGCGGAACTCGGCCTGGATCTCCTCGTACATCTTGATGCGCATGTCGCGATCATTCTCGACCACGGCGGCGTCGACCTTGGCGGTCAGACCACCGGTATCCCAGCTGTTGCGCCACGCCAGAAGGCCGGTCGCGTTGGCTTCGTCCGAGTTGTCCGGGTTATAGGCGAAGGTGCCGGCATTGGTCTGCGGATCCGGGTAGTCCGGGCCCCAGGCACCGAGATAGACATCCAGCTCCCGTGCGCGGTAACGGGCGAGGATCTGCTTGGCGGTGCCGACAGTGATGTTGACCGTGATCCCGGCCTGCGCTGCGGCGTTCTGGAAGCTTTGACCGATCTCGATCCGCTCCTGTGCTTCGCGCACGCCGATCTCGATCTCGAGATTCTCGACCCCGGCAGCCGCGAGCAGCTCCTTGGCCTTCTCGATATTGTAGGAGAACGGGTTCTCATCCGACGCGCCCAGATAGGTCGCGGGCAGGAAGTTCTGATGGATCGTGTACTGACCCTTCAGGAAGCTGTCGCGCATGCCTTCATAATCGATCAGGTATTTGAACGCCTGACGAACCTCAGGCTTGGACAGTTCCGGATGCTTCTGGTTCAGGGCCAGATACATCAGGCGGCCCTTCAGCTCATCCTGGATCTTGACGCCCTCAGCCCCGGAGGCCCCGGCGATGTCCTCGGGGTTGAGGTTGCGGGCGATGTCGATATCTCCGCGCTCCAGCAGCAGGCGCTGGGACGCGCTTTCCAGCACATGGCGCACGATCACGCGCTCCATGGCGGGGGCGCCACCGTAGTAATCCGGGTTCGAGGTCAGCGTGACGCTCTCATTCGGCTTCCAGCTGTCGAGCTTGTAGGGGCCCGAGCCGGCGGAGTTCGTCTTGAGCCACTCGTTGCCCATGTCGCCATCGACCTCGTTGGCCATGACGGTTTTCATGTCCACGATCGCGCCGATCGTCGCCGTGAGGCAGTTCAGCACGAAGGAGGTCGCATAGCGCTTGTCCGTCGTGATCATCAACTTGTTGCCTTCGGCGCGGATCGTCTCGGCCGCGTTCTCTGCGGTGAAGCCGAACTGCGTCAGGATGAAGGCCGGTGTCTTGTTCAGGATCACCGCGCGCTGCAGCGAGAAGGCCGCGTCCTCGGCGGTCACCGGGTTGCCCGAGTGGAAGGTGACACCCTCGCGCATGGTGAAGGTGATGGTCTTGCCGTCCTCGGAGACTTCCCAGCTTTCGGCCAGGTCGGGCTTGTAGCCAGCGGCCAGATCGTTCGGGTCGAGATTGACCAGACGGCTGTAGACATTCCGGCTGATATCCGAGCCGGCGAATTCAAAGCTCTCGGCCGGGTCGATGGTGGTCACATCGTCGATCCGGTGCGCGATCACCAGCATGTTCGCAGGCGTCTCGGCGAAGGCCGAGAAGGATGTCACGCTCACCGCGAGGCCCAATGCGGCCCCGCTGAGCAATTTCGCAAAAGTATTCATTTTGGTCGTCCTCCGTTGTCGGGAATTGGAAAGTTTAACCCGGGTTATGCGCCCCAGGTCTTCTCGAGAACCCTAAGCCAGTTTCCCTGGCAGAGCTTCGTCATCAACGCATCGTCATAGCCGTGCTGGCGCAGGGCTGCCCGAAGTTTTGGCAGTCCGGCACAGGAGTTAAGCACGTCCGGCACGAGCGCACCGTCGTAATCCGAACCGAATCCCACCCGATCCTCGCCGAGCGTTTCGATCAGGTGATCCAGATGGCGGATCATTTGCTCCAGCGGCACCTCGGACAGCTTCTTGCCATCCGATCGCAGAAAGGCGACCGCGAAGTTGAGCCCGACCATACCATCACTCTCGGCAATGGCGGCCAGTTGTTTGTCCGTCAGGTTCCGCGCATGGGGGCAGATCGCATGGGCGTTGGAATGGGTCGCGACCAGCGGTTGGGTCGAATGGCGCGCCACATCCCAGAAACCCGCCTCGTTGAGATGCGACAGATCGATCATGATGCCGAGCTCGTTGCAGCGCCGCACAAGCCGCAAGCCGTGGTCGGTCAGGCCCGGGCCGGTATCCGGCGAGCTGGGATAACGAAAGGGCACGCCATGGCCGAAAATCGTCTCGCGGCTCCAGACCGGTCCGATGGACCGCAGCCCCGCCTGATAGAGCACATCCAGAGTATTCAGATCCGGATCAATGGCTTCCGCGCCCTCGATATGCAGGACCGCTGCCAGAATTCCGGAGTTCAGGCAGGCCTGCACTTCGGCTGCGCTGCGGCACACCGTCAACGCGCCCTGCTCTTCGAGGTCGAACAGGATCGCCGCCTGCGCCATGACCACCGGGAAGGCATCCTCCCAATGGATCGGGTCGGGCAGGGGCATGTCATAGGTGTCCTTCAGCATCTCTTCGAGCTGACTGTCGAGATCCTTGGGGGAGGGGACATAGACCGCGAAAAGGCCCCCGCCGAACCCGCCCGCGCGGGCCGAGGGCACGTCGATCGCCCCGTCGCGCCCCGCGAGAAAGCCCTGCGCCGCCGTCGCGCGCCCTTCGGTGAAGAGCCGCAGCAATACGTCGTTATGCCCGTCGAATATGAGTGGTTGGGTCATCTGTTCCATCGGTGCCGCCCCCAAAGCGATCGCAACCGGGCCAGCGTAGGCCATATTTTCTCATAGACCATCCTTGAGTGAATGATAAAATATCATAGACCGATGAGATTTTTGCAGAGGCCCCCATGGCAGGACGCACCTGGCACAGCCTGCCGGAATACGAAGCGCTGCGCGCGCTCATGGAAAGCGGGACAACCTCCAAGGCGGCGCTGCGTCTGGGGCTGTCTCAATCCGCCGTCAGCCGGTCCATCGCCAGTCTCGAGGCGCGGCTCGGGCGCATCCTGTTCGAGCGCGATGGTGGGCGCTTGCGTCCGACCTCGGAGGCGGCCCAGCTCAACCGGCGGCTCGATCCGTTGTTCGAGGCGCTCGACCGGATCGACGGGCCCACCGAGCCCGCGCAAGAGACCCTGCGCCTCACCGCGCCGCCCAGTTTCGCCCATCGTTTCCTCGTGGGACATATGGCGACCTTCCTGACCGCCAACCCGCATTTCTTTGTCAGTCTCGAGGTCGCCTCATCGGAGGATGTGATCACCCGGATCCAGGAGGATCGGTCCGATCTCGGGCTGTCGGGTGTGGATCTGACCCGGGAGGGGATCAAGTTGACGCCCTATCGGCATTCCGAGGCGGTCTGCGCGATGCCTAAGGGGCATCCCCTGGCCGCGCGCGAGGTCGTGCGGCCCGAGGATCTCCATGAGCAGCCGCTGATCGCCCTGAGCCACCGGCACTCGCGCCGGGCGCAATTGGAAAAGGTGCTGACCAACAGTCGCAGCATCCCGCGGATCGTGGCCGAGGCCTCGACCTCGTTCGCGGCGGCGGATCTGGCGCAGGCTGGGCTGGGTGTCACAGTCATCAACCCCTTCCCGGTGGTGCAGTATCGGTCCGGCGATGTGGTGTTTCGCAAATTCGCCTCACCCATCGAGTACCGGACCTATTTCGTGACCTCGGACCGCAAACCCACCCCGGCCATCGCCCGCGCCTTCATCCGACATGTGCGACTCCACACGGTGAAAACGCCTTTTACCCAGTCGACCTGACAACGGGGCGTGCTTCAGCGGGGTCGCTCCGGGACCGGCTGACTTGCGCGGTCAATCTGGGCTTCGATCTCGGTCAGAACCTCCGCTGAAAGTGGTCCATGGGCCAGCGCCCCGGCGATCTCGGTGATCTGGCCCTCGGTCCGCGCGCCGGGGATCGGGATGTTGTCCGGTGCCTTGGCCCAGATCCAGCCCAAGGCCCCTTGCACCAGAGACCCCCCATCGGAACAGAGCAACTCGCGGACCGCATCCAACCGTGCGAGATAGTCGGGATTGGCCCTGCCATCCTTGAAATACTCCATCCATGTTTCGCCCGAGGCGCGGATGTCGTCCTTGCCCAGACGTTCGGTGGCCCCGTATTTCCCGGTCAGCACCCCCATGGCGAGCGGAGAGCGGATGAGCCTTGCGAGACCATGGTCCCGAGCGGTCGTTTGCACGTTTTCCGCATCGAAAAAGACGTTCATCGCATGCTCGATGGCCACGAACCCGTCGCGCTTGGCCATGGCGGCGGTGCGGTCCGAGAAATCCGTGCTCCACCCGAAGGCGCGGATCTTGCCGCTTTGGCGCACCTCCTCCATGGCGTCGAAGATCGCGGCGGCCTCGGCAATCGGCATCTCGTTCTGGTGCAGCAGAACAAGGTCGATCCGGTCGCGGTTCAGACGCGTGAGGCAGGCCTCGATGGCCGGTTGCACGTCCTCCGGGGTGGGCATGTCGAAGGAGAGTTGCTTGCTCTGCTCGTCGATACCTATGCCGATCTTGGTGACGATCATGGCATCGGGGCGGTCGGCCAGCGCCTGGGCCAGCAGGCGCTCGGAATGCCCGGCCCCATAGGCTGCCGCCGTGTCGAACAGGGTGATCCCCCCGTCGAGGGCGGCATGGATGGTGCGGATGGACATGCCATCCTCGGCATTGCTGTAACCGAGGGACTGGTCGCCCGAGAACATCGGTCCACCGATGGGCCAGCACCCCATGCCGAGGGGCGCAATCTGGGTGTCGAGAAACTCCATAGCTCTGCTCCTTGTGCTGTCGGAGGCAGGGTATGGATCGGGCAGGTGCAATTCCACGACACAAACTGTACAGTTCATTTCATGAGTGAAATGAACTTCGATTGGGATGATCTGCGGCTGTTTCTGGCCGTGGCACGCGGCCAGGGGCTGGCGCGGGCGGTGGATGTCACGGGCAAGAGTGCGCCAACCTTGGGGCGTCGGATGCTGTCGCTGGAGCGGCGGCTGGGGCAGGAACTCTTTGAGCGGATGCCCCGGGGCTATGCGCTTACGGAGGAGGGGCAGGCGTTTTTCGAGAAGGTATGCCGTCTGGAGGCCGAGTTGGTGCCCATGGTCGAGACCGGGCGACCAGAGCGACCTTTGATCAAGATCTCCGCCGGGAGCTGGATCACCGCGCTGCTCTGCCGGCGCTTGCCCGAGCTGGTCGGGACGAGCGGCGCGCGCCTGCGGTTCATATCCGCCGAGGAGGTGCTGAGCATCACGCGGCGCGAGACCCTGATCGGGGTGCGGAACCAAGGCCCGGAGGATCCCCTGCTCGCCGGGCGCAAGATCGGACGGATCCGATTTGCGACCTATGCCATCGACCGTACGGAAAGGCCCTGGATCCGGGTCATGGGGGCGACGCCCTCGTCGCAATGGGTGGCGGCCCAGGGAGGTTCGGAGACCGGAGTCGAAGTGACCCATCCCCGCAACGCGCTGGATCTGGCGCTGGCGGGGGCCGGACGGGCCGTGCTGCCGTGTTTCGTCGGGGATCGGGAAACCGGGTTGCAGCGGGTCTCGGTCGAGATCGATGAGCTGGCCCATGATCAATGGCTGGTCATGCATCAGGATGACCGCCACATCCCTGCCGTCCGTGCGGTGATCACGCGGCTCGTGGCCATCCTGAAGGACAATTGCAGCGGAGCGTGACGCGCCGACTGCATGCAGTCGGCGCCGACGTGCTGCGTGATCCTCTGCGCGCCTTTTGCGGAGATCTCGGGTGAGGGGCAGTATCCTCCGCCGCGCGCGGGGCACGCGGCTAGCTTGCCAGCAGATCCGCCAGCTGCCCCGCGCCCGATTGCAGCACGGGCAGAAACCGCAGCAATCCGGTCAGATCGTGACGCTGGACCGGCGCATGCACGGCCAGCGACGCCACGAGACGGCGTTGATCGTCGAGGATCGGCACGGCCACAGCGGCCATGCCCGCCATGAATTCTTCATCATCGGTGGAGAACCCGTTCCGCGAGATCGCATGCAGTTCCGCGCGCAGCGCGTCCGGTTCCGTCAGCGTACGCTCGGTACTCCGGGGCAGGCTGCCTGCCGCAAGAAACCCCTCCAACGTCTTGCGCCGCAGGGTCGAAAGATAGAGCTTCCCGCTCGCCGTGCAATGAAACGGCACCTGCGTGCCCACGGCCAGCTGGATCCGCAGGGGCCATTTCGTCTCAACGCGGTCGAGATAGATCATCCCCTCCCGGTCCGGGATCGCGAGGTTGCAGGTCTCGCCGATCTCTTCCGCCACCCTGCGCAGGATCGCCAGACGGGCGGTGCGCAGGTATGCGGAGGACATCGTATTCACCGACAGGCGCCGGAGCCGCGGCCCCGGCCCATAGGACCGCCCATCGAGATCGCGCTGCAGGAAGCCCTCGGCCTCGGCGGTCTGCAGAAGGCGATGCACGGTGGGTTTGGCCAGCCCGAGTGCGTCGATCAGATCAGACGGTTTGAGGGGCACGCCGCGGCGCGCCACCTCCTCGAGGATCAGAAGCAACCGCAGGTTCGTGGGAATCTGGGCGTCTTTCTCATGTGTTACCGTCTCATCCATACCGCTATGGGTTACTTATTCGGCAGCAGGATCAAGGCCAAATCGGGCACCAGCGACACCAGGAACCACACCGAGATCAGTGCCACAAGATAAGGCACCGTGTAGCGCAGAAGCCGGAAATAGGGCACGCCGGTGACCCCTGAGGCCACATAGAGGTTAAGCCCGTAAGGCGGTGTGATGAACCCGATCGAGGCCCCCACGAGGAAGATCACCGCGAAGTGGATCGGATCGACCCCGACACTGGCCGCAATCGGCGCAAGGATCGGCGCGAGGATGATCGTCACCGGCAGGCTTTCCAGCACCATGCCCGAGAAGAACACGATGATCATCGCCGTGAACAGCACCGCATGGTAGCCGCCCATGGAGGTTACGAAATCCCCGATCACCTGCTGCGCCCCGAGGAGCGACAGGATCTGCTGCATCACCACCGAGATGGCGATGAGCGGCGCGAGGATCCCGGTGATCTCGGCCGAGCGCATGGTGATCCCGGGGATCTGGCGCAGGGTGAAGCCCTCGACGACCAGCATCTCGCCATAGCTCTTCTCTTCCCAGGTCTTGTCCGTGCGCAGGCTCAGCACCTTGGTCAGCAGCCACGATACGAGGCCCGCGATGATGCAGAAGCCCACGGTCACGCCCGCCGCCTCGGTGGGAGAGAACTTGCCCGTATAGATCCCCCAGAGCACGAGGCCGATGGCAAAGAAGCCGAGCCAGGCGCCAAAGGCAGTCTTCAGGACGCGGTTCAGCTGCAGCGGGATGATATAGCCCCAGCCGTTGATCCGGCAGATGATCCAGCAGGCGAGCTGCATGCCGACCACCATCAGCGTGCCGGGAATGATCCCTGCCACGAAGAGATCCGAGATCGGCAGGTTCATCAGGAAGCCATAGACGATGAAGATGATCGAGGGCGGGATGATGATCCCCACCGTGCCACCCGCCGCCGCGGTGGCCGCCGAGAAGCGCTCGTCATAGCCGCCCTTGACCATCTCGGGATGCAGCATCGAGCCGATGGTCGCCGTGGTGGCCGAGTTCGAGCCCGAGATCGCCGCGAAAAGCCCACAAGCGCCCAGCGACGCCATGGCGAGACCGCCGCGCAGCCAGCCGAGACAGGCATAGGCGAAATCCGACAGCCGCCGCGCGATGCCTGACTTGTTGATCAGGTCCCCGGTCAGAATGAAGAGCGGCATCGCCAGCAGGGCAAAGCCCTTGTTGAAGACGTTGAGGATCTCGGCGCCCATATTGTCGAGCGTCAGGCCCAGCACGAAGGAGCAGCCGACCACCCAATAGGCGATCACCAGAAAGACCGGCACGCCCAGCATGAACAGGAATGTGACCCCAACCGAGATCAGTGTGACAAGAGTTCCGTCAGCCATCAGACATCTCCTCCGATCACGGCCTGCTTGATCAGCGGCGCACCGCTTCGCAGGTTCTTGGTGTCATCCTGAATGTTCTCGACCGCGCGCGCGGCCATCAGGGTGGCGGCGATCGGGGCCGAGAGCAGGAACCACCACTGCATGGTGTTGTCCGTGCCCAGCACGATCTGGAAGTTCGAAGCCGACAGCGCTACGACCCGCAGCGTCGTCACCAGCAGGATCAGCGCAAAGCCGAACCACAGGGCGAAATCGAGGCAGAGGCACGCATATTGCGCCTTGCGGGGCATCACGGTCCGGAATTCGGAAAAGCTCAGATGGGTCCTCAGGCGGATGTTATAGGCCCCGCCGAAGAGCGCCATGATCATGAAGAGGAACGGGGGGATCGTCGTCGACCAGGGCTGCTGGTTCGAAAAGATGAAGCGATCGATCACGCCCCAGAAGATGATCCCGGCGGTCGCGAGATAGCAGGTCACCATCACCGTGCGCTCGAAATAGCGTTCGACGATCGGGACATGGTGATAGACCCATGCCAGAGCCAGGCCAGACATCGCCAGAAACACCGCCCCGAAAATATAGACTGTGTTGGGGGTCAGTGCCTGGCGGATTGTCCAGGAATCCTGACTGCCCAGGGCGCTGATCAATGCCCCCAAATCGGACCAGATTTCCATCGGTCCCTCCTCCCTATGATGCGCACCGCCGGATTGATCCGGTCTGATTGCCGTGTGGTCGAGCGGCCCCCGCAAGGGGGCCGCCCCCCGAGGCAACGGCGTGATCCGCAGCCATTACACCACCGGGGGGGCGCGACATTCTC
>NZ_JBNAFR010000001.1:697989-873524 GCF_049800775.1 Dinoroseobacter sp. S375 | reverse complement strand
TTTGCTCCCCCCGGCGGTTTTTCCGGGGTCTTTTGGCGGGGTGGGCGCCGCCCCCCGCCCGGGGCCCCGCCACCGTAGTCTAGGGCGTGAGCCTCAGCCTTTCCACCAGCGGCGGGGCTCGACATTCTCAGCGAGGGTGTGCGGGTTGTTGCGCACCTCGTTGTAGATGTCCTGGTAGGTGTCGATGCCACCGGCCCAGTTGTTGATCCGCTCGCGCCACTGCTCCCAGAGCTGCGGCTGGAACTCGGGCGAGCACATCTCTTCGGCCTTGCGGACCTCCGCGTCGGACAGCTTGGCCACCCGCACGTTGTTCTCGGCAAAGATCGTGCCCGGCATGGGCGGATCGGTGAAGCCCACGGTGTTCACAAGCGCCGCCTCGTTGGCCGCCTGCACGTGGACCTGCGTGAGATACGAGGATTCCATCACCGCATCCTGCAACTCGCCGCTCAGACCGTCGAACGCCTTGGAGGTGATGGCCGTATGCTCGGTTCCGCAGAAGAAGCGCAGATCCACACACTGGCTGACCACCGGGGACATGTTGGCATAGGCCACAGCCGAGGCCCATGTCTCGGCGCCGTCGATCAGGCCCTGCTTGAGCCCGTCGAGGGTCTCTTCCCACGCCACCGGAACCGGATTCAGGCCGAGCGCCTGCATGGCGATCCGGCCCAGCTGCGTGCCCGTCACCCGGTTCTTGGTGCCGTTCAACTGGTCGATGCTGGTGACGGTTTCCTTGTCCTGCCAGCTGAGACCCAGCTGGATCCCGCGCAGTTCTGCGTGGGTGAACAGGAACTTCAGGCCATGCCGCTTTTCGAACGGGTCGCGCAGGATCCGCTGCGATTCGGGCGAGTACATGAAGTAGTACTGGTCCGCCCGCGAACGGAACATATAGGCATAGTCCAGCACGTTCAGGTAAGGCGCACCGCCGGCCGAGTTCTGGGTCGAGGCAGCATAGAGATCGATGATCCCCTGCTGGGCCTTCTCCACGCAGGAGAGCTGACCGCAGATCTGGTTGTTCCCGATGAATTCGATGCGAATCTCACCATCGGTGCGCTCTTCGAGGTCGCGGGCAAATTCGAGGCAGCCCGCACGCTCGATCAGCAGGTTTTGCGGGTTGAATCCGGCTGCGCCGAACTTCAACGTGTGCTTGGCTTCCTTGGCGAAGCGCTTGTTATAGGTAGACTCAGCGGCCTTCGCGAGATTGCCAGCGGTCATGGCCCCACCAAAGGCGCCCGCCGCGAGCAGGGTCGAACTCATCCCGTAAGTCCCTGCGATTCTAAAGAAATCCCGACGTGAGACTCCTTTGATCCGATCGTAAACTCCCATTGCTTTCCTCCCGTTTTGCAGCTTTTTGAGACTTTTTGTTTCAAAAAATGCTAGTTTAGTAATCGCAATTTGCATAGAGTTTTTTTCACGGACGACGGGAGGGGACGTGAAATGGAGGTGGATTATGCGATTGTGGGGGCGGGCTCTTCGGGCTGTGTGCTGGCCAATCGGCTCAGTGCGGACCCTAAGAACAGGGTCGCAATTCTCGAGGCTGGCGGGCCCGATACGAACCCCTGGATCCACATCCCCGTTGGCTATTTCAAGACGATGCACAATCCGAGCGTGGACTGGTGTTATCGCACGGAACCGGATCCCGGTCTGAACGGACGCGCCATCGACTGGCCGCGGGGCAAGGTGCTCGGCGGCTCTTCATCGCTCAACGGTCTGCTCTATGTGCGCGGCCAGAAAGAGGATTACGAGCGCTGGCGTCAGATGGGCAATACGGGCTGGGGCTGGGACGATGTCCTGCCGCTCTTCCGGCGCAGCGAGGATCAGGAGCGCGGCGAGGACGCCTATCACGGCACAGGCGGTCCGCTCTCGGTGTCGAACATGCGGATCCAGCGCCCGATCTGCGACGCCTGGGTCGCGGCCGCGCAAGAGGCAGGCTACCCGTTCAACCCCGACTATAACGGCGCGACGCAAGAAGGCGTCGGTTATTTCCAACTGACCACGCGGGATGGGCGGCGCTGCAGCTCGGCGGTGGCCTATCTCAAGCCTGCCAAGAAGCGTGAGAACCTCAACATCATCACCAACGCTCTGGTCACGCGCATTGTGCTCGACGGCAAGAAGGCGACCGGACTGCGCTATCGCGACAAGTCCGGGACCGAGCAGACCCTGACCGTCAAGCGCGAGATCATCCTCAGCGGCGGGGCGATCAACTCGCCGCAGATCCTGATGCTGTCGGGGATCGGCGATCCGGATCACCTCAAGGAGAACGGGATCGAGCCTGTGCATAGCCTGCCGGGTGTCGGGCAGGGGTTGCAGGATCACCTGCAGGCGCGGCTGGTCTACAAATGCAATGAACCGACCCTGAATGATGAGGTCCGCAGCCCTTTCAATCAGGCGCGGATCGCCCTGAAATACGCGATGTTCCGCGCCGGTCCGATGACCATGGCGGCCAGCCTCGCCACCGGGTTTCTCAAGACGCGCCCCGAGGTCGAAACGCCGGACATCCAGTTCCACGTGCAGCCCTGGTCCGCGGACAGCCCCGGCGAGGGGGTGCACCCTTTCTCGGCCTTCACCATGTCCGTCTGCCAGCTGCGCCCCGAAAGCCGGGGCAGCCTGCGCCTGAACGGGCCGGATCCGTCAAGCTATGTGAAGATCCATCCGAATTACCTGTCCACCGAGACGGACTGCCAGACGATCGTTGCGGGGGTGAATGTGGCGCGCAGGATTGCGGGTCATGCGCCTCTGGCCTCCAAGATCTCGGAAGAGTTCCGGCCCACCGCCGCCCTGTCGCAAGACGATTACGACGGGACGCTGGACTGGGCGCGGTCGAACTCGGTGTCGATCTACCACCCGACGGGCACTTGCGCGATGCGTTCGGGCGAGGGCGGGGTGGTCGGGGCCGATCTGCGGGTGCACGGGATCGGTAATCTGCGCGTCGCCGATTGCTCGATCATGCCGGAAATCGTCAGCGGGAACACGAATGCTCCCGCCATCATGATCGGTGAAAAGGCCAGCGACCTTGTGCTGAGCGACGCCTGAAGGCGTCGCCCGTCCGGGTCAGCTATAGCCGTGCAGCTCGAAGGTTTCGGGGTAGCCGAAGAGCGCAGCACTGCCGCCCGTATGCAGGAAGACGACGTTGTCCAGCCCGGCGAAATACCCCTTCTTGATCTGGTCGATCAACCCGTCGAGCCCCTTGCCGGAATAGACCGGATCAAACAGCAGGCCCTCGGTCTGGGCCAGCAGCTTGACCGCCTCGATCATGCCCGCAGTGGGCAGGCCATAGCCCGGACCCACATAATCGCAATTGGCGCGCACTTGCTCCCGGTCGATCTCGAGCCCGGTGCCGAGATGGTCGGCGGTCTTGCAGGCGAGGTCATAGACCATCTGCTCCTGCTTTTCCTGAGGGGCGCGTACGCCGATCCCCAAGAGATGGATATCGCTCTGGAGCGCGGCGAGCCCGGTGACCAGTCCGGCCTGCGTGCCCGAGCTGCCCGTGGCATGCACCAGCGCATCGATCGACAGGCCGATCTCGGCGGCCTGATCCGCGATCTCGCGCACGCAATTCACATAGCCGAGCGCGCCGATCTGGTTCGACCCGCCCCCGGGGATAATGTAGGGCGTCTTGCCCTCGGCTCGCAGGGTCTCGGCCAGCGTTTCCATCTCGGCATTCATGTCCGCACCGCCCGCGCGCTTGGAGACGGTCGCCCCATGCAGCCGGTCCAGCAGGACGTTGCCGTTCAGGATATAGGCGGGGTCGTTCGAGCCGGTCCGATCTTCCAGCAGGATGTGGCAGGTCAGGCCCAGCTTGGCCGAGGCGGCGGCCGTCTGGCGGGCGTGGTTCGACTGGGTCGCGCCCTGGGTGATGATCGTGTCCGCCCCCTTCGCTTGGGCATCCGCCATCAGGTATTCCAGTTTGCGGGTCTTGTTGCCACCCGAGGAGAGACCGGTGCAATCATCGCGCTTCACCCACAGCCGCGGTCCGCCCAGAAGCTCGCTCAGCCGGTCCATCGGCTCCAACGCCGTGGGCAGGTGGCCGAAGCGGATGCGCGGGAAAGTGGCGAGGGTCGTGGCCAGCTCCTTGCGCAGGGTTTCCTGAAAATCCGTGTCCTCTTGGGGCGTCGCTGTGGTCATGATCTCTGCCTTTTGGGTCTTTTCAGGCCAAGCATACATATGGCTGGCGCGGTTTAAGAGTGCTATCTTCGCAGTCCAGGCAAAGGGATTGTATGAGCGGAGGCAGGTCAGAATGGATATGCAATGGCTCGAGGATGTGCTCATCCTGCTGGAGGAGGGCAATATGAGCCGCGCCGCCGCGCGTCGCAACATCACCCAGCCCGCCTTTTCGCGCCGCATCCGCAGTTTCGAGACATGGCTCGGGACCGAGATCCTCGCCCGGGGCTCCAATCATATCGAGATCGACCCGGCCCTGCTCGCCAATGAAGACGAAATCCGCGCCCTGATCGAGCGGATCCGCGAGCTCAAAAGCCGCATCGCGCGCTACGACCCGGCCGGCAGCGTGGTCGAGATGGCAGCGCAGCATGCGCTGATCTCCTCGGTGTTTCCCGATATCGCGCTCCATGCCCGGCAGGTCCTGCCCGCGCTCCGGGTGCGTCTGCGCCCCGGCAACCGGAGCGAATGCGTGTCCATGTTCCTGCGCGGGGATACGGGGATGCTGCTGGCCCATGAAACGGATCTGACCGGCTCGATGCCCTTCGATACCTCGGTCCGGCGTGAGGTCTGGGGGCGCGACCAGCTGATCCCGGTGGTGGGCGGACAGATCCGGCACCGCCTGCGCGCGGACGGGACCGTGCCCGAGGATACCCCGGCGATTGTCTATCCGGCGCAAAGCTCCTTCGGGCAGGCGCTGAGTGCGGCGCGCTGCGCCTTTGGGACGGTCGAGCACGCCCGCCACCCGGTCTGCGAGACGGCGTTCTCCAACGGGATCCATGAGATGGTGCGCCGGGGGCTCGGGGTCGGCTGGCTGCCCCATGCCATGTGCGTTGCCGATCTGGAGGCCGGGCGGCTTCGGGCGCTGGGCCCGGGCTATGGCCAGATCGGGTTGCAGATTACGCTCTATGCAAGGCGCGAGGATCGCAGTGCCGAACTGCTGCTGGATCAGCTCGTATCCCCACCGCGTCCGCGTCGCGAAGTTTAGGAGGCACGCAGGAAGTCGCCGAGGATCTCGTTAAAGAGATGCGGTTTCTCCAGATGGGCGGCATGGGCGCAATCGGGGATCACGGCGAGGCTGGCCCCGTCGATGGACTGCCAGAGGCGCTCGGTCTGGCTCCAGGGGTAGGTGCGATCATGGTCACCCCAGATCACCAGCGTCCGGGCGTGGATGTCGGCCAGCGCGTCCTCGCCGCTCCAGTCCCGCATGGCGTCGAGCCCGGCGACGATGGATTGCAGGCTGGCGCGCTCGGCAATCGCGGCGCAGGCCTCGTAAGCCGGGCTCGCTTCGCGCTGCAGGAACCAGGTGGCCGAGATCCGGCGCGCCGTGTCCCGGGGGCCTTCTTCGCGCGCGCGCTGCTTGGAGGTGTCGATGGGCTCGAACCGTCCGGGCAACATGCCCTTCGCCCCGGTCCCGTAGAGGACCAGCCGGTCGATCCGCTCGGGTGCCTGGGCGACCATTTCCTGGGCGATCATGCCGCCCATGGAATGCCCCATCAGGTGGAACCGATCGACCCCATCCGCGTGCAACCGCGCCAGCACCCAGCGGGCAAATCCCGCGATCTGACAGGGAGCCTCCAGATGCGCACTCGCCCCGAAGCCCGGCAGATCAACGGCATGTACCCCCCGTTCGGGACCCAGCGCCGCGCGCTGGGCCTGCCATTGTGCGCTGCCGCCCATGAAGCCATGGACACAGACGAGTGGCGTCATTTACGTCCGCCCTGCACAATCCGGTCGAGGATCATGGCGCAGAAGAGGATCGAGAAGCCCGCGAGGATCCCCTGACCCACATTCGCGTATTGTAGCGCCTCGAGCACATCCTCGCCCAGACCCTTGGCCCCGATCAGCGAGGCCACCACGACCATCGCCAGCGAGAGCATGATCGTCTGGTTGATGCCCGCGCGGATCGAGGGGCTGGCGAGGGGCAGATCGACCTTGGTTAGCAGGTACCACTTGTTGGCGCCGAAACTGATCGCGGCCTCTCGCACGCTCTCGGGGACACCGCGCAGGCCGAGCACCGTCAGGCGCACCACGGGCGTGCCGCCGAAGATCATCGTCACGATGACCGCCGCCGGTTTGCCCACGCCGAAGAAGGCGATGACGGGCACCATGAAGACGAAGGCAGGCATGGTCTGCATGAAGTCCATGATCGGCTGGATGACCGCATAGAACCGGGGGCGTCGCGCCGCGAACATGCCCAGCGGGATGCCGATCACGATCGAGAGGCACGCCGCCGTGCCCAGAAGCGCGAGCGTGGTCATCGCGGCTTCCCAAAAGCCCAGAAGCCCCATGTAGAGCAGGAAGGCGCTGGAATAGATCGCCGTGCGCAATCCCGCCGTCAGCCAGGTCAGCAGGATGATCAGGCTTGCGATCACGATCCACGGGGTTTGCACCAAGATCACCTCGAGCGCGTCGAGAAGGGCGCGGATGCCAAAGGTCAGGCCGTCAAAGAAGGCCTCCGTGTTGCGCACCGTCCAGGCGATGAAATCCTCCACCCAGGCGATCCCCGTGAGCCGGATGTCGGGGTCCGTCGGGAAGGTGCTGAGAATGTTGAACCGCCCCGGAAAGCTGTAATGGACCATGGCCGTGGCGACGATGAGCCCCATGAAGATCGCACTCAGCACGATATGCTGCACCGGCAGGCCGGACCGGACGCTGCGATCGCTCAGCCATTCCGAGAACCGCGCCTCAAGCGCGGTGTTGGCCATGAGGGCCTGCGCGACCTTGGCCAGGATGAGGATGACAAGTCCGGTGAGCGCGATGCTCGGCCCCTCTGCGGCCATGGCCTCGGCCTCGGCGCGGATACCGCCGATATTGGCCTCAAGGGATTCCACCGTGCGGCGGAACGCATCCACCCGGTCCGATCCGCTCTCGATGGCGGCGGCAAGCTGTTGGCGGCGCAACTCCAGCGTGCCCTCGATGGAGGCGATACGCGCCATGGCATCCGCCGCGAGATCCCCGAAGAGACCGCGCGCGATCTGCACCAAGGCGAGGGTTTCGATGATCAGGAAGACCAGCGCCCAGTTCCACAGCCCCCGCGCGCCGAACCAGACGGGCCCGAACAGGCCCGCATTCACGTTGACCGTGGGCACGAACTTGGACGAGGCCCCGATCTTGTCGAACATCTCGGTATAATAGTCGGGGTTGGTGCGGACGAAGGTGGCGATATTCGCCTTGCGCTCGGCGGCATAGGCCAGCGCGGCTTCGGATTCCGTGTCTTCGAGCGGATTGATATCGCTGTCTTTCATGATACTTCGGTCCCCTCGATCACGGTACGCAGCAGATCCGAGCGGGTGATGATGCCCGTATCCTTGCCCTTGTCCTGCACGACGATCGGGTGATCGTCGTCAATGGCAAGATTGATCAGCGTGCTGAGATTTTCGGCCTCATCGACCCGCGGCGCGTCTGCCGAAAGCGGGCCATGGGTTGCGACATGGGTCTCCAGCGGCTGCATGACCGCATGGGCATGCACCACTTTGAGCCGCGAGATCCCGGCGACGAAATCGGCCACATAGTCATCGGCCGGGTGCATCACGATATCCTCGGCGGTGCCCATCTGGACCATCTTGCCGTCGCGCATGATTGCGATCCGGTCGCCGATCCGCACGGCCTCGTCCAGGTCATGGGTGATGAAGATCGTGGTTTTCTTGAGGATCTTCGACAGGCGGATGAACTCATCCTGCAATTGGCGCCGGATCAGCGGGTCAAGCGCCGAGAAGGGCTCGTCCATCAGCAACACGTCCGGGTTTGCGGCCAGCGCCCGGGCAAGGCCCACCCGCTGCTGCATCCCACCCGAGAGCTCATGGGCGAATTTTGCCCCCCAGGCGCCAAGCTCCACGATGTCGAGGATGGCGGCGGCCTGGCGCATGCGCTCATTCTTGGGAACCTTGCGGATCTCCAGGGGCATGGCGACATTGTCGAGCACCGAGCGGTGGGGCATCAGTGCGAAATTCTGGAAGACCATCCCGATCTTCTGGTTGCGGAACCGTTGCAGCTCGGCCGGGCCAAGGGCCATCACGTCCGTGCCCTCGATCTCGATCTTGCCCGCTGTGGGCTCGAGCAGGCGGTTGAAATGGCGCACGAGCGTGGATTTCCCACTGCCCGACAGGCCCATGATGCAGAAAATCTCGCCGCGATTGACGGATAGGCTCACATCGGCGACGCCGACCACGGCGTTGAACTCCGCCAGCACTTCGGCCTTGCCGATCCCGCGATCGCGAATGGCGGCCAGGGCGGCCTGGGCATTGGCACCGAAGATCTTCCAGACATTGGAGATTTCGATGACGGTCTCATCGGTCATGGCGCTCGTTTCCTGCTGGGGGCTCCGGGAAACGGCACCGGGATCCCGGTGCCGTTGAGAGTGTCGAGAGCTCGGATCAGAGGCCGAGCCAACCGTCCACGCGGTCGGAATTGGCGTTCACCCAGGCTTCGGCCACATCGGCCGGGTTCTTGCCATTGGCGCTGATCTCGAAGGCCAGTTGGCTCACGTCATCGGCGGTCAGCTGGAAGTTGGTGAAGAACTCGGCGATGGCCGGCGAGCGGTCCACGAGGGAGTTCGACCAAGCGATCTGCACGTCCTTCAGCGCGTCCTTGGTGGCGACCATGGACTTTTCGAACCAATCCGCGTCGTCCGAGGGCTGAACCATCACGTATTTTTCCGGATCAAAGGTCGGCTCGGTCAGCATCTTGACGTCGAACATGAACCAGACCGCGTGGGGCTTGTAGCAGTAGAAGGCATAGCCTTCGCCCTTGGCGATGGAATCCTTGATGCGTGCCGTCTTGACGCTTTCCTCGGCCCGGATCGGCTCGATGAAGTCCATCAGGCCGTAATCGCGGGTCTTCACCTCGTTCACATTGGCCGAGGCCCAGCCCGGTGCGCCGATCCACATCTCGCCCAGCCCGTTGCCGTCGCTGTCCATCAGGGCAGCCACATCCGGGCGGCCCAGATCGGCGATATCGGTGATGTCATTGGCCTCGCCAAAGTCCTGGGTCACGCAGAAGCCCTGATTGCCCTGATAGGGGTTCGAGGACAGGGTCACGGTGCCCGCGTCATCCACGTATTTCTTGGTGAAGCTTTCCTGGTTCGGCAGCCAGACATCCGGGTGCACGTCGATATCGCCTTTGCCCTGGTCCATGGCCTGGAAAATCGTGGCGTTGTTGCCGGGCACATATTCGACCTGACCGCCGATCCGCGATTCCACGACCTCGCCGAGCACATAGGCAATGGCCTGGGCACCGGTCCAGGACGGCACGCCGATCTTGACCTCTTCGGCGGCGAAGGCGGGCAGGGCCAGCACACTCAGTGCGGTTGCTATACCCAGCGATTTCAATTTCAGATCCATAGTCGTCTCCTGTGTTGGGGGCCGTCGGTGGCACCGACGGGGGTGTTATCTTGGCGTGGCCGCAGCGCGTCTCGGGTTGAGCCGGCTGCGGTGGTCGGATGTCCCTTCGAGGGGACTTGTTCGTGAGTGGACCGGGCCAAGCATTTGGGACCGCATCGGCGCCCGATGCATCCGGGATGAAGTGATTTCGGCCTGAGCGGGGTGTCTCTTCATGGCAAAACACTAGAGCGGGGGTTTTGCCCGGCGCAAATTCGAACTATTCATTAAACTATTCCAGTTTTGCATAGTTTGATGCGATTTTCGGGAAAGCCTCTGAAAACATGGGGAAAACATGGATCTCAATTGGTTGCGAGATTTCGAGTGTCTAGCCCGCACGCAGAACTTTACGCGGGCAGCTGATGAAAGAAGCATCACTCAATCGGCCTTTAGCCGAAGAATTAAGGCGTTGGAGAGCTGGGTCGGCTTACCTTTGGTCAATCGCGCGACATACCCGGTGGAACTGACCGAATCCGGGCATTCCTTCCTTCCGGTGGCCGTGGCGGCGGTCTCGCGGCTGTCAGAGGCGCGCCAATCCCTGCGCGATGCGGATCAGGGCGAGAACCGGTTCGTGCGCCTTTCGGTCCTGCCCACGATCTCGATCCATGTGCTCGCCGACCGGCTCGATGCGATGCAGCGGGATCTGCCCGACCTGCGCACGCGGGTCATTTCCGAAAGCCTGAACACCTGCTGCGAACTGCTCGTCGAGAGCGCGGTGGACATCATGCTGTGCTACAGCCACCCCTCGGTCTCGCTCGAGATCGACGAGGCGCGGTTTGCCCGCAAGGACCTGATGGTCGAGCGCCTGATCCCGGTCGCCCTGCGCAGCCAGGTGGTTGAACATGGCTGGGATCTGGATCAGCCCGGGTCCGAGCGGCTGCCCTATCTCGCCTATGAGCGGTCGAGTTTTCTGGGCATGGTGGTCGAGGCCACGGCGGGGGGGAAGCCGCTGGTCGCCAAGACCCTTTATGTGGACGGGCTGGTCGAGGCGATCAAACGTCGGCTGATGGCGGGATGCGGCTTCGCCTGGATGCCGGAAAGCGCGATTGCGCGCGAGCTTGAGACCGGGCAGGTCGTGCCCATCGGCGGCCCGGCCTGGGTCGCCAAGCTGACCGTGGCGGCCTTTGCCAGTCAGGTCCCGTTCGACCAGCCAGCGCAGGAAGTCTGGCGCCTGCTCTGAGCGCTCAGACCCCGGGCATGGTCAGGATGACCGAGCCTTGCCTGTGGCGCGTTTCCACCAGGGCATGGGCCGCGCGGGCTTCGGCCAGCGGAAACCGGGTGTGGATCACGGGACGCAGTTTGCCCGCCTCGACCAGCGCGGTCAGCCGGACCAGATCCTCGGCGCGGTCCGGGTTGACCTCCAGCCGGATCTTGCGGTCGCGCAGCGGGTTCTTCAGGGCCGCGCCGATCTCGGGCATCCCGAAGTTCAGCGGCAGGAACAGACCGCCCGGCTTCAGCAGTCCGAAGGCCTCGGCCGGGCGGGCCGCGCCCACCGTGTCAAAGACCAGATCATACGCCCCGGGCATATCCGCGAGAGCTGTGTCGCGGTAGTTCACCACGCGATCCGCACCGAGCCCTGTGACGAAGCTCTGGCTGTCCGGGCCGCTGACCCCGGTCACCTCGGCCCCCAGTGCCTTGGCGATCTGCACCGCATAGCTGCCCACCCCGCCCGAGGCGCCCAGGATCAGCACATGCTGACCCTCGGAGAGCTGTGCGAAGTCCTGCAGGAAGACGAGGGCACAGAGCCCGCCAAAGGGCAGGGCGGCCGCCTCGTCGAACCCGAGCGCTTGTGGCATGGGGGCAAGGGCGCTGTCCTCGGCCACGGCGATGACCTCGGCGCTGGCCCCGCCATTGGGTTGCATCCCATAGACCCGGTCGCCCGGGGAAAATCGCGTGACCTGAGCTCCGACGGCCTCGACGATCCCGGCGAATTCCGAGCCAAGGCGTGTGTTGCGTGGCCGGGTCAGGCCGAACATCAGCCGACCGGGGATCGCCATGATGCCCGGAAAGGCCGCAGCACGCAGCCGCCAATCGGCGGTGTTAACTGCGCTGGCATGCACCCGGATCAGCACCTCGCCCGGCCCGGCCTCGGGGCGCGGCAGATCCGAGATCTCCACCACATCGGGGGCGCCATAGCGGGTATAGGTCAGGGCTTTCATCGCGGGTGTCCTTGCGTCATCAAAATCGTCCCGGTGATGGCGGACGGCGGATTGCAGGTAAAGTGGGCCGGGTTTGTGACGCTGGGTCAGTCCGACCCGCTATGCACGCTGTGCATGCAAAAGCGGCCGGGCGTAGGGCCCGGCCGCCATGTGCGTCGCGACAGGGATCAGGCGATCGGGGGTTGCACCGTCGCCCAGACCCCCAGCAACAAGAGTGCCGCCGAGATCGTGCAGGCCCCGGCCCGCACAGAGTTCCAGAAGGTCCAGCGCGGCAGGTAGGTGGCCGTCCAGAACCGCTCGGTCTCGGGCGCGCCTTCGGTCAGGTCCGCCAGCGCGTTGTTCAGGGGAACGTTGCGCAGCACGGTGACCCCGAACACGCCGACCAGATAGACCAGCCCGGCCATGGCGATCAGCAGCCCGCCAGAGCCGCCCACGGTCAGCAGGGCATAGAGGGCCATGACCAGTGACAGCGGCGCGAGGCCGAGAAACAGCCCCATGAAGACCCAGCGAAACACCTCGCGATTGATCACCTGCATGGTGCCCGCCCCGGCCCCGGACAGGGCGAGGGAGCGCATGATGAAATCCGAGAAGGCGAGGAAGACACCGCCCACAAGGGCATAGGCGAGGATGGCGATCTGCATCAGAAAGAGGATGAGAAGGGACATGTCGGGTACTCCTGTCTTCGGCTCAGGCGGCTTGCGCCCAGGCTCCGGCCTGCGCGGCCTTGAGGGCGAAATCCGCGAAGTCGCGCGGCGGGCGTCCCAGCGCCTGCGCCACGCCATCGGTCACGCGTGCATTGCGCCCGTCCAATGTCTCGCGCGCGATGGCGGTAAAGACATCGGCCACGAAGGCCCCGCCGGTTTCGGCAATCGCCGCATGAAAATCCTCAAAGCTGATGGGGATATGCTGGATCGGGCGGCCAAGGGCCTGGGCCAGCGTGTCGGCCATCTCGGCAAAGGTCAGGAGCCGCGGACCCGTCACCTCGTAGAGCTTTCCGCCATGCTGCGGCTCGGTCAGGGCTGCGACGGCCACGTCGGCAATGTCATTCACATCGATGATCGGCTCGACCACATCGCCCCCGGGCATCGGCAGCAACCCCGACAGGATCGGGTCACGCAGATAGCCTTCGGAGAAGTTCTGCGCGAACCATGCCGAGCGGATCAGGGTGAAGTCGAGACCCGAGGCGCGCACCGCCTCTTCGCCGAGGCGGGCATGGTGTTCCCCCCGTCCCGAGAGCAGGACCATCCGTCCCAGACCCGCGCTCCGGGCGGTCTCGGCGAAGGCTGCGACCTTCTCGACCGCGCCGGGGAAGGCCAGATCGGGGAAATATGTGACATAGGCGGAGTGGACTCCGTCGAGCACCGGGGCCCATGTCTCAGGCGCGTCCCAGTCAAACGGGGTTTCGGCCGAACGCGATGCGCGCCGCACAGGCAGGCCGCGGGCATCGAGTTGTGCTGCCACGCGGGAGCCGGTTTTGCCATGTGCGCCGATCACGAGGGTGGTTTGCGAAGTCATTGTCTCTCTCCTGAGGTCCGGTGTGATGACCTCTGGATAGACAGTCGCGGCGCCCCGGGTCTTGACCGGCCCTGCCAAGGGATTGACCGATCCGGTCAGCGCTCGCCGCGTTTGCGGAATTGGGCCGGGGTTTCGCCGCGCCAGCGCTTGAAGGCGCGCGTGAAGGAGCTCTGTTCCGAAAACCCGGTGAGAAAGGCGATCTCGGACAGGGAATAGCGCTCGTCCCGCAGCAGTCCTTCGGCCAGATCGCGCCGGGTTTCCTCGGTCAGGGTCTGAAAGCTCAGCCCGTCCTCGGCGAGCCGCCGGTGGAGGGAGCGGACGCTCATGCCGAGACGGCTGGCCATGTCCTCCATCCGGGGCAGACCCTCGCTGAGCGAGCGCGCGATGGCATCGCGCAGCCGGTCCTGCAGGGAGGTCGTCTGGCTGAGCGCCGAGAGCTCCTGCTCCAGATGTCCGATCAGAAAGGCCGTGATCCCCTGATCGCCCAGCCGGTTCGGGCGGGCCAGCGCCTCGGCGCTGATCAGCAGGCCATCGCGGTCCGAGCCGAACCGCACCGGGCAGCCGAAAAATGCCTCGTGATGCTGCAGGCTCTTGGGGGCCGGGTGCTGGATATGCACCTCCAGCGGGCGAAAGCTGCCCGATTGCGAGACCTCGCGCGCCAGGGCGACCGAGCTCGCCAGCGTCGCCTCGTTCGACAGACGCAGACCGAGCCGCCGCGCCCCGGCCCGGTGCAACAGGTACCAGGACCGATCCCCGTCGGGCACCAGCTCGTATTCCACGACACTGGTCCAGAGCCGGGCATAGCGCGCCACCCGCGCGTAGGAGCCTTGCAGCGTGGTCGCCGCCTTGAAGGCCAGCCCGAGCGCGCCGTATTCGTCGCAGCGCATGGACGCGCCGGTCCGCAGGGGCAGGGCGGTGATATCCATCTGCTGCGCCATCCGCTCCAACAGATCGTAATAGGCGGTATCGGCGATCTGAAGTTTGGGATCGACCGGCGCTGCGGCATCGATCCCCACCGAGGCGAGCAGGGCCGGACCGTCCACAGCCTCTCCTGCGGCGGCCACCATCTTGCGCACGAAAAGAGACGTGATGGACCCCATGGAGGCCAGACTAGCCGATGGTCGGCGCGGCGTTAAGATCCCCCAGCGCCGAGCAGAGCGCATCGCGAAGCGCTGTGGCCGGTGCGCTGCGCGCAGGGCCATAGACCGAGATTTGCACCACGCCCGGAGACGGCAGGTTCAGATCCGCGCCAAGGTCGCGGAGCGGCGACACGAGGGCGACCCTGGGCAGAAGTGTGAGCGCGGAGCCCGCCGCGAGCCGCGCACGCAGCCCGACCGGATCCGGTGCGGTGCGCAGGGCCGCCGTGATCCCGGGCTCTCGGTCCAGCGCGGCAAAGGCATGGCGGCGCAGATCCCGGGCATCCTCGAGAAAGAGCAGGGGGAGGGGCGCACCCGCCTGCCAGTTCAGCGGCGGCGCGCCGGCCCAGACCAGATCGCTGGGCAGGGTTGCCTGCCGGTTGGGGCGCGGGCCCTGATCAAGCACCAGCGCCATGTCGATCTCGCCCCGGTCCAGCAGATCCAGCACCCCATGGCTTCGTGCGGTGCGGATCGTGACCTCGGGCGCGCTGTCGCTCTGCGCGATGCGGCGCAAGGCCTGCGGCACCAGTGAGAGCGCGAAGGTCACCGTTGTCCCGAGGCGGAGCGTCGGGCGTCGCAGCGGGGGGGCATGGGTCATCTCTTCGGCCAGGGCCAGAAGACGGCGCGCCTGCACCAGAAACGCGGCGCCCTCATCGGTGACGCTGACGGGTTTGCCCCGGCCGCGGGCCACAAGCCGCCGCCCAAGGCGCGCCTCCAGCGCGGCGATATGTGCGCTGATCGCGGATTGCACCGTATGGGTCCGCTCCGCCGCGAGCGAGAAGCTGCGGGTTTCGGCCACCGCCACGAAGCTTTCCACCTGTTTCAGATCCAGAGCCATAAAATCACTAAATGCGATTTTTGTGATCCTGTAAAATCGTTTCATCTGCGGGCTCAGGGCCGATAGTCCGGAGCCATGGACCTGACTGTATATCTCCTCGCCGCCTTCGCCGTCGTTCTGACGGGCATCTCCAAGAGCGGGTTTGCCGGGGGGCTTGGCATTCTCGGGGTGCCGCTGCTGGCGCTGGTCATGCCTGCCCAAAGCGCGGTGGTTCTTCTGCTGCCGATCCTGTTGGGGATCGATCTGCTGTCGGTCTGGCGGTACCGCCGCGCTGGCCGGGCGGGGGTGATCCTTGCGCTTCTTCCCGGGGCGGCGGTCGGGATCGGGCTGGGCTTTGCCAGCCTGTCACATGTGAATGACGACCTGCTGCGGCTCGGGATCGGGCTCATGGCGCTGGGCTTTGTCGCGCGGTTTCTCTGGGCCGGGGCAGGCTCGCGCGGGCCGGGCCGCGCGCCTTGGCCGCTGGTCTTCGGGGCCAGTGCCCTCTCGGGCTTTGCGGGCTGCATCGCCCATGCGGGCGGGCCGCCGATCAAGGGAACCTTCCTGCGGATGGGCCTCGACAAGGCGGCGTTTGTCGGAACGAACGCGGTCTTCTTCCTGATGCTGAACCTGTTCAAGGGGGTGGGCTATGGCGCGCTGGGGCTGTTCTCAGCCGAAAGCCTCATGGCCTCGGCGTCGCTGCTGCCGTTTCTGCTGCTGGGCGTCGGGTTGGGCTTTGCCATGCATGACCGGGTGCCGCAGGTCCTCTTTGGCAAGATTGCCTATGGATTGCTGGCGCTGGCGGGGGTGAACCTCATTTATCTCGGGCTTGTCGGCTAGGTGCCGATCAGTCGCGCGATCCCCACGCTGGCCTCGCAATCCCCGGCATCGCGGATCTCCAGCCCGAGACAGCGCGCGCGGATCTGTGTCCAGACCGGGTTCCGCGCCCCGCCCCCAGCCGTGTAGAGCTGTGTCGGCTGCGGCCCGCCATGGGCTGCGATGGCGGCATAGCCTCGCGCCTCGATCCGCGCGATGCTGTCCAGCAGGCCATGGAGAAACACCGCATCGTCCTCCGGGCGCGGGGTCATGCGCGGGGCGAGCGCGGGGTCGTTGACCGGAAACCGCTCGCCGGGCTTGAGCAGGGGGTAGTAGTCGAGATCCGAGGGCCGGGTCGGGTCGATCCGGGCCGAGAGCGCGGTAAGTTCCTCGGGCGAGAACAGCGATGCGAGCACGCCGCCCCCGGTATTGGACGCGCCCCCCACGAGCCAGACATCGCCGACCTTATGAGAATAGAGCCCAAGCTCGGGTGCATCCACGCGCGCGGGCGAGAGGATCTTGAGCGCCAGGGTCGTGCCCAGCGAGGTCACCGCAGCGCCCGGCGCCAGAGGCGCTGCGGCGAGAAAGGCGGCGATACTGTCCGTCGTTCCGGCATGGATCACCGTGTTCGGGGACAGCCCGAGCGTGGCGGCCATCTCTGGGGCGATCTGGTCGATCCGGGCCCCGGCGGGCAGGACCTGCGGCAGCAGATCGAGGCGCAGCCCGGTCTCGGCGAACCACTCGGGCCATGCTCCGGTCTCGGGATCAAAGCCGAGCTTCAGCGTGTTGTTTTCATCGCTGATCCCACCCCGGCCCAGCAGGCGCGCGGCGATGAAATCGGCCTGATGGAGCAGATGCACGGCCCGCTGATCGGTATCCTCGCCCTGCAGGCAGAGCGCCCGGGCCAGCGCCGAGTTGGAACCTTTGGCGATATGCGGTCCCGGGCAGGCGGCGGCGATGCGCGTCGCCTCGGCCTCAAACCCCGTGGAATTATACATCAGCGCGCGGGTCACAGGGCGCAGGGCCGCATCGGTCAGGACCATCGTGCCGGAGGTGCCATCAACCCCGATCCGCCCGACTTCGCGCAGGTCTAGCCCGATCTCGGCCAGGGCGGTCGCCTGGGCCGCGAGGCAGGTGCAGGTTGCCTGCCACCATGCCTCTGCATCAATGTGGTCCGGATCCGGCTGGGGCAGATGCGCTGCACGCGCGCTGCTCAGAACGGCACCGTCGGGGGCGAGCACCGCGCTGCGGATGCCCGACGTTCCGATATCTATGCCGAGGCGCAGATCGCTCATGACCGGGCGGCCAGCGCCTGACGGTATTTCTCGGCGTCCCAGTTCAGCAGCTCGGCCTCGGCGGCGGGGCCGATCGCCTCAGGCTCCCATCCCTCGGGCAGCCGGGTCAGCACATCCGCAATGCACCGCAGCATGGCCGCCTGAGACGTGGTGGCTGCGTCCTGCAACAACGCGCCATCCGTGCCCTGCAGGCAGACAGGCTGGCCAAGCGCCGTGGGTAGGGCAGGGCCAAGGAACACCACATGGTCCGGATAATAGGACCCGCCAAGTGCCAGCGCGCGCAACCGGGGGTCGCTTGCAAGCACGGTCGCGGCTGCCTCCCACTGATATCCCTCCGGGGCCGCTGCGGCGGGGGCCGGGACAGGCGGGGCCAGCACGGGCATGGCGAGCCGGGTTTCGACCTCGGCAATCAGGTCCGAGACCTCCTTCACCGTCGCACCGGCACATACCAGCCCGTGGTTCTCGAGGATGATCACCTGCGTCTCGGGCGTCAGGCGCTTCGCAATTGCGCCGGTCAGGGGCACGCCGGGCTTGTGGTAGGGCACGAAGATCACCGGCAGGCCCGCCAGCTTCTCGGCCGCGATACGCCGCCCCTCGGGGGAGATCGCGTGGACCAGTGTCGCCACCGAATGGGTATGGGCGACCACGGCCCAATCGACTAGCGCATGGAAGGTTGTCTCGATCGACGGGCGCAGCGTGTTCTCTGGGTCGAGAACGGTGGCCTTGCAGGTCCCGTCCCCCGCGCCAAACGCCTCCGCCTTGGCCTTCTCGGGGTCCACGGCAACGAAGATCGGTGCATCGAGGGCATTGGCAAGCTCAGTCCCCGAGGCCTTGATCCACATCACCCCGTCGCCCTTGATCGAGGTGTTGCCGCCGGGGCCTTGCACCTGCAGCGGGTCGGAGCCGAGCCGGGCGCTAAGGGCCTGAAAATCATGGCTGAGGAGGGTCATTGGGTCACCTGAGCGTTGGAAGGGTGTAATGGGGCGGCGCGATCCGGGTGAAGAGGTCTTCGGTCGCTGCCGCATGAAGCCCGCCGGCAATGAACAGCGCGTGCCACCCGGCACCATGGGCCCCGGCGATATCATGCTCGGGGCTGTCCCCGACCATCAGGATCCGCGCGGGATCCGCGACGCCGAGGGCCAATTGCAGCGCGGCAAAGATTGGCAGATGGGGCTTTCCGTAGAAGGTCACCTCGCCGCCCGCCTCGGCGTAGTCATGGGCCAGGGCACCGGGGGAGATCACGGTCACCCCGCCCGCACGCGGCGAGGCCCGGTCCGGGTTCGAGCAGATCAGCGGCAGGTGTCGGGCCCGCGCGGCGTCGAGCGTCGCGCGGATCGCGCCGTGGTCACCGCCATCGGGCAACCCCATCAGGAGGATCCCCTCCGCCCCCGCCACATCCCCGGTGAAACGCAGCGACAGGTCCCCGGCCCAGGCCTCTGCATCGCCGGGGGCAGCCGTGATCGGCAGCAATGTGGTGAGATGGGACAGGGTCTCGGTCTGCATATCGCGCCAGAGCGCCTCGCCGGAGGTCATCACAACCTCGAAACCGTCGCCCTCAAACCCCATCCCGGCAATGCGGGCACGGTTGATCTCGGCCCGTTTGCCCGAGTTCGACAGCACGGCCAGCCGGTGTCCGCGCGCGCGCAAGGCGGCCAGGGTTTCGACCGCCTGGGGGTAGGCGGTGCTGCCATCGTGCAGCACCCCCCATTGGTCAAAGACGATGGCCTCGTAGCGGTCGGCCACCGACAGAAGGCTGTCGAGCGCCGTCATCCTATTTCGGATCGGGCGTGGGCGGCACGAGGCTGGCGATATAGGCCTCGGCCTCTTCCTTGGTAAGCGCGGGGGCGGATTTGCCCGCGCTGCCCGGGGGCATGTCGCCAAAGTAGAACTGATACCCGGGGATCACCTGACGGCGCTTGCGCAGGGGCATGCCCTCGTAAGGGAACACGTCCGAGCGCGCGTTCGCGACCTTGTCGTGGCAGGCGAGGATGTAGTCCGCGCGCTTGTCGAGCTCTTCGACCGATTTCCAGCCCTCATAGCTGTTCACGAAGCGCGCCGGCACCCAATAGCGCCAGCCCTCGTCCGGGTTCGGCTCCATGTTCCGCTCCTGGAAGATCGCGTCGCCCGCGACGACGATATCGCCTGCGCTGGTGGCGACGGTCACGGCCATGTGGCCGACCGAATGCCCCGGCGTGTGGAACATGGTGATGCCCGGCAAAACCTCGCATTCATCCTCGACCGCTTCGAACACGCAGCCCGTATAGGCCGGGTCGATGCCGAGATACCCGCTCTCATAGGTGCGGTAGTAGAGCGGCAACGGATTGAACGCCATTTCGATCTCAGCCTTGGGCGCAATATAGCGGGCGTTCTTGAATTCCTTCATGTTCTGCACGTGGTCCCAGTGCAGATGGGTGAACACGATCGCGTCGATCTCGTCCGGATGCACGCCCAGCTTCTGCTCGAGATGCTCATGCACTTGCAGGCAGCCGCGCTTGTCGCATTTATGGTGGTACTTGGTGGCGCGTTCCTCGTCGCACAGACCGGTGTCGATCAGGATCTTGTGCTCGCCGGTGTCCACGTAGTGGCAATAGACCGGGTTCCAGATCTTCTTCCCGGCAGGGCCTTTCCAGAAGATATAGGTGCCGAGGTCTGCCTCGAGCCAGCCGGTATTGATTGGATAGATCTTGGTCTCTGCAACGCCCATCGGGTCCTCCATATACGGTTCACGATGTTTGTATACATAAAAAACCGTGTGTCTACAGAGCGGGGCGATTTTTCCGGCTGAAAGGGCAAATTAGCCGTTCGCGGCGAGCACTTGCATGAAGCTTTCGGTCATGTGCTTGCGCATTCCGTCGACAGCGGTCTGCGAGTCTCCGGAAAAGATCTTGGCCAGCAGGTCCACATGGTTTTCCACGGATTTCAGCAGGTCGTCCTGGGTCTGGAGTTTCTTGGCGCGAAAGGGGCCTGTGCGACGGCGGAAGTCCGACGCCAGCTCGGAAATGAAGGGATTTTCCGTGGCACGGTAGATCGCGAGATGGAGCGCCTCATTCGCCTTGATATAGCGCAGCCGGTCATTCTGCGCTGCCGCCTGGGCGCATTCGGCCTGCGCCGCCTCGATCTCGGAGCGGGCCAGAAGGGTGAGCCTCTGATTGGCGAGCCGCGCGCAGACGCTTTCAATTTCTTGCATCGCTTCAAACATTTGCGCGAGTTTTTCGCGCGAGTACTCCGCCACGCGGACGCCACGTTTCTCGCCCGCGACCAGCACGCCTTGTGCGGTCAACCGGTTCAGGGCTTCGCGCACCGGGGTGCGCGAGACGCCGAATCGTTCGGCCAGTTTGCTTTCGTCCAGACGTTGCCCGGGCTCGAGCAGGCCCGCCGCGATGTCATCGAGCAGCTGGCTCTCGATTCGCTGGCTGGATGATTCGCGAGGGGATCCGGCGCTTCGGTCCATTTGCGGGCTCCTGACTGGGCTGAACTGACCCTGTCTCTAGCATGAAACTTTGGCGAAATCCATCGACGCGGCATTTTTGCATATTTTTTGTTGCCTTTGTATACAAACTAGGGTTCCTTGCTGTCACGGTAAGGGGAGAGAGCCGGCCATGCCTGAGATACGCCTGCAAAATCTGCGTAAGGACTACGGCGCCATGACGGTGATCGAGGACCTGAACCTGACCATGAAAGACGGGGAGTTCACGGTGCTGGTGGGCCCATCCGGGTGCGGCAAGTCCACGACCCTGCGTATGATTGCCGGGCTCGAGAGCGTGTCCGGGGGTCAGATCATGATCGGCGACCGCGACGTCTCGCAGCTCGAGCCGAAAGAGCGCGACCTGGCCATGGTGTTCCAGGACTACGCGCTCTACCCGCATATGGATGTGGCCAAGAACATGTCCTTTGCCCTGCGTCTTGCACGGATGAACAAGGCCGAGATCGAGACGCGCGTGCGGGAGGTTGCCGCGACGCTCGATCTGACCGCCTATCTCGATCGCAAGCCCGCCGAATTGTCGGGCGGGCAGCGTCAGCGGGTCGCCATGGGGCGCGCGCTGGTGCGGGATGCGGGCACCTTCCTGTTTGACGAGCCGCTGTCGAACTTGGATGCCAAGCTGCGCGGTCAGATGCGCGCCGAGCTGGCGCTCATGTCCCAGCGGATCAGGAAGAACATGATCTACGTCACCCATGATCAGGTCGAGGCGATGACCCTCGGGGATCAGATCGTGGTCATGAAATTCGGCGAGATCATGCAGGCAGGCTCCCCCGAAGAGCTCTATCGCAGCCCGGCCAACAAGTTCGTGGCGGGGTTCATCGGCTCGCCGACCATGAACTTTCTCAATGCCGAACTGACCGAGAGCGACGGCGTGCTCAGCGCTGCCGGGCAGGGGTTCTCTATCCCGCTGCCCGAGGCGCGCAAGGCCAGCCTGCAAGGCCACAAGGATCGCGCCGTGCATCTGGGCATTCGCCCGTCGAGCTTTGCCGAAGGGGCCGGCGGCATGCCGATGCCGATCATCCTGTCGGAGTATATCGGCGCGCAATCGGTGCTGATCTCCGAGCTCGGCAGCCAGCGCGTCGCCATCGAGGTCAACACGGTGGAGCCGATCCGCTCTGGCGAGACACGGGAATTCACGGTTCAGGGAGAGGAAGTGCATCTCTTTGACCCGAAGACGGAGGCGGCGCTCTAGCGCAGCCCGCAGGATGGCCGCGCAGGCGGTCGATCAACATCTGGGAGGATGACATGACACGACACACGTCCAAGGTCTGGTCCGCTGCGGCGGCCGTGGCCCTTACATTCAGCGGTGGCTTTGCCATGGCGGCGGGCCATTCGGACCCCTACGCGCCCTATGCGGGAACCACGCTGGTGGTGAACTTCCCGGCACACCCGCATTACAACGCGGTGATGAACGTGCTGCCCGAGTTCACCGAGCAGACCGGTATCGAGGTCGAGGTCGACCAGTTGCAATACCTCAAGATGCGCGAGCGCCAGACGCTGGAGCTGACCAAGGATGAGGGCGATTATGACCTGATCGCCTATGTGGTGTTCTCCAAGGCGGATTACGTCTTTGCCGATCAGCTCGAGAACCTCGCCAAGTATTTCATGAACCCCAAGCTGGCGGATCCGAACTACGACCAGGCCGATCTGATTGACGGCTATGTCGAGAATATCGGCGTCGCGGGCGGCCAGAAGGGCTATCTGCCGGGCAAGCTGGGCTCGGCCTTCGGGATTCCCTTCGGGTCTGAGACCTCGGTTCTGGCCTATCGCAAGGACATCTTCGAGAAGCACGGCATCGCCGCGCCCGAAACCTATAACCAACTGCTCGACGCGGCCTGCAAGATCCCTGAGGTTGAGCCGGGCATGGGCGGCATGGCCTCCCGCGCGGCATCGGGTCACCAGGCGAGCCACGCCTTCCTGCTGCACCTCGCGCCGCTCGGCGGGCGGGTCTTTGACGACAGCTGGAACCCGATCATCAACAACGAGGCCGGGGTGGCTGCGGCCAACGCCCTGAAGACCATCGTGGATTGCGGCCCCGAGGGCAGCACGACCTTTGGTCCGGCCGAAGCGGCGGCGGCGTTCAAGCAAGGCCAGGCGGCCATGTTCATGGACTCCATCGCCTTTGCCGCCGGGTTCGAGGATCCGAGCCAGTCCAAGGTGGCCGGCAAGGTCGGCTATGCCCTGCATCCCGAAGGTGTGCGGCGCGGCAGCCAGACCGGTGGCTTCGGTATCGCCATCCCGAAGAACGCCCAGAACAAGGAAGCGGCCTTCCTGCTGATGCAGTGGCTGACCTCCAAGGAAGGCGATCTGGCCGTGGCCATGGAAGGCGGGAACCCCTCGCGTTTCTCGACCTATCAGAATGCCGAGCTGAACGAGAAGTTCCCTTATTCGGCGACCTTTGGTGAAGCGCTGAAACATGCTGATCCCGACTGGCGTCCGATCATCCCGACATGGGGCAAGATCAACGCCGATATCGGCACGACGCTCAGCCAGGTCCTGACCGAGGATCTCGACATCCAGGAAGCACTGGATGGTGTCGCAGAGCGCGCCCGCGCGGTGATGGATGAGGCCGGGTACTACACCTGGCAGTAAGCCTCCTCCCCGCACCTGACCGGCCCTTGCGGTCGGTCAGGTGACCCTTCTTGAAAAGGCCCCAGCCCATGTCCCTCGCGCGCGCCTCCCGTCTGACCCCGTATATGTTCCTCGCGCCTGCGGCTCTGGTGCTGGCCGTCGCGCTGTTCTACCCGATCTGCTACATGATCTATGCCAGCTTTCTGGACTGGAACCCCAGCCAGAGGATCGGCGAGGCGGATTTCGTCGGGATCCGGAACTACATCAAACTGTTCGGCGATCCGAACTTCCGCGAGAGCCTGTGGGTCACCCTGAAATTCGCCGGGATTGTCGTGACGCTCGAGATGATCATCGGGGTCGGTCTTGCGCTGCTTCTGGACCGGAATATCCGGGGGATGTCGGTGCTGCGCACGCTCTTCATCCTGCCGATGATGATCGCACCGATCGTGGTGGGCCTGATGTGGCGCTACATGTACCACCCGACGGTGGGCATCTTTAACAAGACGCTGACGTCGCTCGGGTTTGACAGCGTGCCATGGTTGTCGGACGGGTCTTGGGCCTTTGCCTCGGTGATCATCGCCGACATCTGGCAATGGACCCCGTTCATTTTTATCCTGTCGCTCGCCGCCCTGCAATCTCTGCCATCCTCGGCCATCGAGGCAAGCAAGATCGACGGCGCGACCGGATGGCAGCAGATCGTCTACATCAAGCTGCCCCTGATGCTGCCGGTGTTGATCGTGACGCTGCTCTTGCGACTGATCGACAGCTTCAAGGTGCTGGAGGTGATCCTCGTGATGACCAATGGCGGCCCGGGCCTGTCGACCGAGATCCTGTCCCTCAGGATCAATCGAACCGCGTCGGAATTCCGAGAACTTGGCGAGGCTGCGGCCATGTCGAACCTGCTGCTCATCGTGCTGCTGATCCTGACCTTCGCGATGTTCATCTACAACAAAGCCCAGGACGCCCGCGCCGCCCGGCTGCGCGCGGTGGAGGAAGAGGCATGAGCTCCCAGACCTACGACCGGCAGAACCCGGCTTTCTATGCGCTGCTCGTGGCGCTGGTGCTGATGGCGGTGGGTCCGATCTACCTGATGCTGGTCACCTCGCTGAAGCTTAACGTGGACATCATGTCCGACAGCTCCAGCCTGTTCTTCATGCCCACCCTGCGGAACTACGAGACCGCGCTGTGTGACTTCCTGTGGTACGAGCCCGAGCATCTGCGGCGCTGCGATCCGACCTTTGGGCGGGCGCTGACCAACTCGCTGATCATCGGGCTGATCTCGACGGGCATCACGTTGGTGATCGGGACAATGGCGGCCTATGCGCTGGTCCGGTTCCGCTTCATGGGGCGCGATGTGGTGTCGATCTGGACGCTGATGATGCGGATGGTGCCGCCGGCGGTCCTTCTGGTGCCGGTATTTGGCATCTGGACGTTCCAGTTCGGGATCGACGGGACACGGGGCGGGATCATCCTCGTCTATGTGGCCCTGAACCTGCCCTTCGTGATCTGGATCCTGCAGAGCTTCATCGTGCAGGTCCCGATCCAGCTCGAAGAGGCTGCGCGGATGGATGGTGCGGGCCCGTTCCAGGTGTTCTTCCTCGTGGTGCTTCCGTTGATCAAGCCGGGCATCGCGGCGGCGTCGATCTTTACCTTCCGGGTGGCGTGGAACGAGTTCCTGCTGGCCAACGCGCTGGCGGATCGCAACAGCCGCACGGTGCCGGTCACCATCGTGAACTCTCTGACCGAGTTTGACATCGATTGGGGGGTGATCATGGCGACGGGGATGCTGCTGGCGATCCCGCCGATCATCTTTACCTTTGTCGCAAGCCGTCAGATCATCACCGGCATGACTGCTGGAGCTGTCAAAGGCTGATGTCCGTCCTGCTACTGGCCACGTTCGACACCAAGCGGGAGGAGACCGAGTATATCTCCCGCGCGATGGAGGCGGCGGGTCTGACGGTGCGCCGCTGCGATATCTCGCTGAACGCGGAGGGGGTGCACTGGTCCCCCGAAGAGAAGCTCGCCGGGATGGAAGCCGCCGCCAAGCGCGCCATCGCCGAGATCGCGGCGGCCTCGGCCAAGGCGCCGCGCCTCGTGGTCGCCCTCGGGGGCGGGACTGGTGGGCAGATCGCGCTCAAGGTGCTGCATTCCCTCCCGGCGATGATGCCCAAGCTGCTGGTCACGACGCTGCCTTTTGATCCACGCTATGTGATTGCCGACAATGCGATCGTGCTGGTGCCGACCATCGCCGATCTATGCGGGCTGAACGCCACGACGCGCGATGTGCTGGACCGTGCCGCGGCCATTGCGGCGGGCCTGCGCGGGGCCTTGCCCGCCACGGGCGACGCGCCGCTGACCCCTTCGGTCGGCGTGACCTCTCTGGGGGTGACGGGTCCGGGCACGGATGCGCTGCGCCAGCGCCTGACCGAGGACGGGCATGAGGTCACGGTGTTCCACGCCAATGGCTTTGGTGGCGCGGCCTTCACCCGCTGGGCCGAGATCGGTGCCTTCAAGGGGGTGGTGGATTACACCCCGCATGAGCTCACCCGCTGTCATGTGGCCGGGATCCATGCCGAGATGCCGAACCGGTTCACCGGCATGGGCCATCTGCCCCGGGTCGTGCTGCCGGGCGCGGTGAATGTGATCGGATTGGGCGAGGCCAGCCTGATGCCTGAGATCTATCGCGCGCGGCCCCATTACGCCCATTCGCCGCTCTTCACCCATGTCCAATGCTCCGAGGCGGAGATGGCCCGCTGCGCCGATATCCTTGGCGCAGCCCTTGCCGGATCCACCGCGCCGCAGCGTGTCCTGATCCCCATGGGTGGCTTTTCCTCCGAGGACCGGCCCGGCGGCGCGGTCGAAAGCCCCGCCCTGCGCCACCTCTTTGCCGACCGGCTCGAGACCCATGTCCCGGTCACCCGGCTGCCCGGCCATATCAACGATGCAGAGGTGGCCCACGCCGCCGCCGATGCGCTTGCAGAGATCACAAAGGAACCCTGACATGATTGACCCCTCCGATGTCGAGGCCAAGAAAGACGCGCTGATCTGGTCGGCGCAGCGCTGTTTTGATCTGGGTCTGCAGACCAATGCGGGCGGGAACCTCTCGGTGCGCCTGTCCTCCGCCGAGGCCATCGTGATCAAGCCCTCGGGGGTCGGGTTTGCCGAATGCTCGCGGGACAACCTGCAGGTGGTGCATCTGGACGGCACGATCGAGCCGTCATCCTTCAAGCCGTCCAAGGATCTGGATTTCCATCTCGACCTCTACCGGATCCGGCCCGATATCAACGCCATCGTCCATTGCCACAGCCCCTGGGCGACCGGCTATGCCAGCGCCGGGATCGAGATCCCCTGCCTGACCGTCCAGACCATCGAGAAGATCGGGCGCATGCCGCTCATCCCCTTGTCGGAAAATGGCGGGCCCCAGACCGAGGTCGAGATCAGCCCGGTCTTTCGCGACGCGTCGGTGCGGGCGGCGGTGCTGGCCAATCACGGGACCATCGGTGTGGGCAAGACCCTGACCGCGGCCCAGTACCTGGCCGAGATCATCGAAGAGACCGCCCATATCGCCTTTGTTCGCGACACGCTCATGGCGGCCCATGGCAAGAGCGCCGCTGACCTGCCGAGCTATGGCACCGCCAAGGATGCCGAGGCCGCGCGCTAGCGCCCCGGCGCCCGGCCATTTGCGATCTGGTCGGTTCTTGACCTAAGCTGGCCCCGGAAGAAGGTGCGCCCGGATGTGGGCGGTACTCTGCCCTGGCGCGCGACGGTGATGCGCCCTGGGCAGTCCAGACAGGAGGGCCCACCATGACCGCGCGCACAACCACAGGTCGGGGCACACGCTACGACTCGATCCTCGAAACCGTCGGCAACACGCCAACCATTCGGATCAACAACCTCGCGCCCGAAGGCGTCACGCTTTACGTGAAGGCCGAGTTCTTCAACCCGGCCGCCTCGGTCAAGGACCGGCTTGCGCTGAGCATCATCGAGACCGCCGAGGCCAATGGCACCCTCAAGCCGGGGCAAACGGTGGTCGAGGCGACCTCGGGCAATACCGGGATCGGCCTCGCGATGGTCTGCGCCCAGAAGGGGTATCCGCTGGTCATCACCATGGCCGACAGTTTCTCGGTCGAGCGGCGGCGGCTGATGCGGCTTTTGGGGGCGCAGGTGGTGCTGACACCGCGGGCCGAGAAGGGGATCGGCATGTATCGCAAGGCGGTGGAGCTGGCCGAGGCGAATGGCTGGTTCCTCGCGAGCCAGTTTGAAACCGCAGCGAATGCCACGATCCACGAGAACACCACGGCGCAGGAGATCCTCAGCGATTTCGAGGGCGCGCCGCTGCATTACATCATCACCGGCTACGGGACCGGCGGGACGGTGACCGGGCTGGGCCGGGTCCTGCGCAAGGCGCGCCCCGAGACCAAGATCATCCTCACTGAGCCGGCCAATGCGCAGCTGGTCGCCAGCGGCACCGCCCAGGAGCGCAATGCGGCGGGCCAACCAGCGGTCAGCCACCATGCGTTCGAGCCGCACCCGATCCAGGGCTGGACCCCCGATTTCATCCCCAAAGTGCTGCAGGAGGCGCTGGACGCCGACTATTACGACGCGCTTTTGCCGGTTGCCGGGGCGGATGGCATCGCCTGGGCCCGCAAGCTCGCCCAGAAAGAGGGGATCCTGACCGGAATCTCCGGTGGCTCCACCTTCGCGATTGCGCAGCAGGTCGCCAAAACCGCGCCCGAGGGCTCGGTTCTGCTCTGCATGCTGCCTGACACCGGCGAGCGCTATCTCTCGACCCCGCTCTTCGAGGAGATCGCCGAGGATATGAGTGACGAAGAACTTGCGATCTCGCGCTCGACCCCGGGATATCAGCTGGACTAGGGGGCGCCCGGGCGGGCCCGCCGCCGCGTGCGGCCTGGCCCGCCTCCGCAACGGCACCCGCCGCTGGCGGCGCGCACGCGCCCGGCCCAAAGCCGTAACTGGTCGGAGGCCTGTCAACCGCCTGTCATACCGGGACGCTAAGCTTTGGAAATTGGGCGCTTGTTGAAAGCCCGGGCGGCGGCTAGGCTCCCGTTCAGGGAGTGTGGCTCGGGTGACGACAACCATCCAGATCTGACCTACCGTTGCGTATCGGATGTCTGCAAAAAGACACCGTCAATTATTCAGGGAGCGCAATTCATGAAATCATACCTACTCGTAATGGGCCTCGCGGCCTCCACCGCATTGACGTCCACGGCGGTCTCCGCCGAGACGCTGCGACTGCTGACCTGGGGCTCCTATGCCCCCGAAGCGCTTGTTGACAAATTCGAAGCGCAATATCCGGACATCACCGTCGAGGTGACCTTCTCCAACAACGAAGAGATGATCGCCAAGCTGCGCGCCACCGGCGGCGCGGGCTTCGATCTGGCACAGCCGAGCCATGACCGGATCTATGCCGCACAGCTCGAATACGAGATCTACAAGCCGCTCGACCTGTCGATGATCGATACCAGCGTGATGTCCTCGGTCCATCTGGACGCGGTGAAGGGCAACACAACCATCGACGGCGAGGTCTACGCCGTGCCGCATCAGTGGGGCACCTCCGGTCTGATGGCGGATGTGTCCGTCGCGCCGGATGTCTCCGGCTGGGACGATCTGTGCAACCCGGCCTATGCGGGCAAGACCTCCATGCGTCTGCGCCGCACGATCCTGCTGGGGACCGCCTTCGCCATGGGCGAGGACCCCTTCGCGATGTATTCCGATCTGGACGCCTATCAGGACCTGCTGGACCGGGTGGCGGACAAGCTGATCGAGTGCAAGGCGAACATCAAAGCCTATTGGCAGGGCGGCGACGACCTCTCGGCGATGATGCTGTCGGGCGAGATCGTGGCCTCCGAGACCTGGGATTCGACCGCGTATAAGCTGTTCAACCAGAACGAAAACATCGTCTTCATCCCGCCAGAGACCGGCGCGCTGACCTGGATCGACACCTTCGTGATCCCGGCCAAGGGCAAGGCGGATGACGCGGCCTACAAGTGGATCAACTTCGTCATGCAGCCCGAGAACATCTCGATCATGTCCGGCAGCACCGGCGCGATCGCGGCTGTGCCGGGCGGTGCGGATCTGCTGCCCGAGGACAAGAAGAAAGCTGTGAACGCGGCCTTCACCGAAGAGGACATCGCCAACCTGAAGTTCTTTGCCAACATTCCCCCGGGCGTGGAGGACATGGAAGGCAAGGCGCTTGAGAAGATCAAGGCGGCCACGGGCGGCTGATCCTTGCGCACTCGCAACTGGGGCGTCGCGACAGCGCGGCGCCCCTCTCTCCTTTTGACATTTCTTGATTGCAAGTTCGGGACCACATGACAGCTGCGGACACCCTTGACCTCGAATGTACGGGTCTCCACAAGGATTTCGGCGATTTTCGCGCCGTGGATAACGTCTCTTTCCAGATCCCGAGCGGAACCTTCTTTTCCATCCTTGGCCCCTCCGGCTGTGGCAAGACCACGCTGATGCGGATGATTGCCGGGTTCGAAACCCCGTCGCGCGGCGATATCGCGATCAAGGGGAAATCCGTCCTTTCGGTGCCGCCGAACAAGCGCAACGTGAAGATGGTGTTCCAGCATCTGGCGCTCTTCCCGATGATGGATGTCTATGAAAACATCGCCTACGGGCTGCGCTGTGCCGGGGCCTCGAAGGAGGAGATCGCGCAGAAGGTCTCGGATGTGCTCGACCGTGTGGCCCTGCCGGATCTGGCCCGACGCGAGATCCATCAGCTCTCGGGTGGCCAGAAGCAGCGGATCGCCATCGCGCGCTGCATGGCGCTGAACCCGGATGTGCTGTTGCTGGATGAACCGCTGGGCGCGCTGGATCTGAAGCTGCGCGAGGCGATGAAGATCGAGCTGAAGCTGCTGCAGCACCAGTTCGACACCACCTTTGTTTATATCACCCATGACCAGTCCGAAGCCCTCGTCATGTCCGACTACGTGGCGGTCATGAATGCCGGCCGGTTCGAGCAGGTGGGCCGCCCCGAAGAGCTCTACCATGCGCCGCGCACGGCCTTCGTGGCCGGGTTCGTGGGCGATTCCAACCGTTGGAAAGGCCGCGCGACGCAGGTGAGCGCCGAGGGCATCAAGGTCGAGACCGAGGCCGGGCTGAGCGTCGTCGCCACGGGCTACGGCGACCGGGCGGTGGCCGAGGGCGACGCGGTCGAGGTCTTCGTGCGGCCCGAGTTCATCGCTGCCACCCCGGCAGATCAGGGGGCTGCGGGCGCCGAGAACACCTATTCCGGAACCGTGGACAGTGTCCTCTTCAATGGCGCGAACAGCCGCGTGCTGGTCCGCAGTCCGGCGGGGCAGTTGATCGAGGCCGATGTGGTGGTGACCGGCGGGGGCAATGACCTGCGCGCGGGCGATCCGGTGGCGCTGAACTGGGCGCAGGAGCAATCCATGTGCTTTGCGGTGTGAGCGGGCCATGAGTTCGGATGCCAAACGCCTTTCGCTGATCCTGCTCTTCGCGCCTTTCGCGCTCTGGATCGTGTTGCTGATCATCCTGCCCCATCTGGGCATGATCGCCCTCTCGCTGCGCGAGAAGGTGGCGCCCCGGGTCTACGAGTTCGGGTTCGGCAACTACATCGATTTCATCAACGAGCCGATCTACTGGAACACGCTTCTGCGGACCGGGTCCATGTCGTTGCTGGTCACGGCGCTGGCCTTGGTGATCGGCTTTCCGATCGCCTATTACATCGCCAAGATCGCCGGGCGGCGGTCGCGCGGGGCTCTGTTCCTAATGTGCCTGATCCCGCTTTGGGTCAGCGACCTGATCCGGGCCTTTGGCTGGATCCTGCTGTTGCGCGAGACGGGCGTGGTGTCGAGCATCCTGATCTGGAGCGGTATGACCAGCGAAGGGATCGAGTTCCTCTATAACGACGTCACGGTGGTCGTGGGGCTCGTCTATACGGTTATCCTCTTCATGATCGTGCCGCTGGTCTCGACCCTCGATGGGATGGGCGATGACATGATCGAGGCGGGCTACAACCTCGGGGGCAGCACGTTGACCGTGCTCCGGCGGATCATCATCCCCTATGCCATGCCCGGCATCGTGGCGGGCTGCATCGTGGTCTTCATGCTGACGGCGGGCAGTTACCTGACGCCGATCCTTCTGGGGGGCAAGAATTCCAGCTGGTTCACCGAGCAGATCTATGACCAGTTCATCACCCGGTTCAACTGGGAATCCGGCGCGGCTTTTGGCTTCCTGCTGCTGGCCTTCACATCGCTTGTGGTCTGGCTGGGCCTGCGGTTGAGCGGGCAATCCCTGGCCAACACGGTCGCAAAGACCTGAGGGGGCGGATATGGCAATGGCAAACAGCAACCGCGCACTTCTCTTTGGCTACCGGCTCTATGTGGTGGCGTTCTTCATCTTCCTTGCGGCCCCGCTGGTCGCGGCGGGAACCTTTGCGTTCAACGACTCGCTCTTTCCGGCGCTGCCGTGGCAGGGCTTCACCCTGGACTGGTTCTTCAACGATACCGAGCCGAAGCTGGGCATGTTCCATGATCGCAGGCTGTTGCGGGGGCTCTATTATTCCTTCGTGATCGCCCTGATGGTGGCCACGCTGTCGGTGGCGGTGGGCACGACCAATGCGTTCCTCTTCGTGCGGCGGGAGTTTCCCTACAAGAACTTCTTCTACATCCTGATGATCGTGCCGCTGGTCATTCCCGGCGTGATCCTCGGGATCTCGATCCTCGTGATGGCGAGCAACATGGCCAATTCGGCGGATGATGTGCTGGGGATCGAACTGGAATTCCTGCGGCCGGGGCTGTTCCTCGTGGTGCTGGGGCAGTTTTCCTTCATCACGACGATCTCGTCGCTGGTGATCGTGGCGCGCCTGCGCAAGTTCGATGTCTCGCTCGAGGAGGCTGCGTTCAACCTCGGGGCCAGTCGGGCGCGGGTGCTCTGGACCATCACGCTGCCCTTCCTGCGGCCCGCGATGATCGCCTCGGGGATCGTGGCGTTCCTCGTGTCGTTCGAGAATTTCAACACCACGCTCTTCCTTGTCGGTTCCGAGAGCCCGCTGACCATCACCATGTACGACCGCATGGCCAAGGTCGGCTCGACCCCGGTGCTGAACGCGGTGTCGTTCTTCCTGATGGTGGGGTCCGGTCTTCTGGCGCTGATCTCGGTTGCGGTCCAGCGGCCCGAGAAGACCTAGCCTCGCCCATGGCGGCGGCGTCGGTCTTTGCCGAGGACTACACTCCGACCCCCTATTGGTGGGAGGCCGCACCGCTCGGCACCGCGCCCGTGCCGGAACTGCCAGCAGAGGCGGATGTGGCCGTCATCGGTTCGGGCTATACGGGCCTGCACGCGGCGTTGCAGGCCGCTCGGGCCGGGCTGTCCACTGTCGTGCTGGAGGCCGAGGCTCCGGGCTGGGGGTGCAGCACGCGCAATGGCGGGCAGGTCTCGACCAGTGTGAAGCCCGGTTACGGGACGTTGGTCAAACGCTACGGGGCCGAGACCGCCGAGGGCATCCTGCGCGACGGGCAAGCCTCGCTGGATTTCACCCGCGATTTCATTGCTGCCAAGGGGATCGACGCATCCTTTCGCGAGGTCGGGCGGTTCCACGGCGCGCATCTGGCCAAAAGCTATGATCAGCTGGCCCGCGAGGTCACGGCCCCCAACCCGGCCTTTGAAACCGGCGCCTATCTGGTGCCGCGCGCCGAGATGGCGGCGGAACTGGGGACCGAGGCCTATCATGGCGGCGTGGTTTTTCCGCGCCATGCCAGCCTCGATCCGGGGAAATACCATGCGGGGCTGATGCGCCTGTGCCGCGCGGCCGGGGTGCAGATCATCCCGCATTGCCGGGTGACCGAGCTGGAGCGTCTGCGCCCCGGGTTTCGCCTGCGCACGGCGCGGGGCGCGCTGCGGGCAGGGCAGGTGGTCCTGGCCACGAATGGCTATGGCGGCCCCCTCTCGCCCTGGCATCAGAGGCGGGTCATCCCTATCGGGTCCTATGTGATCGCGACCGAGCCGCTCGATCCGGGCTTGATGGACCGGCTCTTTCCCACGGACCGGATCCTGTCGGACACGCGCAAGCTGGTCTATTACTACCGCCCTTCGCCGGATCGTACGCGGATCCTGTTCGGGGGGCGTGTCTCGCTCGCCGAGGCGGATCCGGACCGCACGGGGCCGATCCTTCTGCGCGAGCTGGTGAAGCTCTTCCCCGAACTCGCGGGCACCCGCATCAGCCATTCCTGGAGCGGGACCGTCGCCTTCAGCTTTGACACGCTGGCCCATACGGGCGCGGAGGACGGGTTGCATTACGCAATGGGCTATTGCGGCTCCGGGGTGGGGATGGCGGGCTATCTCGGCCACCGGATCGGGCGGCGGCTCGCAGGGGCCGAAACCGAATTGCCCTGGACCGGGCGGGTGCCCGTGCCGACGCAGCCTTTTTATACGGGCAGCCCGTGGTTTCTCGCGCCCTCCGTGCTGGTCTACCGGATCCGGGACCGCTTCGGCTGGTAGCTAGTGGACCCGCATCCCCTGCCGGTCGAGCTCTCCGCGCACGGCCGTCAGATCCACATCCGAGAAATCCCGGTTGGAGCGGACGACCTGCGCGGCCGCGACCCCCGCGGCCTGTCCGACCACGGCGCAGCAGGACATGTTCCGCGTGGCCGCGTGGGCTATCCGGTCTCCACCGGTGGAGCGTCCGGCGACCAGCAGCCCCTGGATCTTCTTCGGCAGGAGGGACCGGTACGGTAGCTGCATGTACCGCCCGGTCGTGGGCAGGATCAGAATGCCATAGCCGTCGATGAACTCGGGATAGATCCCGATGCTGTCCTCGAACCGGCCCTGCTCGCGCACATCCGTTTCGGTCATGTTATAGGCAGCATCGATCTTGCGGGTGTCGCGGATCCCCACGGTCATCCCGAAGTTCCGCAGACGCGCCCCGGCGCAGCCCGGCATGTAGCGGCGCAGGGCATCGATGGCGAGCATCGCTTGCCGTCGCCCCTCGATCTCGCCTTTCGTCAGGCTGTCGGGGTCGGTTCCGTCCACCTCATCCATGTGCACGAGGTTCATATAAGTCAGTTCGCCCGTGTCATGCATCGCCCCCCAAGTGCCCGCGATCGTGTTGAGATGGGCGGGGATCAGCCCCTCTTCGATGGCGCGGTCGAAGGGCTTCTTGATGAAGGGCGAGAACATGTCGTCCTCCTTGCCCGAGGTCTCGATCGCCCATTCACCGCCGCCATCCCAGTCCTTGTAGGTCTGGGGATCGTCCCGGATGCCGGCCATGAAAGCGGATTTGTCGACGCCGGCCAGATGGAACATCACCGAGGCGGCCATCATGTCCTCGCGCGGGGTCTTGTAGGTTGGCGCGCCCGCGCGGTGGGCGACATCGGCGTCGCCCGTGGCGTCGATCACCACCTTGCCGAGGATCGCCTCGCGTCCCGCTTTGCTCTCGGTGATGATCCCGGTCACCCGATCACCATCCATCACCGGGGCGACGAACTGGCGGTGGAGCATGGGGTGGATCCCGGCCTCTTCCACCAGCCGGTCGGCGACCAGCTTGAATCCCTCGCTGTCGAGCTCATAGCTCAGGGACTGGCTCTCGGGCACGGCGGCGCCCATGGCCTTGGCCCGGTCCTCGAACTCGCGACCGATGCCGCCTGCCTCGATGGTGGCCTCATGGCGGTACCATGCAAATCCCTCGACCCCGACAGCGGTGATATTGCCGCCGAAACAGCCGAACCGCTCGACCAGAGCGACATCCACACCGCAGCGTGCCGCGGCGAGGGCGGCGGCGAGCCCGGCCGGCCCCGATCCGACCACGACGACATCGGTTTCGAAGATGACATCCACATGTCGGGCGGGTTCGGTGATCGATTTCATCCAGTCGGCTCCTCATTCGGGCGGATGGCGCGGTGGCGCACGGCCTCACGTTATCGCCAGAGTTTCGGGCGCGCTACCAATACCTTGCGCCGGAGGTCAGGGTCCGCGCGAGCCGCGCAACCAGGCCCGCAGCCGCAGTGTCAGGCGCGATGGCCGCGCAGAGGCAAGCACCAGTCTGTCCCGGGCATCCGCGGCGGCCCGCACGCGGGCGGCTTCTTCCAGCGCGGCGAAGACCCGGGCTTCGTCCTGGGCATGGCTAGGCATGTCGTCCTTGGGCTCTGGTCCTTCGGTCATCACATCCTCCCACGGGGGCCGGGGTGAGCTTGACAGACGGAAGCGCTCATTGAAAATACAGGCTTCTTATGCCCTGAATTGGAAAAACTCATATGCTGACCCATCGCCAGATCCGCTACTTCCTAGCCGTGTCCGAAGCTGGGCAAGTGTCTGCGGCGGCGCGGGCGCTCAACGTGTCGCAATCGGCGGTGACCCTGTCGATCAAGGATATGGAGGCGCTGCTTGGCACGCCGCTCTTTGAACGTCTACCCTCGGGCGTGCGCCTGACCCGGGCGGGACAGCAGTTCCGCCACCATGCCCAGACCATCGCCGCGTCTTTCGAGGCGGCGATGAAAAGCGTCTCGGCCCGGGATGAAACCCTGACGGGCACGGTGCGGCTCGGCATGAGCTGGACCCTGTCGAGCTATTTCGCCATGCCGGTGATCGAGCAATTCTCGCGCGAGCATCCGCATGTCTGCGTGACCCTGACCGAAGATCTGCGCGCGCAGCTCGAGCAGGATCTGCTGGCGGATCGTGTGGATCTGGCATTGGTCCTGACCTCGAACCTGTCGCCGGATCTGGGGCTGAGAAGCCGGACCTTTCGGCGGTCCCAGCGGCGGCTCTGGGTCAGCGTCGATCATCCTCTGACGCGGTTGAAACGGGTGACGCTGGCGGATGTCGCGCGCTATCCATATGCGATCCTGCGCTCGGATGATGCCGAGAAGCAGGGGCTGGCCCATTGGACCGACGCGACAGGGCACCCGGAGATCAAGCTCACCTCGGCCTCGATCGAAGCGGTGCGCAGCCTTGTCGCCTCCGGTCAGGCGGTGACGATCCTGAGCGACGTGGTCTACCGCCCTTGGACGCTGGAGGGGCGCCGGGTCGAGACGATTGATCTGGTCGAGACGATCCCCACCATGGATGTCGGCATTGCCTGGAACGGGGCGCGGAAGCTCTCGCCGGTGGCCCTGCGCCTGCGCGAAGCATTTGAAAAATCAATTCCAAGTATCTAGAAGCTGAATTTTCAATGTATCGGATGGTCTGGCAAAGCGGGGACAATCATCCCCGAGGTTTGCCCCATGTCCCCCATGCCCCCCAGTGCCCGTTTCGTGGTTCGTCCCAGCCCGCTGGTGCAGGGCGTGCTCTGGATGGCGGGGTGCCTCGCGTCCTTCATCGGCATGGCCATCGCCTCGCGGGAGCTTGCCGACAGTCTCTCGGTGGTCCAGATCCTGTTTTTCCGGTCGCTCGTCGGGCTGGCGATCCTGGCCCTGTTGGCGCGCAAAGTCCTCCCGGCCTGCCGCCGGGCAGAGCGGATCGGTCTGCATCTGATCCGCAACCTCATCCATTTTGCGGCCCAGTATTGCTGGACGCTCGGGGTCGTGCTGCTGCCTCTGGCAGAGGTGTTCGCGCTGGAATTCACCATGCCGGTCTGGGTCGCGATCTTCGCCTTTCTGTTGCTGGGCGAGCGGATACATCGCGCGCGGCTGGTCGCGGTGCTGGGCAGTTTCGCGGGCGTGCTGGTCATCCTCCGCCCTGGGGTCGAGATCATCGATCCGGCGGCTTTTGTCGTGCTCGCGGCGGCCATGGGCTATGGCCTGTCGATCGTGCTGGTCAAGCGCCTGACAGAGAGCTGCCCGCCGCTGGCCATTGTCACCTGGATGATCGTGATGCAGCTGCCCATGGGGTTCGGACTGGCCCTGATGGACTGGCAGAGCCCGTCCCTGCCGGACCTGCCCTGGATCCTGCTGGCGGGGCTGACCGGGCTGAGCGCGCATTACACCATGGCACGGGCCTTGCGGCTGCTGGAGGCGTCGACGGTTGTGCCCATCGATTTTGCCCGCGTGCCTCTGATCGCGCTGATCGGGTTCTGGGCCTATGGCGAGGCGCTCGATCCGTGGCTGGGTCTGGGGGCGCTCATGATCTTTGGCGCGAACTATTATGCCTTGCGGCGGGAGGCCCGGGCGCAGGTCTAAAGCGGGGGTTGCCCGAACTCGGCCAGCACCCAGCCGAGGGTGCGGCGCAGTCCGCGGGCTCGGCCATGCTCGGACGTCCAGCAGAGGTACAGCGCCTCGCCCGTGGGGGCCGGTGCCTGCCAGAGCGTGACAAGGTCCCCCGCCGCGAGGGCGTCGTCGATGAGGTGCCGGGGCGCCATGGCGACCCCATGCCCGTTGCGCGCCGCATCCAGCGCCAGAGCCGAGCGGTCGAAGTTCAGCAGGGTTGCGGGGCCCGGGAACCCCTCTGCAGTGATCAGATGCTCCCACCGGCGCTTGGCATCCTGCAGAAGCGGCAGCGCGAGGATCTGAGCAAGCGAGAGGGCCCCCGGCGGACGCGGCAGATCCGGATGGCAGACCGCCAGAAAGGACAGCTCCACCAAGGGGCGCAGCTCCAGATCGCGGGTCTTTGGCACAAGCTCCCCGGGCAGGATCGCAAGCTCGTTGGGTCCCAGCGGATGCGCCAGCGCGGTTTCCTGTACATCCGTGGTGATCGAGAGATCGGGATGGGCCGCGCGGAACCGGGCCAGACGCGGCATGAGCCAGCGCGTCGCAAAGGAGGGCCCGACCCGAAAGGTGATCGGGCGATCCGCTTCGTGCAACGCGCGGGTCGCGGCCTCGATCCGGGCCAGGGGCGCGGCGATCTCGTCATGATATGCGGCCCCCGCTGCGGTCAGCCGCACACCCCGCGCAGCCCGGTCAAAGAGCCGCGTGCCAAGCGCCTCCTCCAGCCCCTTGATCCGCTGGGACACCGCCCCGTGGGACAGGTTCAGCGCGTCTGCCGCCCGCTGGAAATTGCCGAGCTCTGCGGCCATGGCGAAGATCTGCAGGGCGTTGAGGTTGATCGACTTGGTCACGGGACCTCTAGGTCTTAGGTTTTCTATTGCCTCGTTCAGAAGAACTGCTTTGTCAAATGCTCGGTCGCTTGCGATCACGGGGCGACACAGCGGAGGGCGACGCGATGACACTCACCACCCGACCAGCCGGACGCGCGGATCTCGACCCGCTTGCGGACCTGCTCTGCCACTCAGCGAGAGGGTTGGCGGCGCGCGAACCCGCCCTTTGGCCCCTTGTTGCCGACCCGGAGACCGAGATCCGCGCCACGCTGGAGCGTCAGGTTGCGGGCGAAGACACGCCGCTGCGCCAGCGCTGGCTGCTGGCCGAGGATGGGGGCGAGCTGCTGGGCGCTGTCCACTCCTTCCTCCTGCCGGTGCCGCCGATCTATGCGGGGGCGCTCGGCTCGCCGGGGTTGATCCTGCAGGATGCCACGTTGCGCCCGAACGCGCCCGAAGCGGCGCGCGCGACCCTGTTGGCGGCTGCCGAAGCGGATCTCGCGGCGGCCGGGGCGCGGATCCTGTTGACCGCGAGCGTCGCGGAGGGAGATTGGCTGCCCTGCCACGCCGCGCAGGGGTACCACCCGCTGACCCTCTATCTCGCTAAGGCGGGGCTGGCCGAGATGGCGGTGCGCCCCCCGGTCCGGTCTGCGGCAGAGGGGGATGTGCCCGCCATTGTCGGGCTCAGCGCCACGCACCGCCGGATCATCGCGGATCTCCATCCCCGGTTCTGGCAGACCCATGAGGCGGCTGATGCCCGCTTCGGGGCATGGATGACGCGAAGCCTCGGCCTTGCGGATCGGGACATGTTCGTGGCCGGGGAGGGGGCCGTGCAGGGCTATGCGATCTCGCAGCCGATCACCGCGATGCATGTCTCTGCCGGGCACCGGATCGCGGGCATGGGCATCATCGACGACTTCTACCATGCCGCGCTGGAGGATCCGCTCAGCCTCGGGACGGGGGCGGATGAGGCGGCCGCGCTTCTGCGCACCGCCGAGGCGGCGCGGCAGGCCCGGGGCGATGGGGCGGTCTTTGTGGTCTGCCCGGCGGCATGGCGCTCCAAGATCGCTTTGCTGGAACACTCGGGCTATCGAACCGCCCTGATCTGGTCGATCAAGATCCTCGACTGAGACGCAGCACGACGCCGGACCCCGAGGCCCGGCGCGCTGTTCTGTCGGGGGATCGGGCTCAGCCGAGGCTGGATCCTACCCGTGGGCGCAGGCCGGGGATCAGCATGGGCACCGAGGCCTGATAGGCCTGATAGCGCGCGCCATAGGTCCGCACGAGGGCGCGTTCCTCGAAAAAGAGCCCAACGAAGATGTAGAGCGTCATCGATCCGGCAAAGAGCAGGTGCCCCAAGGTCAGATGCGGGGTCGCAAACAGCAGGATCACCACGCCAAGCTGCATCGGGTGCCGCACGATGCGGTAAAGGGCCGGGGTCCGGAATTCCGGCGCGGGCATGGGCTTGCCGCGCAGATGGGTCCAGATCTGGCGCAGGCCAAAGAGCTCGAAATGGTCGATCAGGAAGGTCGACCAGAACACGATCCCCGCGCCGAGTGCGAAAAGCGCATAGAGGGCAAGAGCGGCGGGCCCCTCGACCTGCCAGATCGTTCCGGTCATCGGCTGCCAGAGCCACATGGCGAGGGCAAGGCACAGGCTCGATTGGACCACATAGGTGCTCCGCGCCCCCGCCACCGGTCAGATCCCAGCGCGGTCCAGGGGCAATCCTCACGCAATCCCCATGCAGGCCTCAAGCTTCGCGGTGTGGCTCTGGATTACGAGATGACAGCGCCGGGCAGAGCCCCGGCCCCTCGCAACCCACGCGCATGCCGCGTCCCAGTCAGGAAGTCATGACCATGAAAGCCCCATCTTTCAGCGCTGACCATGCGGGCGCGCGCCCTCTGCAATCCACTGCTCCGATCTTCGCGATCCACGGCACCGCCAGTACCGGGCGTCAGTGGCAGAGCCTCGCGGCCTGTCTCGGGTCTGCATCTGGGGTGATCGCGCCGGATCTGCCCGGCTACGGCGGGACCCCGCCCGATCTCGACCGGCTCTCCTATCTGGAGGCCGCACTCTGGCAGGTCCCGGGCCCCGTGGACGTGGTGGCGCATTCCTTCGGGGGCGCCGTGGCGCTGATGCTGGCCAACCGAAACCCCGAGCAGGTGCGCAGCGTCACGCTCTACGATCCGGTCATGCCTGTGACGGATGCGCGGGGGCCGGCCTGTATGGCACCGGATCTGCGCGCGCTCTGGACCGGGCTGCGCGGGCAGCCTGCGCCGGTGACGATGGCCCGGTTTCTGGATTTCTGGTGCGCGCCGGGGATGTGGGATCGCCTCTCGCCCCAGCGGCAGGCGGGGCTCATCGCCTTGAGCGGTTCGCTCACCCGGGATTTCGAAGAGATCTGCGCGGGTGTCTGGACCGTGCCTCGCCCGGATTTTCGCGGCCCGGTGACCGTGCTGCGCGGGAGCTGTTCGCCCCGGGTCACGGTGGATGTCAGCGACCGGATTCTGGCGCAGTATCCCAAGGCGCGCTGCAGCGTGATGCCGGGGCTTGGCCATATGGCGCCCCTGACCCATGCAGATCAGGTGAACCCGGCGATCGCCGCAGCCCTGTCCGGGGTGCCGGCGCGCTGCGCGGCACTGTGCGCGTTGCGATCCGCTGCCTGACGGGGCCCGCCCGGTCACGGACCGGCCTCCGGGCGGGGTGGGTCGACACCTCTCCAGGGCCGGGCACGGTTGATGTTGCGCGCAACTGCCCCATCCTTAGCAGCACCCCTGTCAGGAGGCCCTGCCATGCTGCGCGTATTCGCAATACTGACCCTCATCCTGCCCGGAACGCTGCCCAAGGCGGCCACGGCGCTCGATCTCAGGCATACGGGCACGTTCGAGATCAACCATCCCTCGAGCCTCGATTATGACCCGACCTTTTGCGGGCTCTGGATCGCGAATGAAGGGCCCGAGGTGATCCTCGTGACCCTGGACGGGCTGGAACTGCGGCGGTTCTCCTCGGATCTCTTCACGATCAAGGCGATCACCATCGAGGGCGATGCCCTCCTCGTGGCCGATGGCGCGGGGATGTTCCAGCGCCTGACCAAGAATGGCGAGCCCCTCGGCGCGCCCTTCCGCAGCAGCCTCGGCTGGGCCGATACCGAGGGTCTGGCCGTGGACGGGTCGGGCAATCTGGTGATGGTCGAGGATGATCCGGAATACCTCACCTGGATGACGCCCGAGGGCGAGGTGCTGCGCCGGATCGACACCATGACCCTGAACCCGCCCCTGAGCGAAGCGCAGGGCATTGCGCGGGATCCGCGGACCGGGCACCTGTTGATTGTGGATGACCGCGAGGGCACCAACAGCCTGTATGAGTTCGACACCGAGGGGCAGTTGCTCTCGACCGCGTCGCTTTTGCCCTATGGGATCGATCCGGAGGGGATCGCGATCCGCCCCGGTTCAAACCAGCTTTTCGTGGCCTTCGACGTGGGTGCGCGGATCGCGAGTTTCGATTACACGCCCACCCTGCCCGAGGGGGCAGAGGCGCTGCCCCCGGCGGGTGATTGCATGATGATGTGACGCGGCGCGCTCAGGCGATCTGCGCCACGTTCACCTCAGCGCGCTGCGCGAAGCTCAGACGTTCATAGAGCTGAATGGCCACCGCATTATCCGCATAGGTATGGAGGAAGGGCCGGTCCCCATCGGCGCGGATCTGGCCGATCATGGCGCGGATCAGGGCCGTGGCGAGGCCCTGGCCCCGGTGCTCGGGATGCACGCAGACCCCGCTGATCTCGCGCAGCCCGGCAAAGCCCATGCGTTGCCCGGCCATGGCGATCAGGGCACCGTTCTCGCGCAGGCCGATAAAGGTGCCCAAGCGATAGGTGCGCAGCTCGAACGGTCCCGGTTGGGTCAGCTGTGCCAGGGCCAGCATCTCGGGCGCATTCGCAGGACCTAGGGTCAGACTGTCGATCTCTGCGGCGCTGGCGTCGTCGGTGGCAACCATCTGCACCCCCTTGACCAGGCTCAGCAACTCGCGACCCGGAGGGATCGGGATCTCGGCGACCTGCGTCACGAGGACCGGGGCCGCGCGCCGGGCGATGAGCGCGGCCAGATCCGCCTGATCCTCGGGCGCATCGCTGGCCGCAGCGGCAAAGGGGCCGATCTCGGGCTGCAGCATTGCCGCGCCATTCCGGGTCAGGGCATGGGGTTGCCAGCTTTCGGCAAAGGACGCGCGCACGGGCGCATCCAGCAATCGGGGCAGAGTGGGGTCATCAAGCATTGCAGTCTCCAAACAGGCAGGGCCGCGACAGAAGGGCCCCGAGATAGGCCCGGTCTAGCGATGCGCAGACATGTGTGCTCGAGGACAGGATGGGGATTTCATGAGGGTTCTCCAATTGCCAATCCTCCGAGCGGAAAAGGCTGCGCGGCCCGGGCAATGCCGCCTTTGCGGGCTGGCCGCTGCAAAGAGCCTGTTTTGGTCCGGACCACGCCGAGCGCAGGGTTGGCGACAACCATGCCCCTTCCAGAATTCCCGGCGCGGATGTCGCGCGCTCTCCGTTAGGAGCCTGTCGATGCGAACGACCGGGCATCGATGGGAGCGGCACGCAGCCTGCATCCTCTGGTCAGCGCCATGGCGGCACGGGCACAGGCCGGGTTGTGGCAGGTCCCGAAGGGGCACGCTCAGCCCTCGGATGCGCGCGGGGGCCTTGCGGGCTGGCATCTGCCCGAACGTTGTTCCGGCACCTATTGGGATGCCTGAAGTCCCGCTATTGAGGGTTCCGGGGCGCGGAACACCGCAGGGGATCCCCGCAACAAGACCTGCTCTCTCGCCCTATTGTCTTGTCCGCGGAAACTGCCACCTCTAAACTTGCTCAAATGCGGGGATTGCCGCCGCCGCCCCCGGAGTGAGCGCAGACGGAAAAGAGACCGATGAAGCGTGCAGCCCCAATTGCAGATGACGGTCAGGAATCTGTTCCCAATTACTGGCTCAGCAGCCTGAAAGAGGTGCCCCATCTGGGCCCCGGCGCGCTCGCGGCTGCGCTGGAGGCAGCGGGGCTCGAGACACGGGTTCTGGACACCCCCGGCGAGATGGTCCCCCTGATGCAGGAAATCGCCGTGGTCGAGGCGCTGGCCCGGCAAAGCGATGATCCGCTCTTTGCCCTGAAACTCGGGCTGGCGGCCAGGGCCAATACCGGCTCCATCCTGTCCTATATCCTGTTTGCGTCCCCCACCTTGCGCGCCGGGCTCGACCATATCGCCGAATTCGTGCGGCTGACGCGCCCGCGCAGCCGGGTCGAGATCCGCAGCGAAGGGGCCACCACCGAGTTCCGCATGGGGCATCCGGCCCCGAGGGTGCAGCGCGCGGTCCATTACCGCGAGTTCGTTCTGGGCAGCATCCTCAACAGCTGGTCCGCGGCCACCCAAGCGCCGGTGCAGCCCCAGCGTGTCCATGTGGCCGCCCCGATCGGGCATCGTGCTCGGGCAATCTCGGGGGCGCTGGGCTGTCCGGTGGAGGATGCCACGGGCTATACGGCGATCGTCCTGAAATCCTCGGCGCTCGATCTTCCGATCCGGTCGAGCGATGCGCATCTGCTGCTCCATCTGACGGAGTATGGCCGGCTGATCCTGTCGCAGCGGCGTCCGGATCCGACCAGTACCCGGGAGCGGGTCTTTCAATACCTGATGCGCCGCTTCCATGCGGGGTTGCCCCGTTTGCAGGACGCCGCCGAGGCGCTGGGCCTGTCGGAGAGGACCCTGTCGCGCAAGCTCGCCGAGGAGGGGACGACCTTTAGACTGGTGATCGACGAGACGCGGGAGGCCATGGCAGCGGCCCTGCTGGAAGACCCCAGTGTCTCGCTGACCGAGATCAGTTACCTTCTGGGCTTTTCCGACCCGAGCAGCTTCTCCAACGCCTATCGGCGCTGGACCGGGCGCCCGCCGATCTCGGCCCGCGCGCCACGGCAGAAATCCGCCTAGCCAGCCAGGCGGCGGGTCCGAGCAAGTCTTTGGCGCGTCGGCCCAAGCGAAACGCGCCCCGCCCTGCCATGTGACCTCCAGAGCCCGCAATCACCGGGCTGGCCATCAATTGTTGCTGAGAGGAAAACAATGTCCAAAGGGACTTATGAAGAATTTCGCGATGCGCTGCGGGCGTTTGAATCCGGCTGGGATCGGGATCGGTACGACAACGGCATCATCATCGACGCCCAGCTCGACCAGTGGGCCGGTGGGCCGGTCACCGAGTTCTATCCGGGCTATAGCAGCTGGGGTGACCTGACCGACGCGGAATGGGATGCGATGTCCTATCGCTCCACCAACTCGCTGGGATTTGTTGGATACCAGTTCGGCGAGGCGTTGCTGATCGACCTCGGATACTACGATGATGACGTCTATTACCTGGGCGGCGATACGATCAATCGCTGGGATGGCGACTGGACCGGCAAGGCCGGTGTCACCTCGCTCGACGACTTCATGACCGCCGAGGCGCAGGAGGTCGCGATCCAGGAGGCGTTCGGGTTCAACCTGCAGATCATCGAGCAGCAGCTCGGCTATCAGGGCTACAGCCTCGATGACTTCATCGGCGAGACCTTCACCTATCAGGACGTGGATGGCTCGACCGTCTCGGTCGAGATCACAGTGACCGGCCTGATGGCGGCCTCGCATCTGCGGGGCGCGTTCGGCACGGTCAACCTGCTGCTCGGCGGCGGGGCGTCCACGGATGAGAATGGCACGTCGATCCTGCGCTATATCGAGGAATATGGCGGCTATGACAGCCCGAGTGTGGACGAGGCGATTGCCTTCTTCGAAGACCGCAAGACGGGCGATGAGGGGCTCGGCACGCCCGGCGGTGACGGACCCGGCGACGGCACAGGTGATGGTTCGGGCGATGGCTCGGGCGATGGTGGCGACACTGGCGGGACCGGGCCCTCGGGCAATGGCGATGCCAACGTCACCAAGGAAACCGCGGATGTCGTGATCACCTGGTCCTATGGCAGCGATACCGTGATCTCGGGTTTCGACCCGGCCACGGATACGATCTTCATCGACTGGATCGGGGCGGATGCCCTGGAGGTGGTGGAATACACCGCCGATGAGGGCACTGCGTTCGGCGTGACCTTTTTCGTGCCCTCCAACAACCAGTCTACCACGCTGGAGAATGTCTCGCTCGGGGATCTCTCGGCGGCCAACTTCACCATTCTGGATGACACCGCCGCGGCGGAGGTTCTGGGCCTGATCGGGGATGGCTCCAGTACGGGCGACGGTGACGGGCATGGTGATGGCGATGGCGGTGACGGCGATGGCCATGGTGACGGCGGCGATGGCGATGGCGGCGATGGTCACGGGGATGGCGGCGATGACGGGCATGGCGATGGCCATATGCATCAGCATGTCTACATCAATCTCGACACGCCCGCGCAGGTGATCGACGGCTTTATGCCCGGCATGGGCGACATGATCGAGATCGAGGCCGATGTCACCGCCGATGCCTTCAACATATTCGAGGAATCCGGCGATGCGCTGGGCCAGACGGTCCGGATCGAGCTGACCCAGAACGGTCAGACCAAGCAGATCGTGTTCACCGGGTTTGGGCTCGACGATCTGACGCTGGCCAATATCACCGCCGCCAATCAGGGGGTCCAGAACGAGATCGCCGCGGCCCTCGGCGCGGTCAACACGACCCCCGAAGATGGCGAGGGCTACACGCTCAGCTATGACAATGACGGCTCCAACCCGCCTGAAACCACCGGTGCGACCGAGGCGGGCGGCGTAAAGTACAAGGCCGACAGCAATGCCGATGACATCGTTGGCTTCGACACCACGCGGGACGAGCTGGATTTCGGCGGCACCTCGGTGCATGGCATGATCATCACCAAATCCGAAGCCGGTGAGATCGTGATCGACAGCCCCTGGTCCGACGCCGCGCAGATCGTGCAGGGCGTCACCTATCAGGATGTTACCATCGACAGTTTCGGTGTGGTCGGGAACGAGCACCTGCGCCAGGATCTCGGCGGGGTTGTTTCGTGGGAGCAAGGGGTCGGCCCCCGCGCCGATGACACGGTCTATATCCGCAGCCACGAATACGGGGCGAGCGAGGTGATCGACAGGTTCGACCCGACTTCCATGAAAATCAGCTTCCTCTATTTCGGCACCCGCGAGCGGCTGAATGTCGAGGACAGCGCCGAGGGGCTGGTGATCTCGTCGCTGCCCAGTGGCCAGAGCTTCACCTTCACCGGGGTGACCAAGGCCGAACTGATCCCCGGCATGGTCGAGTTCCATTTCGACCAGGTGATGGAGGACAACCTCGAGGATCCGTTCGGCTTCGACCAGAATGACGTCACCTTGGTGGACCGGACCATGCTGCTGACCCCCGAGGCCCCCGCTGGGGCGAGCACGGACGGGTTCCAGACCCGGACGGGCGATCTGACCGGGTCGATCTATGAAGGCGATGGCGGCGATGGCGGCGATGGCGGCGACGATGGCGGTGACACCGGCGGCGACGGAGGGGACGGCGGGGACACTGGCGGCACCCCGGGCGAGGGCGACACCGTGGTCTTCTCCGATGGCACGGCCGAGGCCTACACCCTGGGCTGGAGCTATGGCTCGACCACCACGATCACCGGGTTCAATCCGGCCGAGGACACGTTCGACTTCGGCTCGTTCTCCGGCGACCAGATCGCCGTGACCGAGCAGGAGGACAGCCTTGTCTTCGAGGTGCTGGGCAATGGTGGGGATTTCGTGGTGCTCGACGGAGTGCAGGCCGAAGACCTCACGGCACAGAGCCTCAACGCGCCGTCCTGGAGCGGGATCCTCGACGAGACGAGCCCGCTTGTGCAGGCGCTGACCGATCTCGGGATGGATCTGGGATAAGCATCGGGAGGGGCCATTGGCCCCTCCTTTCGTCCGGCTAAGCGGTCCGGGTCACAGCCCGTTGACGTTGAGATAGACCGCATAGAGCGAACTGGTCGCGGCCATGAAGCGACGGTTCTTCTTGGCCCCGCCGAAACAGACATTGCCCACGATCTCCGGAAGGTGGATCTTGCCGATCAGCCGGCCATCGGGGGCAAGACAGTGCACGCCATCCGCTGCCGAGCTCCAGATCCGGCCATCCCGGTCGAGCCGGAACCCGTCGAAAAAACCGTTCGTGCAGGTGGCAAAGACCTCTCCACCCGAGAGGCGCGTGCCCCCGTCGGCCACGTCGAAGCGCCTAATATGCGCCGGGCCGTCCGGATCATGGGTGCCGCCTGTATCGGCGATGAAGAGCGTCTTTTCATCGGCGGAGAAGGCCAGCCCGTTGGGCTTTACGAAATCCGTGGCCATCGCCACCACCGCACCGGTGCCCGGGTCTATCCGATAGACATGGCAGGCGCCGATCTCGCTCTCGGCGCGGTCGCCCTCGTAGTCCATCATGATCCCGTAGGACGGGTCCGTGAACCAGATCGCGCCGTCCGAGGTCACCACCACATCATTGGGCGAATTCAGCCGCTTGCCCTCCACTCGGTCGGCGAGCACGGTGACGCTCCCGTCAGGCTCGGTTCGCGTCACGCGCCGGGTCAGATGCTCGCAGGAGACCAGCCGCCCCTGCGGATCGACCGTGTTGCCATTGGTGTTGTTCGAGGGCTGGCGAAAGACCGAGACGGATCCGTCCGTCTCGTCCCAGCGCATCAGCCGGTTGTTGGGGATGTCGGACCACAGCAGGTAACGCCCGGCGGGAAACCATGCGGGTCCTTCGGACCAGCGCGCCCCGGTCCAGAGCCGCTCGACCCGGGCATGGCCGATGAAACAGGCGGCGAATTCGGGCTCGATCACCTCGAACCCCGTGCCCTCGATGACGCCGAAAGTCATGGCGCGTCCTTTCCATGGATAATCTGGTCAGGCACGGCGGCACCCGCATCAGGATCCCGCCGCGCCTGTGCTCGGCTCAGTCGCGCAGATCCGCGGGCAGTAGTGCGTCGGGGATGTTCTGATAACTCACCGGACGCAGCCATCGTGTGATGGCCAGTGTGCCCACCGAGGTGCCGCGCACATCGGTGCTGGCCGGGTAGGGGCCGCCATGCATCATGGCGGGTGCCACCTCGACGCCCGTGGGGAAGCCATTGGCAAGGATGCGCCCGGCTTTCTCTTCGAGGATCGGCAAGAGGGTCTGCCCCAGCGCCGTATCGCCCGCATCCATCTGCAGGGTCGCGGTGAGCTGGCCTTCCAGCGCTTCGGCCAGGGCCTCCATCCCGGCGATGTCCTCGCACAGAACGAGGATCCCCGCCGCGCCAAACACCTCATGCTGCAGCGCGCGGGTGGCCATCCATTCCTTGGCTGAGACCTTGAACATCGCCGGAAGTGCGGCGCGGCTGCCTGTGGGCGCACCACAGGAGGCCAGTTCCGTCGCGAGGTCCGACAGGGTCTTCACCCCCCTCTCGTAAGCGGCCTTGATGCCATCGGTGAGCATGACCTGCTCGGCCGTGCCCCGCAGGGCTGCAACGGCGGCCTCCTCGAAGGCGTCAGCCTCGGGGCCCTTCACCATGACCGCGATCCCGGGATTGGTGCAGAACTGGCCCGCGCCCATGGTGAGCGAACCCGCCCAGCCGCTGCCGATCTCGGCCCCGCGCGCGGCCATGGCCTCGGGCAGGCAGAACATCGGGTTGATTGAACCCAGCTCGCCGTAGAACGGGATCGGCACCGGGCGCGCCTGGCACAGGTTAAAGAGCGCGCGGCCCCCGGCCAACGATCCGGTGAAGCCCACTGCCGAGATCTCGGGATGGGTGACCAGCGCCGCCCCGGTCTCGTTGCTCGCCCCCTGGATCATCTGGAACGTGGCCTGGGGCATCTGGCAGGCTTCCATGGCCTTGGCGATGGCCTGACCCACCAGCTCGGCTGTGCCCGCATGGGCGCCGTGGCCCTTTACGATCACCGGACACCCCGCCGCCAGGGCCGAGGCCGTGTCCCCCCCGGCGGTCGAGAAGGCCAGCGGGAAGTTCGAGGCGCCAAACACCGCGACCGGGCCGATGGCCTTGTGGATCAGGCGCAGGTCCGGGCGGGGCAGGGGCGCACGATCGGGCAGGGCGGCATCCTTGCGGATGTCGAGATACTCTGTCGACTCCAGCAAGTCGGCGAACATCCGGAGCTGCCCCGTGGTCCGGCCCCGCTCGCCCACAAGGCGCGCCTCGGGCAGGCCGGTCTCGGCCATGGCCGTGCGGGTGATCTCGTCGCCCAGTGCGTCGATCTGCTCGGCGCAGGCGCGCAGGAACGCGGCGCGCGTTGCCCGGGGCAGGGCGGAATAGGCGCGGAAATCGCGCCGCGCCGCCCGGCAGGCCACATCGATCTGCTCGGGATTGGCCTGGGCAAAGACCTGCCCATCCAGATCGGCCGAAGCCAAGGTCGTCTCGGAGCCTACCCAGGCCCCATCAATCAGGTTCTTACCGTAGAGCATGCTACTTTCCCCAGCGCAGGACCAACGGTTCCAATGGTTTCAAAAGGTCGATCATCCGGGCGCGAATGGCCGGATGCAGCGGTTCGATGGGATGGCGACAGGCCTCTGAGGCGATCACGCCGCCCTCGACCATGGCCGCCTTGCAGGACAGCCAGCCGCATTGGCGGTTCTCGTGGTTGATCGCCATGGCGACCCGGCCATAGGCGGCGGTGGCCTCGTCGATGCGGCCCGCATGGTAATGGGTGATGACTGGCTTGATCTGATCCACGATCATGCCGGAGGTCATCGACCCCGTGGCCCCGGCGTCGAGATCGGCAAGAAGCGTGATCGCCTCCTCGCCGTCGAAGGGTGCCTCGATGGCGTCTCCTCCGACCGCGATCAGATCGCGCAGCTTGTTGGCCGCGCGCGGGCATTCGATCTTGAAAAGCTTCACCGCCTCGATCTCTTGCGCCATGCGCACCAACAGCGGCACCGGCAGATCCACGCCCGAAAGCGGTGCGTCCTGCACCATGATCGGCACGCCGACCTCGCCCACGGCGGCGAATTGCTCGAAGGTCTGGCTGGCATTCCCCTTCATCAGCGCGCCGTGATAGGGCGGCATCATCATCACGATATCCACGCCGAGCGATCTGCAGAGCTTCGCGCGCTCCACCGCGATGCGGGTGGCGTAGTGGCTGATGGTGACGATCACGGGCACGCGGCCTGCGATATGTTCGACGCAGAGCCGGGTCAGGATCTCGCGCTCTTCATCGGCCAGCAGAAACTGCTCGGAGAAGTTCGCAAGCACGCAGATCCCGTCCGCGCCCTGATCGATCAGGCAGTCGAGCACCCGTTTCATCCCCTCCAGATCGAGCGATCCGTCCTCCTGGAAGGGGGTCGGGGCGACGGGCCATATCCCTGTATACTGGGTCATGCGTTACTCCGTGATCTCGAAATTGTGCAGGTGCTTGTCGGTGATAGTGATCCCGAGACCCGGCAGGTCGTCATCGAGATCGATGAAGCCGTCGACCGCATCCGGGTCGCCCTCGAAGATGTAGTAGAAGAGCTCGTTGCCGACCTCGACATCGAAGACGGGGAAGTATTCCGAGATCATGCAATTCGCATTGGCCATGGTCAGGTGGTAATTGTGCATCTGCCCGCCATGGGGGATGACCGGCACCTGAAAGGCCTCGGCGATCGCGTTGATCTTCTGGGCCGCGGTGATGCCACCGACGCGGTTGGTGTCATATTGCAGGATGCTCACCGCATTGCTCGCGATCAGGTCCTTGCAGCCGATCACCGAGAACTCGTGCTCGCCGCCCGAGATCGGGATGATGTTCATCGCGTTGAGCTGCCGGTAGCCTTCGACATCATCGGCGATCACCGGCTCCTCGAGCCAGCGGGGCTGGAACTCTGCCAGTTTCGGCAGCATCCGCTTGGTGTAGTCCACGTTCCAGCCTTGATAGCATTCGAGCATCAGATCCGCGTCCTCGCCGATCACCTCGCGCACAGCGCGCACGCGGTCGAGATTCTCCTGCATCCCCTTGGGCCCGTCCTTGGGGCCGTAGCCGAAGCGCATCTTGTAGGAATGATAGCCGTGTTTCTTGGCCTCTTCCGCCTCCGCCTGCATCGCCTCGATCGGACCCGCGTAAAGCTTGGAGTAATAGACCGGGATCTTCTCCTTGGTGCGCCCGCCGAGCAGCTTGAAGACCGGCTTGCCCGCGAGCTTGCCCATCAGGTCCCAGATCGCCAGATCCACCGCCGAGATCGCGGTCATCCCGATCCCCTTGCGGCCCCAGGCATGGGACCGGCGGTACATCTTTTCCCACAGATAGGCGTAGTCGAACGGGTCCTCGCCGATCACCATGGGGCCGAACCAGTCATCAATCGCGGTCTTGACCACGGTGGGGGCGAGGGCGGCGTTGCCGATGCCCACGGTACCGTCCTCGGTCTCGATCTCGCAGGTCAGCCACTGGTGGAACCGGAAGGAGGACATGGCATCGCCCTTGTCCCAGAGCGCATCCGAGGCGTTGGTGCAGAAATTCCCCGTGGGCGGGACCGTGGGGCCGGTCCAGTTCCACACCCGCGTGCGGACGGATTTGATCTTGGTCATCTGAGTGTCTCCTTCAGGCCGCGTCGCGTTCGGCGCGGTGTGTCTTGGCCATGCGCACCAGCAAATCAAAGGCTTGCCGGGTCGCGCCCACATTGGCCTTGTTCTGTCCGGCGATGTCGAAAGCGGTGCCATGGGCCGGGGTCGCTACCGGTATTGGCAACCCGCCCGCCACGGTCACGCCGCGCTCGAACCCCATGAGCTTGATCGCGATCTGACCCTAGTCGTGATACATGGTCACGACCGCATCGACCTCGCCGCGCTGGGCCTTGAGAAACACCGTGTCCGAGGGCCAGGGGCCGGTCACATCCATCTGGCGTTTCTGGGCCGAGGCGACGGCGGGCTCGAGGATCTCGATCTCTTCGCGGCCAAACTTGCCGTTATCGCCCGCATGGGGATTAAGCGCCGCAACGGCGATCCGGGGCCGGGCCTTGCCCGCCTTGCGCAGGGTGTCATTGGCAAGGTTGACGGCACGCAGCACGCCCGCCTCGGTGATGTTCGCCGCCACATCCTTCAGCCCGATATGGCTGGTCACCCGCGTGGTCATCAGCTCGTCGAGGACATTGAGCTCGGAATGGTAGCCCTCATGCCCGAGATAGCGCGCCATATAGCGGTGCTCATCCTCGGCATTCAGCCCCGCCGCCGTCATGGCCGCCTTGTTGAACGGGCCAAAGAGGATCCCGTCCACGAGCCCGGCCATCGCGAGATCCATCGCCTTGTCGAGGCAGCGCAAGGAGGTCGTGCCGCCGAGCACGGTGACCTCGGCCACCTGCACCTGCTCGGGCGTGATCGTGTCCATCTCCAGATGCGAGAGCCCGTGCTGTTGCGTGATCGCCTCTTCGGAGATCGTGGCCAGCTCCAGCTCGGTCTGAGCCTGTGTCGCGCCCTGCTGCCAGAGATGGCTGTCCCCCACCAGCAGGATATCGGCGGCCGCGCGCACCTCGTCGCTCTGCAGCAGTTTGGCGATCAGTTCCGGTCCGATGCCCGAGGGGTCCCCCGGCACAATGGCGATGCGTGGCTTGCTCATGCCCGCCCCTCCCAGTGTTTTGAAAATCCGTCCGGCAGGATGACCATCACGTCAGGCTCCTTGCCGGTGTCGAAGGTCTGCACGACCTCGAATGTGTCGAGATTGAACCGCTGCACCTGCTCGCAATCGATGGCGATATAGGCGAAGGCCGCCTCGTCATCGATGCAGAGTGCGAGCGGGTTCGCGGGGGTCTTCTGCTCGTGGAGCATTTCGCCCGTGGCCTCGTCAAAGACCGAGAAGGACCCGCCATGGTGGTTCATGGTCACGAGCCGGTTCCGCTTGCCGTCATAGTAGATCCGGCAGGGATCATCGGGGGTCGGAAAGCTGCGCAGGATCTCGAGGCTGCCGGTGTCGATCACCGCCACCGTGTTGGAGATCCGCTGCGAGGTATAGAGGATGCCCTCAGCCTCGCGCAGGCAGCGGCCCTCGGGCTTCTCGCCGGTCTTGATCGAGACCGGGGCGACCGCCGCGTCATAGGGGTTGAAGACCGTCACGTCGCCGGAGGTCAGGTTCATGGAATAGGCGGTCTGGCCATCCTTGCTCAGGGCAAAGAGGTGGCACTTGCTGCCACCTGTCGGGGTGATGTGGTCCCATCCTTGGTCAAAGGCGCGCGGGTTCTCTTTGACCAGTAGGTGCCCGGTCCATTCCGACAGCACATAGAGCCGCCCCTGACCGTCGAGCCCGATGCCATGGGGGCGGGCATGTTCGCCCAGATCGTAGATATGGGCGACCTCCTGCTTGCGGATGTCGACCACGATCACCGAGCGGCCGTCAGTGCCGTCGATCCCGGAATTTTGCACGCCGTAATGGCCGATATAGGCGTAACGGAACTCGTCATCGACGACGAATTCATGGGGGTAATCCGGCAGACCCAACCGACCTTGCAGGGCGCCGGTCTCGATGTCGTACCAGCTTACGCAATGGCTGCATTTCTCAATTAGCATCATGGATTGCGCCATGGGGATGTCCCTTCTTGTGGCTGCCGGGCTCTGCGGCGGGTGGTCTGGGTAGGGTGTCGGGCGAGGCGCATGCCCCGCCCGACGCGTGGCTCAGCGCTGCAGCGCGCCGACGCCGGAGAAGCGGAAGGCTTCCTTTTCAAGCGCATCGATCTCCTCGGCGCTCATCTGGTCATGGGCGACGGTGATCCGACCGAGGAAGACGAAGGGCAGCTCGCCCGCGCGGTCCTCCAGATCGGCCTTGATCGCCTCGGCCGTGGCCGCGCCCACATCATCGCCCATGCGCATGGGCGTGGCATCCAGCTCGCCCCGACGGATCGCGTCAAGCTCAAGGCCCGTGCCACCCCAACCGGTCGAGAAGATCTCTTTCTCCTTGCCGACAGAGACCTGCGCCTCGACCGAGCCCATCGCCATCGCCATCGCCATCGCCATCGCCATCGCCGTGTTCGCGTTGTGGACGATCTTGGCTTCCGGGTAGGATTGCAGGATCAGCGAGGTGCCGGCAAAGCCGCCTTCGCGCTGGTACTCGCCATAGTGCTCATAGACCGTGGTCCAGTTGCCTTTCTCCTCGACGCAGGCCTTGAAGTCACCCGAACGATGGTTGTCGGTGATCCCGGGAATACCGCGGTTCATCGCCATGGTAACATCGTTGCCCAACCGCTCCAGCATGTAGTCGCACATGGTCAGCGCACCCGCCGCCGACGAAAAGTCGAACCAGGCTGCAGGTTGCGCCGTCATGTCCTTCAGCGGGGTGTGGAACGCCCAGACATAGGTCGTCAGGTCGTCGGTTTCCGCTGCCAGCTTCGAGATGTTGTCGGCCTGCACCGCCAGCTCGGACGGGCCAAAGATCACATAGTCATAGAGGTCTTTGTCCTGCACGACCTGGTTGGCATAGGTGGTTTGCAGCGAGTGCTCGATCTGACGCGAGGCGAACTCGGTCGTCTCGTAAGGGACACCCAGCTGGTCCAGACGCTTGGTCATCGCCAGGTAGTTGCGCGCCCAGAAATCGGACGTGTCCGAGGACGGATAGATCAGCGCGATCTGGATCGGCTTGTCGAGACTGCCGGTGAACTTCACGGCCTCCGCCCCCACGACGGCCTGCATGGCCTCAAGCGTGCCATCTGCGTTCACCTCGGCGGGCACCCAGTGATCGCGCTCGGCGATGTCGGGCAGTTCTTTCAGGGGCAGGGTGCTGTGACCGTCTGCGAAAGCCGCTGTGCCCAGTGCCGTGGCGGCGACCATTGCTGTTGTTGTTGTCAGAAGTTTCATACGTTCGTTCCTCCCGTTACGTATTGGTTTGTTGGGGTTTCCCGGCGGCCATGGGTCTCATGGCCGCCGAAAACTTGGGTCAACCGCTTGCGACGACGTCGCCAGCTGTCAGTCCGCCGATTGCGAGAAGGGCAATCAGAAGTCCGATGATCGCGGCTGCAAATCTGACCATCTTCATGCCCTCGGCCGTTTTCAGGTCGGCGAGCCATCCGCCCGCGCCATCGCGGTCCTTTTTCTGGATCCAGGCGTAGAGCGCGACGGAGCTGATGATCACGAAGCCCGAGGCGACCGGCTGCCAGAAGAACTCGATCCGCAGGGTCACCAGCGCGTTCAGCATCATCGCCAGAAGCAGCACGCCCGAGAACGAGCCGATGATCGACGCGCGGCCTCCGAAGAGGGACGTGCCGCCCACGACAACCGCCGCAATCACGTGCAGGTTGAAGAACGGGGCCATCGTCGCCTGGATGGCGTTCTGTTTCCCCGTCAGCATCAGACCGGCCAGCGCCGCACAGGCCCCGCAGAGCACATAGGCATAGACCTTGTGGCGGTTCACACCGATGCCGGTCAGTTCCGCCGATTCCGGACTCGATCCGATGGCGACCGTGTCGCGGCCAAAATAGGTGCGCTGCAGGATGTAGTAGCCCGCGACCATGGTCAGGATCCCGATCACGGCCGGGGTCGGGATGAAGAACGGCGTGGTGCCGCGCCCGATCTCGGTCAAAAGGTCCGGGAACCGTGCCAGCACCAGCCCTTTGGCCAGCAGCAGCGCCAGACCTTTGTAGACCAGATCCATCGCCAGTGTGCCGATCAGGTCCGGTACATTGAACCGGGTGATGACCAGACCGTTGATCAGCCCCAGAAGGGCACCAATGGTCAGGGCAATCGGAATGCCCACATAGATCGAGAAGCCGAACTGTTTGACCAGAAAGGCCATGATGATCGCGGACAGAACCGCGACCGAACCCACCGACAGGTCAATCCCGCGCTGGGTGATGACAAAGGTCATCGCCATCGCCATGGGCATGTAGAGGGCGGCATCCTGCAGGATCAGCTGCAGATTGCTGACCCGGAAAAACCGGTCCGGCGAGGCAATCCCCATGAAAATGAAGATCGCCAGGATCATTGCCATTGGCGCGATGATCGCCATGTAGGGCTCCAACCGCTCCGTGAGGGGCTGAGGGGTCTCGTTTGTTGCAACTGCGGCGTTCATGCGGCGTCCTCCTTGGCACCAACGATCATGCCCAGCACCTCCTGGGTGGAGCTTTGAGCGGTCAGAGCGACCCCGACACATTGACCACGGCGCTGGACATGGACGCGGTCGGAGACCTCGAACACATCATCCAGCGAGTGGCTGATCAGGATCACTGCCAGACCTTGCGCTTTGAGCGTTTTGATAAGTTTCAGGGTCCGCGCGGTTTCCTGCGGGCCCAGGGCGGCTGTGGGTTCATCCATCACCAGCACGCGCAGTCCTTCGTGATAGACCGCCCGGGCGATGGCGACCGCCTGACGCTGCCCCCCCGAAAGGCTGTCCGTCGAGGCATCCAGCGAGCGCAGGCGGACGCCGAGGCGCTCCATCAGAACGCGCTCTGTCTCGTCGCGCATGCGCTTGTTGTCGAGGATCGTGATCCCGAGGAACGTCTTGGTCAGCTCATTGCCCAGAAACATGTTGGCCGGCGGATCCAGATGGTCGGCCAGGGCGAGCGTTTGATAGACCGCATCAATACCCAGCTTGGCCGCGTCGGCATGGTTCGAGAACTCGACCTTCTCGCCGTCCATGAAGATCTCGCCTTCGGTGGCTTGATACACCCCCGTCAGCACCTTGATCAGCGTGGATTTGCCGGCACCGTTATCCCCGACAATGGCCAGAACCTCCCCGGCATAGGCTTCCAGGTCCACATCCTGAAGCGCCGTGACGCCTCCGAACCGCTTGGTAATACCGCGCATTTGCACAAGTGGCGGTTTGCTCATGGTCTTCCTCCTTGAAGCACAGCTCTCCCGGTCGGGCAGGCCCGTTGCGAAAAGCGGTGCGTCTGTGTGTGGGAAACGGGGCCCCGCGGCGGCGTTCGTCTCGCCGCCGCAGGACCCGTCAGGTCAGGTTACTTGCCCCAGATCGCGGCATAGGCCTCGCGGTAGGGGCTGTCGGGGTCGAACTGGTTGCTGTCGCCGAGCTTGGCGAGCCCTTCTTCGGTCACCAGAGCCGGGGTGGTGACGTAGCCCGAGCAGTCCTCGCCCTGCATGGCACGGTTCAGCTCATCCACCAGCTGCCACCCCTGCAGGTTCAGGGGCTCGGCCACGGTTATGGCCTGGTAATTCGTGGTGCGGATCCGCTGGAACGCGGCTTCGGAGCCGTCCCCGGCCGAGCCGGCCTGCGGGCCATCATCGCTGGAGATCCCGGCCGAGGCGAGGGCCGGGCCCATGAAGTCGAAATAGAGGTCATTGATCGCCAGCGCGTGGGTCCAGCTGTCGCCGTATTTCTGCAGCAGGCTGATGGTCAGCGGCCCCATGCGCGACGAGGTGTCGGCAATCGGCGTGTCCACGTATTCCAGCACCGTACCGCCCATCGCCTCGATGGTCTCCTTGATACGGTCGGCCTTGTCGATGGCGATCTGGTAGGTGCTGTCGGTGAAGATCACCGCGCCGACCTTCTCGGCATCGTTCATGGCCCATTTCGCGGCCACCTCCGAGACGGTCATCGCGTCGGTCGAGACATTGGTGAAGAGCCCGCCGGGCGCGTCGCAGCCGATCTTGGGGCCCGAGTGCCAGGCGACCATCGGGATATCGGCGTTGACCACGCCTTCGAGGGCGGCCTGCTGTTCCACTGCGTCAAAGCCGTTGATGATGATGCCATCTGCCTTCAGCGCCAGCGCCTGACCGATGGCGGCGGTCCGGCCTTGAATCGAGCCTGCGCCGTCGAGCACACGCAGGTCCCAGCCGATGGTGGCCACGGCCTCCTCGATGCCATTGGTGACCCCGAGGATCCCGCCATTTTTCAGATCGCCCGCCACGACGACGATGGATTTGCCTTCGGCGGCCTTGGGGCCCGTGGTCGGGCCGTCGAACGGGATCTCGGCGAGGGCGGTGAAGCCAAGTCCGGCCATCAAGGCCGCGGCGGAGACAGTGGTGAAGGATCTTCTAAGCATGGTTTCCTCCCTGATGCTTATGCTTACTTCTTGGCGCCCTTGCGCCGCTGTGCGTAGCCCGCGATGCCGATGGCAATCAGCAGGGTCACACCGTTGAACATCGGCTCAACCCAGAACGAGCCGCCGAATTGCTGGATGCCGGAGATCCCCACGGCGAGGATCGCAACCCCCACCACCGTGCCCCAGACATTGACCCGTCCCGGCTTGATCGTGGTCGAGCCGAGAAAGGCCCCGACCAGCGCCGGCAGCAGGAATTCGAGACCCACCGAGGCCTGACCGATCCGCAGCTTCGAGGCCAACAGCACCCCGGCAAAGGCCGTGATGAAGCCCGAGGACATGAAAGCGCCGATGACGAATTTGCGGGTGTTGATGCCGTTAAGCTGGGCGGCGCGCTGGTTGGCGCCGATGGCATAGAGGTAGCGGCCGATCGGCGTGTATTCGAGGATCAGCCACATGGCGATGGTCAGGCCCAGCACGTAAAAACCGGTGATCGGCAGACCGAACACGAAGGTGCCGTTGATCGCATAGAACGGCTCGGGCAGGGCGCCGACCATCTGGCGGCCACCGGTGTGCCACAGGGCCAGCGCATAAAGCACGGTGCCCGTCCCGAGCGTGGCGATGAAGCTGTCGATCCGGGCGATCTCCACCAGCATCCCGTTCAGGAACCCGGTCAGAAGGCCCAGGGCCAGCACGCTCATGACCGCGATGGGCCAGGGGAAGCCATAAAGCGTCTGCAGCGAGATCGCGAGCACATGCCACAGCACGATGCCATAGCCCACGGTCAGGTCAATCCGGCCTGCAACCATCGGGATCATCGCCCCCAGAGACAAGAGCGCGATGATCGCCTTGTCCGAGATGATCGCCCGCAGGTTCAGCATCGTCGGAAAGGTGTTCGGCAGCAGGATCGAGAACAGCACGATCAGGATCGCTGTCAGGATCACCAGACCATAGACCGGCAGGAACCGGATCACCCGCGTCTTGAGCGAGGCGTTCTTCAGCTCGGCTTTCGTGGGCTCGAGAGCGTTTGATTCAAGCGATTGCATAGTCTTCTTCCTTAGCTCTCAACAGCGTTCGACGCGGATGCGGTCTGGATCAGGTTTTCGGTCGTCAACTCGGCTCCGGAGAGCTCTTTGACGATGGCGCCCTGGCTGAACACGATGGCCCGGTGGCAGATCGCCGCGACCTCTTCGAAGTCGGTAGAGACGACGACAATGCCGACCCCCTCTTCGGCGGCGCGGTTGAGCAGGGCGTAGATCTCGGCCTTGGCCCCCACATCGACGCCTGCGGTCGGGTCCTCGCAGATCAGCAGCTTGCGCTTGGTCTCGAGCCAGCGCCCGATCACCACTTTCTGCTGGTTGCCGCCCGACAGGCTCTCGATCGCCATGCTCTGGTCATTGGGCGAGAGCGCCACGTCCGCCCCGATCTGCTCGGCCATGGCGGTCTCGGTCTTCGGGCTCATGAAGGAAAACAGCGCCCGGCCAAAGGCAGCAGGGTTGAGAAAGGTGTTCTCGCGAATGCTGAGCGACATGGCCACGGATTCCTCGGTGCGGTCCTTGGCCACGAGCCCGATGCCCGAGGTGAGCGCGGTCTGCGGCGAGGTCAGGTCCGGCACCTCGCCATCCAGCAGGATCTCGCCAGTGAAGGCCTCGGCGCCGAAGATCGCCCGTGAAACACCCTCATGCCCGGCGCCGCGCAGCCCCACGAGACCCACGATCTCTTGCTTGTGGAGGGTGAAATCCACCGGTCCGGCCGCCTCGACCCTCAGGTTTGAGACCTCGAGGATCGTGTCGCCCCGGGTCAGCTTGGGCTTCATGACCTGCCGCGCCTTGCGCCCCACGATCATGTAGACCAGCTCCTCGGGGGTGGTGTGTTCGATGTCGCGCAGCCCCACGAATCTCCGTCGCGCAGCACGGCGACCCGGTCGGCAATGCGAAAGATCTCGTCGAGCCGGTGCGAGACATAGATCATCCCGACGCCCTGATCCTTGAGCGGACGGAGCGCCTCGAACAGCCGTTCCACCTCATCGGCTGGAAGCGACGCGGTGGGCTCGTCCAACACCAGAAAATCGCATTCCACGGCGAGGGCCCGGGCGATGGCGACCAGGGATTTCTCGGTGCGCGACAGGTCCTGCACCCGCGTGGTCGGGTCGAAATCGCAGCCCACCTTGTCCAGCGCGCGCTGGGCAAAGGCGGTGACCTCGTCCCATTTGATCAGCCCGCCCTTGCGGGAATACCCCAGCGCCAGCGCGATGTTCTCGGCCACACTCATCCATTCGATCATGCCGAGATCCTGGTGGATGAAGGCCACCGATTGCCGTTCGCCAAAGCTGCCGGGACGATGCTCATAGGGCTGGCCGTTGATCATCACCCCGCCCTCATCGGCCCTGTGAATGCCGCCGAGGATCTTGATCAGGGTGGATTTGCCCGCGCCATTCTCGCCCAGCAGGGCCACGATCTCGCTGCGTTCGACGTTCAGGGACACATCGCGCAGAGCATAGGTGCCCCCGAAATGCTTTTTGACGCCATTGAAGAACAGGTTGTTTCGCAGGTCATGCAGCATACGTCCGCCCCTCCCAAGGCAGCTGGGCACTTTCAAATGCGATCGGAGCATTGAGTTACCCGTAACGTAACCGAGAGAAATCAGGTTATAGATGAGCAAAAACAACAAGATAAGCTTGACGGAGGTGGCGCGTGGTGCAGGCGTCTCCAAGATGACGGCCAGTCGCGTGTTGCGTGACGAGGGCGGCTTCTCGGAGAAAACGCGCGCCAAAGTCATGGCTGAAGTCGAGCGTTTGGGCTACCTCCCGAATCGTCTCGCGACTGTTTTTGGCGGGGACAAGAAGTCCACTTTCGTCGGGGTCAGCATCCCCGAACTGGGGAACGAGATCTTTGCACAGGTCCTCGAGGGGATCGATCGCAAGCTCGGATCCTTCGGGCATCAGACCGTGCTGGGATTGACGGAATATGCTCTGGAACAAGAAGAAAAATGGATTGAGACGGTTTTGTCGTGGCAGCCCGCCGGACTGATCATCACCGGGCGGTCCCATACCTCGCGGGCGATCCAGATGCTCAGCGGGTCGAACCTGCCGGTGGTGGAACTCTGGGATCTGAATTCCAGCCCGCTCGATATGTCCGTGGGGTTGAACCACTATGACAGTGGCTATGAGATGGGCCGCTATCTGTCTGGTCTTGGGTACAAAAAATTCGCCTATGTGGGGACAAGCCACGATACGGGTAACGCGGCCAGCTCCCGGCTCAGTGGCTACGGTCAGGCCGTGAGCGATGCCGGTGGTGTGCTCGAAAAACAGCTGCTCTTCCGCGACACGCCGGGGTTCTACACCGGGTTCTATGGGACCGAGCAACTGTTGGCCACGGGCGCGCAGGTCGACGTCATCTACTACCAGAACGACAACATGGCCGTTGGCGGGCTGCAATACTGCCAGAAGGCTGGACTGCGGATCCCCGAGGATATCGGGATCGCCGGCTGGGGGGATCTGCCGAGCGCCTCGATCCAGCCGTGGCGCCTGACCTCGACGGCGATCCCGCATCTCAAAATCGGCCAGATCGCAGCGGAAATGCTGCTGGCCAAGATCAATGGTCAACCCAGCGAACCCAAGCGCGATGTGGGGTTCAAGCTCATCGCGGGCGAGACCGTCTGGCGCGGCTAGCCTGCCCTAGCCCTCGGCGAGTTCCGGATGGCCATAGGCCTCGGGGTAGGGCATGGGTTTGAGCGGGCCGAGGGGCACCACGCCGTTCCAGGATCGGCCGAAATACCCTTGGCGGCAATGGAGCAACGAGCCGGCTTCCGCGACGCCCGGCAATCCGTAGACCCTGCAAAGCCAGCGCCACAGATGGGGGTAGTCCAGGATCCGCGCCCCGTTCAGCTTCATCCGCAGCATGTAAACCGGGTCATGGCGGTAGAGCGTTGGAAACAGGCGAAGATCAGCCTCGGTGAACGCGTCACCGGTTAGAAAGGCCCGGCCATCCGACAGGAGCTGGTCCAGCCGCTCCAAGCTGTCGAAATAGGCGGCAAAGGCCGTGGCATAGACCTCTTGATCCGATGAAAACCCCGCCTTGTAGGCCCCGTTATTGATCGTGGTGTAGATCAGCTCATTCAGTTCCCGGATCTCGGCCTGCCGGGCCGGGTCTCGGGGCCAGAGCACCACGCGCGCGTCCGCAGACACGGTGCTGCCCAGAGCATCCGCATGGGCGTCGAGCATCCGGATGATCTCGGCGCTTTCGTTGTTCACGATGCGCTGCGCGCGCTTGTCATAGAGGATCGGGACCGACTGTTCCTCGGACCCTTCGCGGCGATAGACCTCCTTTGCGAGGCGCAAGCCCGCGCCGGTCCCGGTCTCGGCGGTGCATTCGGGCAACGGTGCGCCGGTCAGGCTGGCGATGCGGTCCGGCGCGAATTCCCACAGGTTGGGACCCTCCGGGTCGTCCTCGCCGGTGCGATTGGGAAAGGCGACATCCAGCGTGATCGCCTGTTCCAGACCCAGAACGCTGCGCGCAAGGGTCACCCGGTGGCACCAGGGGCAGTTGAGCGCCACGAAGAGGTGATAGCGCCCGGGCTCTGCCGGGGTCTCTGGATCGCCGATGGCCCGGCGAAACCCGCTCACGCCACGCACGAATTCGCCCCGTGCCCGGCGTGTTTGCAGGTCGGTCTGGTCTTCTTCGGTCGAGATATCCCCTGTCATGGGCGCAGTCTCGGGCTTCGCCCCGGAGAAGAAAAGCCCGCGCTGTGCCCGGCATGCCGAAACCCAGCCCGGGGCGCGACCCGGTGCGTCGCAGACCCTGATTTTCAGAGCGCCCAAGGATGCGGCGTATCTGATCACGTTCTTGTCAGCAGAAAGCCGAGGCGAGAGCCACTTCGCGCAAGGTCTTTGGCGCGTTCCGGGATCTGTGATACCCGGTGGGGACGCGACGATTGATCAAAGCATTACTGGCAGGACTTTGCGCAAGGGGAGACGGGTATGAAACGGCTGTTAGTTTGGATGGTGGCCCTGATGTCCCTGGCCTGCGGCCCGGTTCTTGCCGAGGGGAAGGCACTGCGGATTGCGGCAACGGAATGGCCGCCTTTCTATGGTGCGGATCTGGAGGATAACGGCTTTGTCTCCGAGATCATCCGCGAGGCGATGGATCGCCAAGGATACGCCACCACGGTCGAGTTCCTGCCATGGAAACGCGCTCTGGCCAGCGCGAAATCCGGCAAGCATGATGGGCTCTACACGGTCTGGTATCGCGAAGAGCGCGAGGAATGGTTCCTGTTCTCGGAACCGCTGCCACCCAGTGAACTCGTGTTCTTCAAGCGCGTGGATACGGATATCACCTCGAGCAATTATGCGGATCTGACCGATTACACGATTGGGGTCGTGCGCGGTTACGCACCGCCTCCGGGCTTCGAAGAGGCGCAGCTGCGCACGTCCCCGTCCAGTGACGACGCCGAGAACCTGCGCAAGCTGGCGAAGGGCCGGGTCGATCTGGTCTTGGTGGACAAGATCGTGGCGCAGCACATCATCAATACCGAACTGTCGGATCTGGCGGGCGAGCTCGACTGGATCGATCCGCCGGTCCATATCGACATCCAGCACCTCGTGATTTCAAAGGCGGCGGAAAACAGCGAAGTGATCCTCGCGGATTTCAATGCAGGCCTCGCCGAGATGACCGCGGATGGCACCCTCAAGGCGATCATGTCCAAGCACGGTTTCTAGGCGTGGCGTCAGCCTAGTCCGTGAAGGAGCGCTTGATCACGATCTCGGTGTTGTCGGGTTTGGGCGAGACCAGTACGAAGCCTGCAAAGATGAAGGCCACCGCGATCCAGGCCGCCGCCGAGAGGGTTTCGCCCAGCAGAAGCATGCCCCAGCCAATGCCGCAGATCGTCATGGCATAGGCGCTCTGGCTCGCAAAGACGGGGCCAGCAAGCTCGATCAGTTTGTAGCTGCTGATGATCGAGAGGGACGCCACCGCGCAAAGTAGCAGCGAGATCCGCTCGGTCTCGCCAAACCCGTTGGAAAAGAGCAGCCCGCCTTCGAAGACAAACGCGCTCGGGGCCAACACGAGAGTCGACATCAGCATCACGAGGCCAATCGCGGGCAAGAGGTCGAGCTCCGCGGGTTTGCGGGCGGCGACAAAGACCCATTCGGTTGCATAAAGCGCCGGCAGGACCAGCGACAGACCGAGCCAGAGCCATTCCGCCCCGGGCCCGCCAGAAAGGTCGAGCTTGTCAAAGAGCACCACGCAGACCCCGATCATGCCGAGCATCAGCCCGGTCAGACGTCGCAGATTTGCCTTTTCCAGCCGGATCACCGACGAGATGGCGAATACGATGAACACCTGAAAGGCGGCGACCAGAGCGAGAAGCGTCGCCTCCACATTGCCCGCCAGAACGAGCATCACCACCCGCTGCAGGATGGCCGCGATCACGGTCCAGATGATGAGAAAGCCCATATGGCGCCAGCGCAAAGCGGCCAGCTGACCGCGCGCCGCCGAGATCGACAGATACATGATCGCCGCGAAGGCATTGACCCAGGTGGCCAGGATCAGTGGAGAGGCCCCGGCATTCGCCGCGAGGCGCGACAGGGCCGGGGTCGCGCCCCAGACCACGCCGACAAAGATCACCAGCAGGATGCCCTGGATCGCATGGATCGCCTTGCGCAGGCGCAGCTCGCGTCGATAGATCTCACCGGCCATGCCCGAGAACACCGCCGCAAGCTTGCCCAGGGCATCCTTGTGGCTGCGCAACTCCTCAAGGCCAAGGGTCTCGGGCTTGAAGCGGCCGGTCTCCACCACCAGAGCAGCCTGGGTCAGGCGCTCGACCCGGCGCAGGTATTCCTGTTCCTGATCGCGATAGGTCTTCTTGGTGAGCGAGGCGTTCAGCCGGGCCCGCAGCAGGATCGGATCGAAGTTCTTGGGCAGGAAGTCCTCGGCGCCCAGCTCGATCGCGTGCACGACGCTTTCCTGTTCATCCTCCAGCGAGGAAATCACGATGACCGGGATGTCGCGCAGGGCCGGATCCGCTTTGAGCACCTCCAGCACTGCGAAGCCGTCGATGCCGGGCATCACGATATCCAGAAGGATCACGTCATAGGGCTTTGCCCGCACCGCCTGGAGCCCGCTTTCGCCATCCTCGGCCAGATCGGCGTTATGGCCCAACCGGCGCAGGGCCCCGCGGATCTTCTTGCGGTTGATCAGGCTGTCATCGATGATCAGGATGCTCGGCGCCGGGCCTTGCCGGGGCGCGGGCACCGGTGTGGCGGCCTCGGTCGGGCGCTGTGATGTGTCGGCGATCTGATCCATGCGATGTCTTACAGGGCACCCAGATCACATTGGGCCAGTGCCGCGCAGGACGCCGTTTGCGATGCAGTGATCTCGGCGATCAGATTGGGCGCGGCCCCATGCTCGCCGGCCCGGCAGGCTTGCTCCAGCGTGGCGCACAGCGTTGACAGATCCGCCGCCCCCAGATCCCGCGCATTGGATTTGAGCGTGTGGGCCGCGATACGCACCTTGTCCCAGTCATCGGTCGACGCCCCGTCCTGCATCTGTTGCACGAGCTCCGGCGCAATCTCGGAAAAGTCGTCGACGAATTCCTGAAGGTCGTCCTGATCCCCTCCGACGAGGTCCATGAGGTTTCTCAGGGCGGCTGTGTCTATCTCAATCGTCACGCAGGTTCCTCGGACTTCTCGTACAGCCTCAGTGATCGCGGCGCTGGTGCGCCTCGGTCAAGCATTTTTTCAATGCGTCCAGGTCAATCGGTTTGCTCAGATACCCGTCCATGCCCGATTGCAGGTAGCGATCCCGCTCCGAGGCCATGGCATTCGCGGTGAGTGCCACAATATAGGGCATTTCGTGGTCGGGGATCAGCGCGCGCAGCTTCCCGGTGGCGGTGATCCCGTCCATACCGGGCATCTCGATATCCATGAAGACCAGATCATAGGATCCGGCCGTGGCCATCTCGACCGCCTCGTGCCCGTCGCAGGCCACGTCCGACTCGTAACCCAGACGCTTCAGGGTCTTGGTCGCGACCTTGCGGTTGATCGCGTTGTCATCCACCAGCAGGATCGACAGCGGGTTCGCGGCCGCGGTCGGCGCCCTTGCATCGAAAACCTCGACGCTCGGTTCCGCCTCTGCCTCGGGCGTCAGGGCCTGCGCGAGGGCCTGCCGCAACTGGTTGGACTTGGCAGGCTTGCTGAGCACGCTGCTGAAACCGATCTCGTCCACGGCCTCCTTGAAGGCGGGCTCGAAGCTCGAGATCGAGGTGAACAGGATCAGCGGCGGTTTTTCGGCTCCCCAGACGGTCATGGCGCGCCGCGACAGCTCCAGCCCGTTCAGATAGGGCATCTTGTAATCGAAGACGCAGACGTCGAAGCGCGCACCGCCCTCGATCCAGCTCAGCGCCTCGCGCGGATCGCCGGTCGCCTGACACTCGATCTCCCAGCTGGATAGCTTCTCGTTCAGGATCAGCCGGTTCGTGCGGTTGTCATCGACCACAAGGACCCGCGCGCCCCGGATCCGGTCAAGCTGCCGCTCGCGGGATTTCCGGTTGGGCAGGGTGGCGGTGACGCAGGGCAGGGTGAAGGAAAAGGTCGTGCCCTTGCCCTCTTCGCTCTCGACCGAGATCTGCCCGCCCATAAGCTCCACCAGCCGCTTGGTGATCACAAGCCCGAGCCCGGTGCCGCCATATTGCCGTGTTGTCGAGGCATCGACCTGGCTGAAGGATTTGAAGAGCCGGTCCATCCGTTCCGGGGGAATGCCGATCCCCGTATCCGAGACCTGGAACTTCAACAGCGTGCTGTCGCCCTCGGTCAGGGCCTCGGCGGGCAGGACGCTGGAGACCTTGAGGACCACCTCGCCCTGTTCGGTGAATTTCACGGCGTTGTTCAGCAGGTTCATCAGGATCTGTTTGAGCCGGGTCGGGTCCCCGAGAATGCCGCGCGGCACGTCGAGCTCGATCCGGCAGGCCATCTCGAGGTTCTTCTCGTTTGCCTTCGAGGCCACCAGTTCCGCGGAATCCTCGACCACCTCGCCCAGATGCATGGGGATCTTTTCCAGCTCTAGCGCCCCGGCCTCGACCTTGGAGAAGTCGAGAATGTCGTTGATGATCGTCAGAAGGGTGTCCGCCGCGCTTTTGATCGTGGCGCTGAACTCGCGCTGCTCGACCGTGAGAGCCGTGCCGTCGAGCAGGTTGCTCATCCCGACAATCCCGTTGAGCGGCGTGCGGATCTCGTGGCTCATGGTGGCAAGGAACGCGCCCTTGGCATCATTGGCCGCCTCGGCCTGTTCCTTGGCGCGCTGCAACTCGTCCTGGATCTGCTTGAGCTCGGAGATATCGGACGAGACGCTGACGATCCCGCCTTCCTCGGTGCGGCGGTTGCTGACCCGTTGCCAGCGGTCCTCGGTCATCTCCAGCAGGTAGGGCTCGCCCACCTTCGAGATCCGCGCCATTTGAGCGGCGACCCAATCGGCCTCCGAGACGCCGTGATGCATGAACACGCCGCTGTCAAAGGCCCGGGACAGCACCGCGTCCAGAGGGGTGCCGGGTGCCAGTCCTTCGGGGTCGTGATTATGCATCACCTCCCGGTAGCGCCGATTGGCGAGTTTCAGGGTGTTTTCCGCGTCATAGATCGCAAACCCCTCGGAAATGCTCTCGATCGCATCATGGAGCTGTTTGCGTGCGGCATTGGCCAGTTCCTCGGCCTGGGCCAGCTCGGCGGTGCGGGCCGCGACCCGGCGCTCAAGCTGATCATGGGAGGCCTGCAGTTCACGCTCATAGGCTTCCTGTCGCGACTGCATGTTGTTGAAGGCGCGCACCACCGAGCCGATCTCGTCCTGGCTTTCCCAGGCCACCCTGGTCTTTGCGCCCTTCGTCCCCTGATGCTCGATGGAGTCGATCAGCAGGGCAATCGGCTGGCCGATGATGCGCCGGTTGGCCAGAAGGATGCCCGAGACAATCGCCGTGAGCAGGATGCTCGCCAGCACAAGCGCCAGGATCAGCCGCCCCTGGGCCTGCGTGGCCAGATTGGCATCGGTCAGGGCGATGGCCAGATGCCCGATCTTCTGCTCATCCCCGAAGCCGCCATACATGATGTCGGACCCGGCGAAGAAGGGGCGGTCCTCAAGGCCCTCCACCTCTCCGATCGCGGCGATCTCGCGCCCGTCTTCGTCAAAGACAATGGCCCCGATCACATCGCTGTCGGTGATCAGTGCATCTAGGATTAGCCCGATCTGTTCATCGGCGACGTTCCAGATCGATTCCGCGAGCACCGCGCCCTGGATCTCTACGGTGCGGTCAAGCTTGAGGCTGAGCTGCTCGCTCGCCGCTTGCCGGGCCATGTATTCGAAGATGCTGAACACCGCGAAGGTCGAGATCAGCACCAACGGGATCACAAAAGCCAGCAGCTTGGCCCGGATCGAGGTGAACCGGCCCCGCTCGGGCTTTGGCGCCCCGTCCAGAGGGGCTCCGGGCGTGGCGCGCGCAGCCGGGTCGGTCGGATTGGTATCCGTCATGTGCTGAGTTTCACTCCATGGCCTTCAGGTAATCATCCAGCAGCGCATCCGCCGAGATCTCGGCCAGCCCGGCATCGAGTTGGCGCCGGGTGGCATCGCCATCTGCCCCGGCGAGAAAACAGGCATGCAGCGTCTTGATGTCGAGGGGGCGTTCATCGAACCGGATCGTGTCGCGATAGGGCATCAGGTCCGGGTCGGTTTGCAGCAGGTAGCGCAGCACGCGGGAATCCACGACCGCCGCGTCCACGCGCCCGCGCGCGAGGGCGGCCAGATTGGCCGTATCCGTCTGGGCAGGCACGGCCCGGATCCAGCCCTGCCCGACCTTTTGATCGAATTCCTCGGTATTGGCGTAGCCCCGCACGGTCCCGATCCGCAACCCCTGTTCCCCCAACTCGCCGACCGAGGACCATGTGATCGGGTTTTCGAGGTTCTCGGCGAACCCCAGCGGGCCGATGCCGATAGGCTCGGAGGCTGCGAACCCGGGCAGGTGATCGCAGTGATACCCGGGAAAATAGCCGATCGCGTCCGTCCCCTTGCGTGCCTGTTCGATCGCGCGTCGCCACGGCAGGACCTGCACCTCGAGGGTGATGCCCACGCGAGAAAACGCCTCCTTCAGGATGACGGATGTCGCGCCTTGGCCCGCAATTGTCGCACCGGAATAGGGCGGCCATTCCGTCGTGGTCAGGACGACAGTCTCCGCCGCGGTGGCGGGCGCGGTCCATTGGCTTGCTGTGAGCAGCGTGACACAGACAAGGGCCAAACGTGCTGGCATGTCGAAAGCTCCCTTGGATCTCGCGCCATGGTGCATGGCATGGCCCTGCGGGTCACGCAAAAACTCGATCCCGGGGTGGTTCCAGCCAATCTATGGGTTCAGCGGCGTCTTGCCGGTGTTCTGGGGGAAGGCGTTTGCCGCGTACAAACACCCCTTTGGCCGCATGGATCCGTCCGCTCAGAGCCCCGGGGATATTGGGCGGGCCCGCCCAGGGCCCGCCGGTGGATGAGATCAGAGAGAGAAGGTCCAGTCCTGCGGCACGAAGCGATAGCCGCTGCCCTCGGTGACGACATGGCCGATCCCGGGGAAGGGCAGATGCATACCGGCTACGGTCAGGCGGCTCTCGGCGACTTCGGCCAGAAGGGCCATGCGCGTGCTTACGGCGGTGTCCTGGTCCACGTCGAAGCCGATCGCGGCTTCGGGTTTGGGGAACTGGAAGGCGCCCACATGGATGATATCGCCCCAGATTAGCAACTCTTCGCCCTCTGACGAGACGAGGAACCCGGAGTGACCCGGCGTGTGCCCGGGCAGAGCGCGGGCCGCCAGACCGGGCAACAGGTCCGTGTCGCCGTCAAAGGGCATGATCTTGTCTCCATAGGCCTCGGTCACGGCAACGGCCAGGTCAAAGAACGGGTGGAAGCCCTCCGGCACCTGCGCCTTGATCTCCGCATCGTTCCAGAAGGCAATATCGGCCGCATGCACATGCACGCTGGCATTGGTGAAGACCGGCCCGGCCTCGCCCAGCAGACCACCGATATGGTCCGGATGCAGATGGGTTAGCACCACGCGGGTCACATCCGATGCCGCGATCTCGGCAGCTTCGAGGGCGGCGGGCAGGGCCCCGAGCCCCGGAAACGCCCCGGCGCCCCCCGCATCCACGAGGATGGTCTCGGTCCCGTTGCGCAGAACGTAGGCGTTCACGCCCGTATCCACCGCAGGCCCCTCGAGGAAGGCGGCCCGCGTCAGTGCCTCGGCCTCCTCCGGGGTGAGGTTCGAGAAGTTTTCCGGCCCAATGGGCAGGGAGCCGTCCAGCAGCGCGGTGACCACCCATGTGCCGACCCGGAAATGCTGTACCCCGATCACCTGGGTGACGTCGCCATGGCCTGCGGCCTGCGCCATGGGCACGAACTGGATGGCAAGCGGGGCAATGGGTGCGGCGGCGGCGAGTTTGAGTAGGGCACGACGGTTCATGGCGGTGTCTCCGAGGCTGTGGGCACGGGGGGGCGCGGGGCATCGAGGCCGCCGCTTTGCTCCGTGCCCGGGTCTGGACTGGGCCTGTCGGGGTGGGCCCGGGGCAGGGCGCGGGGGCTCTGTCCATACGGGGCCTACGGCGACAAGGCGCACGAGGGGCGAATGGTTTCCCATGGGGCAGGGTGCTGTCAATCGCACCCCCCTGTGCGGGTGCGCACACAGAACGCTGTAGGCCGGGGACGGCTGCCCCCCCGGTGCAACGGCCGGGTTAGATAGACCTCAGATATGGGCCTCCAGCCCATGGACGACCCGCGATCGCGCCAATGCCGGACGCCGCAGGGCCAGCAGGCGTCGGGCCTCGCTCTCCTTGCCGAGCCGGAGCAGGGCCCCGAGGAGCGAGATCTCCAGCAGGTCGCGCTGGGCGCGGCTGCCACCGAGCCGTGCATGATCGGCCATGGCCGAGCTCAGGCATTGCACCGCCTCCGCCCAGTCACCGCGCGCCAGGGCCAGATAGCCCTCGGCGATCGGGGTGACCAGATCACCGGTCAGATCATTGGGCGTCTCCATCAGCCGGGCCATGGCGTCACCATCGCCGGCCATGGCATGGGCGAGGGCGGCATGGATGTCGACAAAACCCAGCCCGGCCTTCGGAAAGAACTGCGCCGCATAGGCGCTGATCTCGCCCCAGCGCGCCTGCGGGACAGGCACGCCTGCCATCTCTGCACGGTGGAGGATCGAGGCGGTGTCGGTGAGCACATTGATCGGCAGCCCCGCGCTCGCCCTTGGACGGATATCCGCATCGATCCTGTCCCACATGGTTGCGACATCCCCCTGTTCCAACGCCCAGAGTGCCGCGTGCCAGGACAGATGCCCGTGCAGGTACCCCTCCCGGTGATAGCCAGCGAGCCACTCGCCAAGATAGGCAACCCCGAGCTGCGGATCCCCGGCCTCGTAGTAGACATGGCTGCGCACATGGGCGCCGTGGGCGTTTTGTGGGTTCAGGGCCAGTGACCGGTCGATATACCGTGCCGCCCGGTCGAGCGCCCCGGTCTCGCAAAGGGCAAAGGCATATTGGCTCAGGCACCACCAGTCTTCGCCGTAATGGGGCAGGAGGCCCGCCGTATAGGCCAGGATCTCGGCCTCGCGTCCGGGCTGGCCGGAAAACCCGATCAACCCGAAAACCGACGAGCAGGTCTGCGCGATCAGCGCGTCGCGCGGGTAGAGGTCCACATGGGCGCGGATCGCGGCATAGGCCTCGGCGGTCCTGCCAGCCACCAGCAGGTCGAGCGCGTGGATATGGCTCTGTTCGCGGGGGGTGATACCACCGGTGAGCCCGCGCGCGGTGGCAATGGTATCCCGGGCGCGGGCGCCGTCTCCGACGGTCTGCGCCCCGCGCGCCAGGGCCGCATGGCCGAGGGCGAAACCGGGATCCGCCGCGACCGCTTGCTCGAACGCGTCGACAAACCGGACCTGCCCCGCCAGCAGACGGTCGAGCCCGGTGATATAATGATCCCGCGCCGCCGCAGAGCCCGTGCTGAGCCGGTTGTCGTAGCGGTCTTTCATGGCTGCTCCCTCCTCCGCGCGGCACAGCCGTGCCAGCCCGGGCAGCCTAAACGCGGGGGCGGGGCGGTTCCTAGCGATTTTCGCGGGCCCTAGCGTTGGATATCCGGGAAGACCTGCGCCTGTTTCACGACGCCATAGGCAAAGCCCGTATCGATCGAGGCGATGCCTTCGATCTTGTGCAGCCGGTTGCGGATGAACCGCTCGTAGCTCTGCAGGTCCGGGACGAGGACCCGCAAGAGATAATCCGTGCCACCGGCCATCACATAGCAGTCGAGCACCTCGTCGATCCGCTGCACCCCGTCCTCGAAGGCCGAGGCGGAAGCCCCGGAATGCCGCTCCAGCGTGATGCGCACGAAGGCGGTCATGCCGAGCCCGAAGGCCCGTTCATCCACCACGGCGGAATAACCCTTGAGGATGCCGGCCTTTTCAAGGTTTCGGACCCGGCGCAGGCAGGGCGACGGCGAGAGGTTGACCCGCTCGGACAGCTCCTGATTTGTGAGCCGCCCGTCGCGCTGCAACTCCTTGATGATCTGGTAGTCCTTGGCGTCCATACGATCCCCTGTAGCAGAATCTGCCAAGATCAGACATCAGAAAGGCAGAATTGGCAATCTCAAGCGGGTGCGAGGCTGCCATGATGGCGTGGTTTCAGAAAGTGCCCCCATGTCCACAACTGCCTCCGTCTCTCTGTCCACACCCGGTTCTGTTCGCCAATCACCGCCCTCTGCACGCGGGATGGGATATCTGGCCATGGCCGCGACGGTGCTTGTCTGGGCGGCCTTCGCTCTCAGCGCGCGGGTGAGCGAGGCGTCCGCGCTGGCCTTTGCCGATATCGCCCTGATCCGGGCGGTTGTGCCGACGCTGGTCTTCTTGCCGTTTCTGCCCGCCCGCCTGCCGATGATCCGGCGCGCGGGGCTCGGCAATTGCGCCGTGATCGCCATCGGGGCCGGACTGCCGTTTTTCTGGCTGGCGGTGCGCGGCGGGGCGGTGACCTCGGCGGCCCATGTCAGCACCCTGATCGCGGGGACCGTGCCGGTGAGCGTGGCCGTGTTGATCTGGGTGCGCGACGGCACGCGGCCGACACCCCTCGGGGCCGGAGCACTGGGTCTGATCCTTGTGGGGGTGGCGCTGATCGTCGGGCCGATCGCGGGGGCGACGGCGCTGGGCGGGGCGGTGACATTGCTGCTGGCCTCCCTGTGTTGGGGGGCGTTCACACTGGCGGTCAAACGCTCGGGGCTCGACCCACTGGGCTGCGCGCTGGTCATCGCGCTGCCTTCGACACTGGGAATGGGCGTGTTGATGGCCACGGGGCTGGCACGGTCGAACTGGGGCAGCTTCACCCTGGAGGAGGCGATGCCCTTCATCCTCGTGCAAGGGCTCTGTGTCAGCGTGCTCGCGCTCCTGACCTATGCCTTTGCCATTGCACGGCTGGGCTCGGCCCGCTGTGCCGTGCTGGGCTCGGTCACTCCGGCGCTGGCCGCGCTCATGGCGATCCCGGTGCTGGGCGAGCCGCTGGACCTGCCCACGGGGCTCGCCATTTGCGTCATCTGCGCGGGTGTGTGCCTCTCGGCGCGGGCGGGGCGTGCAGGGGGTTGAGCGCTCGAACCGGGTGTCATTGCCTCGCGCGGGCCGGTCGTGCCATAGCTAGGCCAGTTTGCAGGACCTGACCCATGGCTGGCACCCCTCCGGGGCTCGATCAACTGGATCTCAAGATGATCTCGGCCCTCATCGCGCTGATCGAGGAACGGTCCACCACCAAGGCGGCCCGGCGGCTGCATCTTGCCCAATCGACCGTTTCGGGGACGCTGGCGCGGCTGCGGGACCTGTTCGAGGACGAGCTGCTCGTGCGGCAGGGGCGCGACCTTGTGCCCACGGCCCGGGCCGAAGAGCTGGTGCAGGCCCTGCGCCCCCATTACGATGGGCTCGCCGCCGCGCTGGGCGCCTTGCGGCCCTTTGATCCGGTCTCGGATGCGCGGGTCTTTCACCTCGGCTGCACCGACGCGCTGGCCCTGAGCGCGCTGCCCGAGATGACCGCGCGCCTGAGAGCCGAAGCCCCGAAGTGTGATCTGTCCGTGCGGATCGGGGATTACCGGTCCCTGCCGGATATGCTGGCCAGCGGCGAGGTCTCGACCATCGCGGGCTATCTGGGCAACGACCCGGCGGCCAGCGCCAAGATGCGGGTCCTGCGTCATGCGCCTTGGGTCGTGCTGCGCAATGCCGCCGCGCCGCCGCTGGAGGGGTTGGCGGATTTCTGCAGCCGTCCGCAGGCCCTCGTGACGCCCATGGGGGACCTGTCGGGCTTCGTGGATGATCAACTCCGCGCGCTGGGGCGGACACGGCGCATCGCGCTCGGGCTGTCGAGCTTCGCCCTGATCCTTGGGGCCCTGCCGGGGACGGATCTGATCACGACGGTGCCGGATTTCGTGGCCGAGGCCCTGTCGCGCCACGGGGCGTTCGCGGTGGAGCCCTGTCCCGTGGCCGTGCCGCCGGTGACCAACACGCTGGCGTGGAGCGCGACGACCCATCGCGACCCTGCCGAGATCTGGTTTCGCGATCTGGTCAGCGCGGCCTTCCTGGCCCGGGCTTGATCTGGTCGCGGCTGATCTGGCTGGGGCTCTGGCGGAACCGATTTGCGCTATCGCTGGTTCCGATTTCCCAACGACCCGAGCCACCCCCATCTTGGGATGGAACGGAACCAAACAACACAGAGGATCCCATGGCAGATATTCTGATCGTCCTGACATCCCACACCGCGCTGGGGGAGACCGGCCGGCCCACCGGTTTTTACTACGAAGAGCTCGCCGTGCCCTATTGGGCGCTGGTGGATGCGGGCCACCGGGTCACTCTGGCCTCGATCCAGGGCGGGCCGGCGGCCCATGACCCCACGAGCCTCGACGCCGAGCCGTCCAAGCGGCCCGCTGCGGTTCAGCGCTTTCTCGATGCGCCCGAGGCGTTGGCAGCGCTGGCCGACACCGCAGCGATCTCCGACATCGATCCGGCGGCCTATGACGCAATTTTCCTGCCCGGCGGGCATGGCACGGCGTTCGATTTTCCGCAGAGCACGGCCCTCGCCAAGGCCGTCAGCGCGATCCACGCGGCGGGCGGCGTGGTTGCTGCGGTCTGCCACGGGCCCGCCGGTCTGGTGACTGCCACCCGCGCGGATGGCACGCCGCTTGTGGCCGGGCTGCGGGTGAACAGTTTCACCAATGCCGAGGAAGAGGCGGTCGGGCTGACCGATGTGGTGCCTTTCCTGCTCGAGACGCGGTTCCGCGAACTGGGCGCGCATTTCGAGGCGGGCGCGGATTTCACGGAAACCGCGATCCGCGACGGGCGTTTGATCACCGGGCAGAACCCGATGTCGAGCGCGGCGGTGGCCACGCTTTTGCTCGACGCCCTCACCGAAACCCGTGCGGCGGCCTGAACCGCCGCGCGCATTCCTGCCCGGCGCGCCCCGCGCCGGGTCATCCTAACGGAGATACCATGGACTACCTGCATACCATGCTGCGCGTCAGCGATCTGGACGCGTCACTCGCATTCTACTGTGACACGCTGGGGTTGGTGGAAACCAACCGCATCGAGAATGAGCAAGGGCGCTTTACCCTCGTCTTCCTCGCCGCGCCCGGGGATCTGGACCGCGCGCGCGCCCAGAAGTCGCCCCTGATCGAGCTGACCTATAACTGGGATCCCGAACCCTATGAGGGCGGGCGCAATTTCGGCCATCTGGCCTTTCGCGTGCCGGATATCTACGCCACCTGTGCGCGCCTGATGGCCGCGGGGGTCGTGATCAACCGCCCCCCTCGGGATGGTCACATGGCCTTTGTCCGCTCCCCGGACGGGATCTCGATCGAGCTGCTGCAGGCGGGCCCGAACCTCGAGAAGGCCGAGCCTTGGGCCTCAATGCCCAATACGGGCAGCTGGTAGGCGGGCCGGGGGGGGGCGGCCTGCCCCCCGGGCTCAGTCCTTCGAGGTATCCGAGGCAAAGCGCGCGGCGTTCTCGGCGGCGAAGGCCCCGTCATCCGCCGCAGCATCCCAGAATTGCGGCTGGGCCTTGGGGATGGTCAGGGCTTTCTGCACCGCTGGGCGCGCATCGATCCGGTCGAACCACGCGGTCAGCGCCGGCAGATCCGCAACATTGACCTTTGCCCATGGATAGGCGCGCGCCCATGGATATGTCGCCATATCCGCGATGGAGTACGCGTCCCCGGCGAGCCAGTCGCGCCCCTCAAGCCGGGTGTTCAGCACCTCCAGCAGGCGGCGGGTTTCACTCACGTAGCGCTGAATGGAAAACGGCTCCTCATGGCCGTTCGGCGCGGCGATCCGCTGGAAATACATGGCCTGTCCCATCATCGGGCCGATCCCGCCCATCTGAAACATCAGCCATTGCAGGACCTCGGATCGGGCCTTGCCCGCGTCCGGCAGGAATTGCCCGTATTTCTCGGCCAGATACCACAGGATTGCGCCGCTCTCGAAGACCGGGAAGTCGCCATTGCCGCGATCGACGATGGTCGGGATGCGCCCGTTCGGGTTGAGGCGCATGTACTCCGGGGCTTTTTGCTCCCGCTTGGAGAAATCGACGAAGGTCAGGTCATAGGGCACGCCCGCCTCCTCCTGGAAGATGACCGGCTTGTACCCGTTCATCGTGGCAGCGGTGTAGAGATGGATATCGGGTGTCGGCATGGCGGGTGTCTCCGGCGGGAATGGACCTGCGATCCCTTGACGGACAGGGACCTGAGGCGGAAGCTGGGCAGGGAATGCACGAAAAGCAATTAGTATACTTTTTGTAACCTGGGTCGGGTGCGAGGAGGCGAGGGTCCATGGAGGCACGGGTCGAGACGGATGGCGCGGGGCGGCGGCAGGTTCTGGATGCCTGTACCGAGCCTTGTGCCATCGAACGGGGGATGCGGATCATCGGCGGCAAATGGACCGGTTCGATCCTGTGGCATCTCAAGGATGGCCCGGTGCGGTTCAACGATCTCGCGCGCATGGTGGGCGGGGCCTCGAAGAAGATGATTACCGAGCGGCTCCGCCATCTGGAGGCCCACGGCCTGATCACCCGGGAGGTGATGCAAACCGCGCCGGTCTCGGTGCATTACGAGATCACGGCGCTGGGCCGCACGGCGCTCGGGGTTCTGAGCGAGCTGCGGGACTGGAGCGAGAGCCTGCCCGGGACGGGCGATGACGCCTGAGCTGCCGCGCCTCAAGCCGGATCCGATCCCGGCCATTCACCCGGTGCCGGAATATGCCGCGACGGGCACGCTGGCCGAGGCCTATGACCAGACCAAGGCAGGGCTGGGCGTGCCCTGGGTGGGGGTCGTGGCCATGGCTTTCGCCCAGTATCCGGCGTTTTACGGGCGGCTTTGGTCTGCGCTGGCGCCTGTGGCCCGCAGCGCGGCTTTTGGTGCGGCCTGCGAGAGATTGCGCAACACGGCGGAGGGCGCGGCGGCGACCCTCGGCCCCATTTCGATCCTCACGCGGCTGCGCGCGCAGGGCTATGACACGCGCGAGCTGGACGAGATCCGCGCCTGCAACGCGGTCTTCTCGGCGGGCAATATGCCTTATCTGCTGATGGCATCCCTCGCCCGGCTGCTGCTGGAGGGGCAGGGCTGGGAAGGCGCGCAGGCGCCGGGCCCCGTGATCGCGGTGCCGCCGCCCCTGCCGCGTCCTCCTCTGGTCGAAGCGCATCACGCGGATCCGAGCACTGTCGCGCTCTATGCGGATATTCGCGAGACGCTGGGCTTGCCGTTTGTGAACACCGATTACCGGGCCTTCGCTCGCTGGCCGAGCTATTTCGCGCCCGCATGGCGCGATCTGCGCGGGGCGGTGGTGTCCTCGCGCTACGAGGGACAGGTGTGCCGCGTGCATGAGGCGGCCATCGCGCTGGCCGCAGGATTGCCGAATGTGACGGGTCTGACCTCTGCTGAACTGCGGGACGCGGCCGCGCAGGATGCGCCTGTGGATGAGGTCCTGGCGGTGGTGCGGCTCTTTCAATGGTTGCTGCCGGGGTTGGCGCTGAACGTGGCGTTCCTGCGGGCGCAGCTGCAACCTGCGCAGTGAGGCGCGCGCAAAACCGGTCGTGAAAATGAAAACGGCCCCGGAAAGTCCGGGGCCGTTCTTACGTATCGGGTGCGGATTATTCCGCGGGCATGGTCGATGTCTCGGGATCGATGGTGGTGGCGACACCGGCAGCTTCGCGCCGCCCATCGTTCCAGATCGCCTTGATCAGAGCCACGCACATCAGTGCCATCACGATGGAGAAGGGCAGCGCCCCGATCACCATCGCGGTCTGGATCGCGCCCGTGCCGCCCGAGATCAGCAGACCGCCAACCACCAGCGCCAGAGCCGCCCCCCAGAAGAGGATATGCGGACGCGCCTTGGGCCCTTCGTCACCCGCCGCGTTGATCGTGTTCACGATCAGAACGGCAGAGTCCGCAGAGGTCACCAGGAAAGTCAGCAGCAGCACAACGATCAGAACCGCCATGCCCCAGGCCAGAGCCTCGGCAATCGGTGCGAGCATGAACTCGGTCATGGCGAAGATCTTGTCGCCATTGGCCGCGCCCAGGATCACGCCATCGGCGCCTCCGGTGAGCTCCAGATCGATGGCGGTGCCACCAGCCCATGCGAACCAGACAAAGCACATCAGGGACGGCACGATCATCGCGCCCAGCACGAATTCACGGATCGAACGACCGCGCGAGATGCGTGCGAGGAACAGGCCCACGAAGGGCGCAAAGGCAATCCACCAGGCCCAGTAGAACACCGGCCACCAGCCTTGCCACTGGGTCAGCAGGAAGGCTTGGGAGCCTTCGACCCCGTCAGAGCTGTAGACGTTGAAGCTCAGGAAGGGCAGGGCGAGGATGTAGTCCCAGATGCCGACGAAGAAGGCCATCGCCCCGAACCAGGTTGCCCCGAACAGGATGAAGAAGCCGAGCAGGACGATCGACAGGGTCATGTTGATGTTGGACAGCCACTTGATGCCCTTGCCAACCCCGGACAGCGCCGAAATGGTCGAGGCGCCCATGATCACCAGCAGGGCGATCACAATCCCGAAGGTCGTGGCAGAGCCATCCGGGTTGGCCAGACCGCCAAACCCGATCCGTGTCAGACCGGCCACAAATTGCTCGACGCCGAATCCGAGCGTCTGGGCCACGCCGAGAATGGTCGCAACCACCGCAACGATGTCGATGACATGGCCGACCGTGCCCGAAAGCGACTTGCCGAAGAGCGGTGTCAGCGAGGACCGGATCGTCAGGGGCAGGCCCCGGCGATAGCTGAAGAAGGCCAGCGAGAGACCGGCAATCGCATAGCAGGCCCAGGCACCCAGACCCCAATGCAGATAGGACCAGACATAGGCCGTCCGCACATTGTCTGCGCCCAGGGCGGTGGTTTCACCCATGATCACAGAAGGGTTGTTCTGGAAATGCGCGACCGGTTCGGCCACGGCCCATGTCAGCATGCCAACGCCGATACCGGCGCCGAACATCATGGAAAACCACGAGAAATTCGAAAACTCAGGTGTTTCCCCGGCCACGCCGAGGTTGAGGCGACCGGCCGCTGGCCAGAGGGCCAGACCGATGCAGACCAGCACGAAGGCTGCGACGACCCAGATATACCAGGCGGCGAATTGCGCGAGGATCGCGGTGTTCCAGTTGCCGAGGATCGTACCGGCTTCCGTCGGCCAGACAATACACCAGACGACCAGGACGCTGATGATGATTTTGCTGACGACGGTCACATTTAGGCTGAAGCCGCGATAAAAACCGGTATCAGCGGTCTTGATCGGCAGCTCCGATAGTGGGGGCTTTATAGACACTTCTCTGTCTCCCTGTAGGACAATCACACGTTTTACGCGTGTTCTTTGAATGGACGCATCATACGGATCGTACGTCTTTTGGTAAGTTGCATTATGGGCGACTATAGTTGCAAGCACAGGAAACCTTGGATGCTCAATCGCGCACACTTAAGAACCCTAAGCGACGTTGATATTCGGCTGGTCCGCATATTTATCACAGTGACCGAGTGCGGCGGCTTCGCGGCTTCGGAGGTGGAGCTGAACATCGGGCGCTCGACGATCTCGAAACATATCTCGGATCTGGAGCTTCGGATCGGGCTGAAACTCTGCAATCGCGGGCCCTCCGGGTTCTCGCTGACCCCTGAAGGGGAGCTGGTGCTCGAGGCAGCGCGGCGGCTTCTTGCCTCCATCGACGGGTTTCAGGCCGAGATCGACAGCATTCACACCCATCTGACCGGGACCTTGCGGCTGGGGCTGTTCGACCAATCCTCGACCAACCCGCGGGCGCAGGTGGACGGGGCGATCCGCGCCTTTGACGCGCTGGCGCCGGATGTCGCGCTCGAGATCGCCTTGGCCGCGCCCGGGGTTCTGGAGGCCCGGGTGACCGATGGCTCGCTCGATCTGGCGATTGTGCCGATCCACCGGGATTCCAGCCTGCTGAGCTATCAGCCGCTCTATACCGAGCATATGACGCTCTATTGCGGGGTCGGGCATCCGCTCTTTCACATCCCCCAGAGCACGCCGCTCGCCGAGTTGGACCTCGCGCAGTACAAATATGCGGGCTACGCCTTCAACTCGCCGAACATGCATGCCGCGGCCTCCCTTGGGCTGGAGCGCAGCGCCCGGGTGCAGGAAGAAGAGGCGCTGTCGCTTCTGGTGCAATCGGGGCGCTACCTGGGATTTCTGGCCGATCACGTTGCTGCGGCTTTCCTGCGCAAGGGGCATGTGCGCCCGGTGGCCCCGGGCGAGACGGCTTATGCGACGACCTTTGCCGCCGTGGCGCGCCGCAACCCCGAGCCGGACCGCAAGACCCGCGAGTTCCTCGAATGCCTCCGGGCTGCTCATCCCGATCCCTAGCCCCGACCCGCAACCTCTGCGGGCGCGCGGGCGGGGACTGGTCTTCGGCCCTGAGGCCGCGCAGTATCGCCGCAAGACGCGGGGCATCCCGTGGCGCAATCTCGGGGAGGGGATATGACACTGCAGAATATTGAAAGCTTCGCCCTTGGCGACTGGGTGCCGCCCGGCGACGGGGCCCGGCTTGTCACCGATGCGGTTACGGGGGCGCCACTGGGCCGGGCGGGGAACGGGGCGCTCGATCTCGGCGCGATGCGCGACTATGCCCGCCGGGTTGGCGGGCCGGCCCTGCGCGCCATGGGGTTCCATGACCGGGCCCGGATGCTCAAGGCGCTGGCGACTTATCTCAACACCCATAAAGAGCAGCTCCATACCCTGTCCCTGCGCACCGGTGCGACCCGGGCCGATGGCAAGATCGATATCGAAGGCGGGATCGGCACGATGTTCGTCATCGCGTCCAAGGGGCGGCGCGAGATGCCCGATGGCCAGGTCTATCTGGATGGCGGGGTCGAGGCGCTCTCACGCTCCGGTACTTTCGTGGGCCAGCATATCTGCACCCCGCTGCAGGGTGTCGCGGTTCATATCAACGCCTTCAACTTTCCGGTCTGGGGTATGCTGGAAAAGCTTGCGCCGACCCTTCTGGCCGGGATGCCAGCCATCGTGAAGCCGGCCACGGCAACCTGTCAGGTGACCGAGGCCTGCCTGCGGCTGATCGTGCAGAGCGGGATCCTGCCCGATGGCGCGCTGCAGCTTGTGACCGGCGGGTTGGGAGACCTTCTGGATCAGCTCGACTGTCAGGACGTGGTGAGCTTCACTGGGTCCGCCGAGACCGCGCTGATGCTGCGCGGGTCAGACCACCTGCTGCGCAACTCTGTGCGTTTCGTGGCCGAGCAGGACAGCCTGAACGCGTCGATCCTCGGGCCCGATGCGGGGCCGGGCACGCCTGAGTTTGACCTCTTTGTCACCGAGGTGCATCGCGAGATGACCGTGAAGGCCGGGCAGAAATGCACGGCAATCCGCCGGATCCTCGTCCCCGACGCCCATCTGGACCCGGTGCTTACGGCCCTGTCCGCGCGGCTTGCGCAGACGGTGATCGGCCATCCTGCCGAGGCCGGGACGCAGATGGGCGCGCTGGTCTCGGCTGCGCAGCGGGAGGATGTGCTGGCCAAGGCCGCGATCGTGGGCGGCGAGGCCGAGCGGGTCTGCGGCAATCCCGACGCGTTTGAGGTCCATGGCGCGGATGCGGAGGCCGGGGCCTTCCTGCCGCCCATGCTCTATCATTGTGCCGATCCGCGCGGGGCCCGGGCGCTCCATGCGGTCGAGGCGTTCGGCCCCGTGGCGACGGTCATGGGCTATGGCGATCCGGAAGAGGCGGTGGATCTGGTGAACCGCGGCGGCGGCAGTCTGGTGGCCTCGGTCATCACCGCTGATACCGGGTTTGCGCGCGACGTCGCGCTGGGTGCGGCGGCCTTCCACGGGCGGCTCTATGTCAACAACCGCCACAGCATGGCCGAGGCGACCGGCCATGGCGCCCCGCTGCCGCATATGGTCCATGGCGGACCCGGGCGGGCCGGTGGCGGCGAAGAGCTCGGCGGGGTGCGCGGCGTGCTGCACTATATGCAACGGACCGCGATTCAGGGCAGTCCCGACCTGCTGACGGCGATTGGCGGGATCTGGGTGCCGGGTTCTGCGCAGCAGACCGGCCCCTGCCATCCGTTTCAGCGGCGGTTCCACGAGCTTGAAATTGGCGAGACCCTCGAGACGGCGGCGCGCGAGGTCACTCAGGACGATATCGCCCATTTCGCCGATTTCACGGGGGACCGGTTCTACGCGCATCTCGACGAGGATGCAGCGGCGCGCAACCCGTTCTTTGCCGGGCGCGTGGCCCATGGCTATCTGTTGCTGTCCTTTGCAGCGGGTCTCTTCGTGGAACCCTCGGAGGGGCCCGTTCTGGCCAATACCGGGCTCGAAGACCTGCAGTTCGAAAAGCCCGTCGTACCGGGAACAAGCGTTCACGCTCGACTGACGGTCAAGCGCAAAACCCGCCGGACGGACGACTACGGTGAAGTGCGCTGGCATGTGGATCTGCGGGATGATGAAAACGATGCAGTTGCAACATACACGCTCAAAACCATGGTCGCTTATTAGGCTTCCCTGTCTTTGAGATCCCTATTTTGTTGCTGTTTTTCGTATAATCGGCGGAAAGCGGACAAAATGCTGCAGCAGCAAAATAAACGCTTGCCTGAATCATGCTGCATGGCAGAAAGTAACCTTACGTCCGGAGTGTTCTGTCCAGACGGTTCGAGTGTCTCCAGCCCTCTGACTGGAAACGTACTGCGCGACATGCAGGAAGCTTTGTGACCCAAGGGACGTTAATGTTCGACAGTGCCATCGTTACCCTTCCGAGTTTTCCTTCTGACAAGCGTCACTCCATCTCCGGGCTGTCGTCCGGGGCCTTCATGACGGTCCAACTGCATGTCGCGCATTCTTCCTCCTTTATCGGGGCGGGGGTCATCGCGGGTGGTCCTTACCGGGCGGCCGAGACCTTCGAGGCGGCGCCGCTTGCGCCGACCTCCTGCATTCTGAACTCGTTTTATGTGGCGATGACGCCGCTGACCCCGTCGACCGCGCCCAATCCCAAGAAGCTGGCGCAACTGGCGCATCAAACCGCGAATATCGACGACCTGTCCAACCTTGCGGGGCAGAGGCTCTATATTTTCACGGGCTCCGAGGCCAAGGTGGTCAACCAATACGCCGTGCACGCGACCCGGGCCTTCTATGAAGAGCTCGGCGTTGCGGGCGATGCGGTGATGTTCGTGGATGATGTGCCCGCGGGGCATTCGATCATCACCATGAACCCCGAAGATTCCCTCCTTGCCGCGAACGAGCCCCCCTATATCAACCGGGGTCCGTTCGTGCAGTCGCACCAGATTCTCGACCATCTCTATCCCGGCGCCCATCCCCCGGCGTCGTCGTGTCTGGGCGACCTTATTCGCTTCGATCAGTCGGAGTTTGTCGAAACCGGCGCGCCCAAGGCCTCCATGTCGGAATTCGGCTATGCCTATATTCCCTCCCGCGTGGCCTCTGGTGAGGCGCAGGCGATCGGGGTCCATGTGGTCTTGCACGGCTGCAAACAGGGCTATGCCTATATCAATTTCGTCAATGGCCGCGAAGACAGCCAGAACCAGCCGCCCTATGGCGACCGCTATGTGCGCAGCACCGGCTATATGGAATGGGCCGAGGCGAATGACCTGATCCTGCTCTTTCCCCAGGCCGAGGGCGGTGACAGCAATGACGTCCAGAACCCCGAGGGCTGCTGGGACTGGTGGGGCTACAGCGCTGAGGACCCCTATGCGCCGGATTACTATTCGCGCGACGCGGTGCAGATCCGCGCGATTCACACCATGCTGACCCGATTGGGCGGCGTCTGAGAGGTTTCCCCATGGAAAGCGCGTTCGAGACCACGGCGAAACTGCAGGCCAGCCTCGCCACCCGGGCCCTGACCAATTCGCGCAACGCCGCGCAACTGGCCGCGAAGCCGCCGACCGCCGACACGATGGCCGAAAGCTGGGAACTGGCGGAGGCGACCTACAAGCGGATGAATGCCCTGCAACAGTCCTGGATCAAGGATTGGAGCGATTGGATCAGCTATGCCCAGTCGCTGGACGGTGTGGATACCATGCCGAAATATGTCGACCGGACCGGCAATATCTTTCTCCAGGCTCAGGCGCAGATGGTCTCGCAGGCCAGTGAGCTCAGTGAGCTGATGGACAATGTGGGCGTGAGCTACGCCTATTGGATCAGCGGCAAGCTGCACGAGACCCGCTAACCCCGACCGCCCTTAGGCGCGACCGCAGGTCTCGCGACGATAGTCGTAGGCCACGCGTTACCCGTTGGAAAGTCACATGCAAAACACGCGTTTCTCATCCGGAGCGTGTATTGCAGGGTGCTTTTCGCTGGCCCTAACTGCATTTTTGTGCATTTCTTCCCGCACAGGGGAAGGAGACGCTTAACGATGCCGGGTTTCTGGAGCATTCTCGCAGATGCTTTTGGTCTGATCTTTGCATGGGATCCGGACCTGTTGGAGATCATCGGCCTGTCGTTGCGTGTCACCCTCACCGCCGTCGCTCTCTCTTGTCTGATCGGTTTGCCGCTAGGGGCGGCTGCCGGCGCGTTTCGGTTTCCGGGGCGAACGGTTCTGGTGGTCCTGCTGAACGCAGCAATGGGCATGCCCCCTGTGGTGGTGGGGCTGCTCGTCTATCTGATGCTGTCGGCGGCAGGGCCACTGGGGACCCTTGGCCTGCTTTACACACCCACGGCGATGATCGTCGCCCAGACATTGCTGGTGACGCCGATCATCGCCGCGCTCACGCGGCAGGTGGTGGCCGATCTGAACGTGGAATATGCCGAGCAATTCGCATCGCTGCAGGTCGGACCGCTGGACCGGATCACCGCCTATCTCTGGGATGCGCGCTACACGCTGCTGACTGTGGCGCTGGCCGGGTTCGGGCGGGCCGTGGCTGAGGTTGGCGCGGTGATGATTGTCGGCGGCAATATCGACCATGCGACCCGGGTCATGACGACCTCGATCGCGCTGGAAACCTCCAAGGGCAATCTGGAGCTGGCTCTGGCGCTCGGGGTGATCCTGCTGACGCTGGCGGTGATCGTGAATGCGCTGGTGATGTCCGTGCGCGCCTCGGCGGTGAGGGCGGCTTATGCGTGACCTCTCTCCAGACCTGCCGCTGGTCGCCGATGGCACCAGCCTGCCGGGCCCGGCCCAGCTCGCCGTTCAGGATATCTGCCTGACCCGGCGCGGCGTGCGGCTGCTCGACAACCTGACCCTCGCGATCCGACCCGGGCGCAAGACGGTGATCCTCGGGGCCAACGGGGCGGGCAAGAGCCTGCTCCTGCGGGTGCTGCACGGGTTGATTACCCCCGATACCGGGACGGTCCAATGGGAGGGTAACTCCCTCGACAGTTCTGCTCGCGCCGCCCAGGCCATGGTGCTGCAGCGTCCGGTCCTGCTGCGCCGGTCGGTGCTTGGCAATCTGCGCTTTGCCCTGTCGGTGCGCGGTGTCCGGGGGCAGGCCCGCGCCGCCCGCGAGGCCGAGGCGCTGGACCGCGCGGGGCTCAGCGATCTGGCCCACCGTCCGGCCCGTGTCCTGTCGGGCGGCGAGCAGCAACGGCTTGCGGTAGCCCGCGCGCTTTCGACCGAGCCTCGAATGCTCTTGCTGGACGAGCCCACGGCGAGCCTCGATCCCGCCGCGACCCGTCATATCGAAACCCTCGTGGAGGCCGCCCATGGGGCAGGCGTCTCGGTGGTGATGGTGACCCATGATCGCGGTCAGGCCCAGCGTCTGGCCGATGACGTGGTCTTTTTGCACAAGGGCCGCGTGGCCGAAGCAGGCCGCGCCGCGCAGGTTCTGCATGCGCCGCGCAGCCCGGAAATGGCCGCCTGGCTCGATGGTCGGCTGCTCGACTAAGTCCCCGGGAATTCTTGTTTGTATCCCGATCCGAGGAGGAAATCGTGTCCCTAAAATCTCGTTTTATAGCCCTGGCGCTGGGGGCCGGGCTGTCGTGTTTTGCCCTGTCGGGGGCCGCGACCGAAGACCGCTTCATCCTCGTTCAATCCACGACCTCGACCCAGAATTCAGGCCTGTTTGACCATCTCCTGCCGATCTACGAGGCGCAAAGCGGCGTCGATGTGCGCGTGGTGGCCGTGGGCACGGGACAGGCGCTGCGCAACGCGGCCAATGGGGATGGCGATGTGCTCTTTGTCCATGCCAAGGAGGCCGAGATGTCCTTTGTGGCCGAGGGCTACGGCGTCTCGCGCGCGGATGTGATGTATAATGACTTCGTGATCGTGGGCCCGGCGGCGGACCCCGCAGGCGTGGCCGGTGAGACGGATGTGACCGCAGCCCTGCGCCAGATCGCCGAGGCCGAGGCTCCGTTTCTCAGCCGGGGCGATGACAGCGGGACGAACAAAGCCGAGCTGAGGCTGTGGGCCGAAAGTGGGATCGACGCGCAGGACGCCTCAGGCGGTTGGTATCGCGAGACCGGCTCGGGCATGGGGGCGACCCTGAATACCGGGATCGGCATGGGCGGCTATGTGATGACCGACCGCGCCACATGGATCGCCTTTGGCAACAAGGCGGGCCACCGGATCCTGGTCGAGGGCGACCCGCGTCTGTTCAACCAATACGGCATCATCCTCGTGAACCCGGAGGTCCACCCCCGGGTCAAGGCCGAGCTCGGGCAGGGCTTCGTGGACTGGATCCTCTCACCGGAGGGGCAAGCCGCCATCGCGTCCTTCAAGCTCGACGGGCAGCAGCTCTTCTTCCCGAATGCGGGGGGCTGACGCGGCTCAGGCCGCGTTCCACAGGACCTCGCCCATGCTCGCGATGTCATACCCGCCCAGCGACGCGGCCTTTTGCGTGATCTCGGGTGTTCGGGCGACCTGCAGGAGGCTTTGCACCGGCGGCGTGAAATAGGCCCGCCGGTCGATCAGCAAATCGAAGGGCTCCATCAGGATCGGCAGGAAGCCGAGCTTGAACTGCCGCGCCATGGCGGCAATGCCGAGGGCCGCATCCGCAGCGCCCGAGGCCACGGCGAGCGCGGCATCGGTTTCCGTGCGCGCGACACCTTCGGCCGGGGCCAGTGCTTCTGCCGAGAGGCCCACGCCCGCCAGAAGCTGATCAAGCAGCGCCGCCGCCCCGGCGCCGGACTGCCGCCGGACCATGCGCAGACCTGCGAGATCGTTGAGGTTCTTGACCCGGTCCGCGATCCCGGGGGCGAGGATCAGCCCGCGCTCCCGAAGGGCCCAGCGGATCAGGACGCAGTCCCGCAATCCGTGGGACGCGACCGTGTTCCGGTTCCAGCGCCCGTCGCCCTCGGGAATGTGCAACCCGGCCAGCGCCGCCTTGCCCTGGGCAAAGCAGGCCAGCCCGTCCGCACTGCCGTTCTGCAGTACCGCGAGCCCGCCATCGCTCTCGCCGACGGCCCAGGCGAGCAGCGGATCATGGGAGCCGGTGAGCACATCGGGCACCTGCGCGGGCGCGGCCTCGCCGGAACCATCAATCCAGGCCATGATCTCGTCGCGCGGGAACAGCAGCTTGCCGGTGATCCGACGGTGGGGGATTTCATCCGCCCCGGCGAGGTCATAGACCTTGCGCTCGCGCACCCGCAGCAGATCCGCGACCTCCTTCGTGGTCAGGTAGAGCGGGGTGTCGCTGGGGGCAGTGTCGTTTGGCATGGGGTCCTGTCCGGCCGTTGGATCAACGATGGCGGCAAAACGGCTGCGCCGCAAGTCATGGTCGGGTCAGCCGGTCAGGCTGCGGGCCACCGCGCGGGCGATCACCCGCTCTTCATCCGTGGGAATGACGAGGATCGGCACGGGTCCGCCCCCGATCTGCCGCGCGTCGCCGTCATTGGCCCCGGCATCGAGGGTCAGGCCGAGATAGCCCATCCCCTCGATCACCCGGGCGCGCACGGGCGCTGCGTGCTCGCCGATGCCGCCGCAGAAGACCAGCCCGTCGAGCCCGCCCAGCACCGCCGTCATCGCACCCAGCTCGCGGCGGATGCGGAACACGTAGTAATCGATCGCTTCCGCCGCCTCGGGCGCGTCGCTCGCCAGCAGCGTGCGCATATCGTGACTGATCCCCGACAGACCCTTCAGCCCGCTCTCGGTGTAGAGGAGCGTGGCGATCTCGGCCGCACTCAGCCCCTGATCCATCAGGTAAAGCAGCACGCCCGGGTCGAGCTGGCCGCAGCGTGTGCCCATGGGCAGCCCGTCCAGCGCCGAGAAGCCCATGCTCGAGCCCACGCTTTGTCCGTCGCGGACCGCGCACATGGAGGCCCCGTTTCCCAGATGGGCGATCACGATCCGCCCGGCGGCCAGCGCGGGGTCCGTCGCGCGCAGGTGGTCGGTGATGTAGTCATAGGACAGCCCATGGAAGCCGTAGCGCCGCACGCCCGCGTCGTGGAACCGGCGGGGCAGGGCGAAGGTGTCGTTCACCCAAGGGTGCCCTTTGTGGAACGCCGTATCGAAACAACCGATCTGCACCGCGTCCGGAAAGGCCTCCTGCGCGGCGGTGACCATGGCGAGGTTATGGGGCTGGTGCAGCGGGGCGAGCGGGATGAAGGCGCGGAGCTGGTCCAGAACCTCGGGCGTCAGCACCACGGGCGCGCCATAGGCCGGGCCGCCATGGACGATGCGGTGCCCGATCCCGGCCACCGCGCGCCCGGCAAGCACCGGCGCCAGGGCCGCAAGGATCGCCGCCATCGCGCCCGCATGGTCCGTGGGGCCAAGAGGCAGGGGGGCGCGATCCTGCCCGCGCAGGATCAGCCGCGCGTCCGGGCCCAGCCCGTCCACCAGCCCCTCGACCATCAGGGTCGGCTCGGCGGCGACCGCGTAGACCGAGAATTTGACCGAGGAGCTGCCCGCATTCAGGGTCAGCAGCACGCTCATCCGGCGGCTCCGACGGCGAGGGCGGCGATGGCGCAGGAGGCCAGCCTCGCCTGATCGCTATCGGCCCGGCTGGTCAGGATCACCGGGCATTGGGCCCCCATCACGATCCCGCCCGCATCCGCATGGGCGAGGAAGGTCAGCTCCTTGGCGAGCATGTTCCCGGCCTCCAGGTTCGGCGCGATCAGGATATCCGCGCGCCCGGCCACCATCGAGGTGATGCCCTTTGTGCGCGCCGCCGCCAGATCCACCGCGTTGTCCATGGCGAGCGGGCCGTCCACCAGCCCGCCGGTGATCTGCCCGCGCTCGGCCATCTTGGACAGGATCGCCGCGTCGAGGGTCGAAGGGATCGCGGGGTTCACGGTCTCGACCGCCGAGAGGATGCCGACCTTGGGCGTGTCGATCCCGATGGCATTGGCCAGATCGATGGCATTCTGGATGATATCCGCCTTGGTCTTGAGATCCGGGGCGATGTTGATCGCGGCATCGGTGATCATGATCGGGTGGTCGAGCCCGGGCACATCCATCACGAAGACATGGCTCAGCCGCCGGGTCCCGCGCAGCCCGCCATCTTTCTTGAGGATCGCACTCAGCAGGACATCCGTATGCAGATGCCCCTTCATGATCGCCTTGGCCCGCCCCTCATGCACGAGCTGCACGGCGCGCTTGGCGGCGGCCTTGTGCTGGGGTTCGGCTATGATCTCGTAGGGGGAGAGGTCGAGGCCCCGGGTCTCGGCGGCGCTGGCGATCTTGTCCGGATCCCCGATCAGGAGCGGCGTGATCAGCGTATGCTCGGCCCCGAGGATCGCACCGGCCAGCGCATCGGGCTCTTCGGGGGCGACCACGGCGGTGGTGAAGGGCGGCAGGGGCTCGGCCCGGGCGATCATCTCGTCGAAATGCACATGGCGCTGCACCACAAGGCCCGGCACCTGATCGCGGTCGAGGCTCACAAGCACCTCGGGCGCATAGACCTCGGCCTCGCCTTCGACCAGCAGCCGCCCGGTATCGGTCTCGACCCAGGTATCGAGGCGCACCACCCGGTCGGCGAATTTCTCGCGCACGCGGACCCGCGCGATCAGGGTCTCGCCCGCCATGGCCTGCCCGACAAAGGTCAGGCTCTGGGACCGGTAGCGCGTACCGGGCCCCGGCAGCTGATTGCCCAGCACCGACGAGATCAGCGAGGCCACCCACATGGACGGGGCCACGGCCTCGGGGCGGCCATCCCCGTCGCCATCCTGATCGGGCACGTTCAACGGATTGAAATTGCCGGAGGTATTGGCAAAGACGATCAGGTCTTCCTCGCGGCACAGGCGTGTGGCCTGGGCCTCTGCCCCGATCTGCAAATCGTCGTAGATGCTCGTCATTCTCCGGTCTCCGGTGCCTATGTGCCCTGCCTCCCCCCGGTGTAGCGCTGCGCGGCGCAGAGGGGAAACACTCAACCTCCGGATGCGACATGCCGCCGGGCCTGCCCGGTTTTCGACAGGGTTTCGGGGCGGTCCTGCTAAGGCGCAGGCCCTCCGCGCGCCTAATCTTTGCGCGTGGACACGGCGAGGTTTCCCAAGTCAGTGGGCAAGTTTTCTCCCGATTGGCGCGGAATGGGATACAGTTCCAGCAGTTTGCCACGTTTCGCTTTCTTCAAACCTATTCCATTCAAGGGGGGCACCCATCATGACCATCACTCGACAGGCCGCGCTCTGCACCGGTCTCGCGCTGATCGGCGCCAGCACGGCACAGGCCCAGGGCACCGAGGCCTGCACCGGGCCCGGCTGGCTGACCAAAGCCGACGCGGCCTTCGCCGCCGATTGCGCCAGTTTCGCCTTTGAGGGGGATCTCGCGGATCGCGAGCGTCTCGCCTGGATGATCTTTGCCCGGGTCAACCAGCTTATCGCGGATCCCGATCGCGGCATGTCCGGAACCGGGCAGGTGCCGCTCTGGATGGCGTGGCCCACGGATCCGGACACCTTCGCCACGGCAGTCCCGTTCGATTTCTCGAACATGGCGCGCAGCACCATGAAACCCTCGGCCGAGAAAAAGGATCTGGAGGCCGGGCGCGTGGCCACGGCCGATCCGGACGGCGCCAATGAAGAGGTCAACCGCAACCAGATCAGCTATGACTATCTGGTCGATAGTGACCTGACCACGAAACGCGGCATCGCGGCGTTTTTCACCAAGAACGACTATGTGGACATGCCCGTGGGCTCGATCGAGCTCAAGGCGTCATGGCTGCAGGTGACCGAAGGCAGCCCGGTGCCCGAGGGCGCGCTGACCTTTCCCTTCGAGGGCGGGGAATACTGGTGGCGCGGCCTGCACCTGATGGTGAAGATGCAATCCCTGCCGGATCCGGGGCAGATGTTCTACGACGAGGCCCCCAGTTGGTTCTGGAGCACTTTCGAGTTCAACGACAACCCGGGCGTGGCCCATGTCCGCGACAGTTTCATCACCCAACGCGCACCGCTGAGCGAAGCGGATATCGACGCGCTTCTGGACGAGGCGGGGATCGGGGGCTTCGGGTTCGAGGGCTACGCGCCCAATGGCACGCAGATCCGGTTCACCGTGGATGGCAACGGCACCGTGCCTGTGATCCTCGGTCATGCGGATATGGAGGATTTCGCCGGCAGTCCGAACACGGCCCAGGCGGCCTATTGGACCCGGTTCAACGCGAGCTGCCATGCGTGCCACGCGACCGCGTCCTACAATCCCGAGACGGGCGCGTTCTTTCCGTTTTCAGTGCCCGCTGGCGCGCTGCACCCGGGCTATAACATGACCGACGGGGGCGGGACGGTGCAGTATCTCGGGCAGGGCTACAAACCGCTCGACTTCATGTGGCCGCTGGCCTTCCAGACCCGGTAGACCCCAGGATCCGCGCATGAAAAAGGCGCGCAGGCCTAGGGCCCGCGCGCCGCTCTCCTCCCTGCCCCCATTGGAGGAGGAACCCTCGACTGATGGGGTCAGTGTGAAATCATCCAGGGACGCTTGGTCGGAAAGGACTTGGCGCCATTGCTGTGATGCAGGGTTTTCGAGGGCATTTTCGACGATCCACCGCCACAGCAGCCGCAGTTCGGCCCGTGGTTCTTGGACCGCTTGGGACTGTCAGCGCTGCGTTCGTTGGTGGCGTGGGCCGTGCGGCTCGCATTGCTCATCATGGCAAGGCGCGGCACGTTGAGCATGACCCGCGGGCTCTCGGCCGCGCAATCGGGGCATTCGCAGGGCTCTTTGTAATTGGCGATGGAATTCAAAGCGGTGAAGGGGCCGCACTCATCGCAGAGGTAATCATAAACGGGCATCGGGGTCTCCGGGCGCGGGAAAAATGGGAGGCCCGAAGGCCTCCCTCAGGTGAGGACTCAGAGATCGGGCGCGAGCGGGATGTCCACCGAACCGTCCAGATACTTGGTCGGGCCGTTGGCATTCGGCATCATGTCCCATTCGAAGATGTCATTGGGGAGCCAGAGCGTGGCACAGGCGTTTGGTATGTCCACCACGCCCGAGATATGCCCCTGCACGGGGGCTGTCCCGAGGATCGCGTAGGCCTGAGCGCCCGTGTAGCCGAACTTCTTGAGATACTCGATCGCGTTCAGGCAGGCCTGACGATAGGCGACATGGACATCCAGATAGTGCTGCTCGCCCGCCTCATCGACGGAGATGCCTTCGAAGATCAGGTAGTCATCATAGACCGGCTTGATCGGCGAGGGCTTGAAGATCGGGTTCTTGACGCCGTATTTCTCGACACCGCCCTTGATCAGCTCGACCTTGAGATGCAGCCAGCCGGCCATCTCGATCGCGCCGCAGAAGGTGATCTCGCCATCGCCCTGGCTGAAGTGGAGATCCCCCATCGAGAGACCCGCGCCGTCCACATAGACCGGGAAGTAGATCTTGCAGCCGCGGCTCAGGTCCTTGATGTCACAATTCCCGCCATGCTCGCGCGGCGGGACGGTCCGGGCGGCCTCGGTGGCGGCCTGATCGCGGGCGTCGCCCTTCATCGCGCCCATATGCGCGCTCTGGGTGTTGGGCAGGGCGGCCAGGGGCGGCGTACGCTCCGGGTCGGTGTTGAACAGCTTGGTCTCGCGGCTGTTCCACATGTCCAGCATCTTGCGATCCGGCAGACAGCCGATCAGGCCCGGGTGGATCAGGCCGGCATATTTCACGCCCGGCACGTGGCGGGACTTTGTGAACATGCCGTCGAAATCCCAGATCGATTTCTGGGCCTCGGGGAAATGCTCGGTCAGGAAACCGCCGCCATTCTGTTTCGAGAAGAAGCCGTTGAAGCCCCAGAGCATCTCTTCCTTGGCACCGATATCGAGGATATCGACCACCAGAAGATCGCCCGGTTCGGCCCCTTTGACCCCGATGGGACCGGACAGGTAGTGCACCTGTTCCAGCTCCACGTCGCGCACGTCGGAGGCGTCGTCGTTATTCTTGATCTGTCCGCCGGTCCAGTCATAGGTCTCGATCTTGAAATCGTCCCCGGGTTCGACCCAGACATTGATCGGAATGTCGGGATGCCAGCGATTGTGCACATTCTCATTCGTGTGCGGGCTCTCGCTGAGATCCACCGAAATCAGTGTGTCAGCCATGGTTAGGTCCTCTCCTTCTTGGTCAAACCGATAGGAATTTTGAGACTTTCGCCTCGTCGATCCCGTCGCGCGGGCTGTCATGGACGAAGGTGCCGTTCTCGATCACGATCACCCGGTCCGCCACGTCGAGCGCAAAGCTCAGCACCTGTTCCGACACGATGATCGTCAGGCCCTTCTGGTCCCGGATCTTGCGCAGGGTCCGGGCCATCTCGCGGATGATCGAGGGCTGGATCCCCTCGGTCGGCTCATCCAGCAACAGAACCTTCGGATCGCTCGCCAGCGCCCGGGCAATCGCCAGCTGCTGCTGCTGACCGCCCGACAGGTTGCCGCCGCGGCGCGATTTCATCTCCAGCAGCACCGGGAAAAGCTCATAGATATCCTCGGGCACTGTCTTGGAACCGGTCGAGGTCAGGCCGGTCTCGATATTCTCGCGCACCGTCATGGACGAGAAGATCATCCGGCCCTGGGGCACATAGGCGATGCCGGACGAGACCCGCTGATGCGGTTTCATGCCTGCAATCGAGGTGTCCCCGATCCGGGCGCTCCCGTCTTTCTCGGGCACGATCCCCATCAGGGTCTTCATCAGGGTGGTCTTGCCCATCCCGTTGCGGCCCATGACGGCCACGATCTCGGCGGGTTTCACATCCAGGTTGAGGCTGTGCAGCACCTCGGACTCGCCATAGGCCGCACAGAGGTTTTCGACGGACAGCATTGCGGATCTCCTTCAGTGGCCGAGATAGACTTCGATGACTTTGGGATCGGCCTGCACCCGCTCCATCGAGCCTTCGGACAGGGTCTTGCCCTGATGCAGCACGGTGACCCGGGTCGCGATATCCGCGACGAAGCCCATGTCATGCTCGATCACGATGACCGAGCGGTCCTTGATGATCTTGTTGAGCAGCTCGGCGGTTTTCTTGCGTTCGGCCACGGACATGCCCGCCACGGGCTCGTCCAGCATCAACAGCTCCGGGTCCTGGATCAGCAACATCCCGATCTCGAGCCACTGCTTCTGGCCATGGCTGAGATAGGCGGCTTTCTCTTCGAGTTGGTCGTCGAGAAAGATCGTCTCGGCGATCTCCTGGATGCGGGCCTGCACCTCCTGGTCGCGGCGAAAGAGCAGGGCGCCAAAGACCGAATGCCCGCGCGGATAGCTGAGCTCGAGGTTTTCGAAGACCGTGAGATCCTCATAGACCGACGGGGTCTGGAACTTGCGCCCGACACCCGCATGGACGATCTGGTCCTCGCGCTTTTCCAGCAGCTCCAGACCCTTGAAGTTCACCGACCCGCTCGTGGCCTTGGTGCGCCCGCAGATCAGGTCGAGCACCGTGGTCTTGCCCGCCCCGTTGGGTCCGATGATCACGCGGCACTCGTTCGGCTCTACATAGAAGCTGAGATCGTCCACCGCCTTGAACCCGTCGAAGGAAACCGTGAGCCCTTCGACCGCGAGCACGAAATTGGGGTTATGTCCTTGCATGGCTGGCTCCTATTCCGCGGCCGTCTTGGCGGCTGGCGCGACCGTCGTGGACGTCGGCGCGGTGGGGGTGTTGGCGGGGTCGGGATCGGGGGGCGTCTTCTTGAACAGGGCCGCGATGCGCGGGGCCACATGCTCGGAATAGACACCGGCCAGACCGTTCGGGAAGAGCATCACAACCGCGATGAAGAGACCGCCCAGACCCAGCAACCACAGCTCGGGGAAGCTTTCCGAGAGCGAGGTCTTGGCCCAGTTCACCAGAAGTGCGCCATAGACCGCGCCGACGATGGACAGGCGTCCGCCCACGGCGCAGAAGATGACCATCTCGATCGAGGGGACGATCCCGACAAGCGTCGGGGACATGAACCCCACCTGTAGGGTGAACATCGCGCCACCGACGCCCGCGAAGGCCGCGCCGAGGCAGAAGATGAAGATCTTGAAGCTCGCAACGTTGTAGCCGGAGAAACGCACCCGATCTTCCTGGTCGCGCATGGCGATCAGAAGCCGTCCGAGCTTGGACTTGCGGACATATTGCGCGATGGCGAGGCAGAGAAAGAGCAGTACGCCATTGACGTAATAGAGCAGTTCCTTGGCCTCATCCGTGCGGATGTCCCAGCCATTCAGGGTGCGCAGGTCGGTGATCCCGTTCACGCCGCCCGTGAAGCCTTGCTGCCCGATGATCAGGATTGTGAGGATCGCGGCAAAGGCCTGGGTGATGATGGCGAAGTAGACGCCGCCCACCCGCCGGGTGAACATGGCCACCCCGATGATGAAGGCAAAGATGACCGGGACCGCGACGACTGCGAGCAGGGCGAAGGCGAGGTTGTTGAAGGGTTCCCACCACCAGGGCAGGGCCGTCAGCTGGTTCCAGTCCATGAAGTCGGGAATACCGGGCGTGGACTGGATCGCGGTGTTTTCTGGGGTCGAGGCCTCCAGCTTGAGGAACATTGCCATGCAATACCCGCCAAGGCCGAAGAACACGCCCTGGCCGAGGCTGAGGATGCCGCCTGCGCCCCAGCAGAGCACGAGCCCCACAGCGACGAAGGCATAGGTCAGGTACTTGCCGAACAGGTTCAGACGAAAGCTGTCGAGCGCGAGGGGCAGCAGGACAAAGATCACGGCAGCCAGCACAGCAAAGGCAATCACGTCCTGACGGGTGAAGATACGGTTGGAGGAAACCTGCATCGGGTCGAGCTCCTTACTTGCGCAGTTTCAGGGAGAAGAGGCCTTGCGGACGCACCATCAGGATGCCGACCACCACGAGCAGGGTCAGAACCTTGGCCATCGAGCCCGAGAGGAAGAATTCCATGATCGACTGGGCCTGACTGATCGAGAAGGCACTGGCGATGGTGCCGAGCAGACTGCCCGCGCCGCCGAAGACCACCACGAGGAAGGTGTCCACGATATAAAGCTGCCCCGCCGTCGGCCCGGTGGAGCCGATCATCGTAAAGGCCGAGCCCGCCACACCGGCCACGCCGCAGCCGATCCCGAAGGTCAGCCGGTCGGTCCAGGCGGTGTTGATGCCCGTGGCATCCGCCATGACGCGGTTCTGGTTGATCGCGCGCACCTGCAGGCCCCAGGAGGAGCGGAACATCATCACGTAGACGGCAATCGAGATGCAGGTTGCGAGCACCATCACGAAGATCCCGTTGATCGGGATCTCCACGAGGTCCGTCAGGGGCAGCGAGCCCATCATCCAGTCGGGAATCGTCACGCCGACCTCCCGCGCGCCAAAGACGCTGCGATAGATCTGCTGCAGGATGAGGCTGAGGCCCCAGGTCGCCAGAAGCGTATCCAGCGGGCGTTTATAGAGATGTCGTATGAGCCCCCATTCCACGATCAGGCCCAGGGCGCCCGAGGCAAGGAAGGCGAGGATCATCGCGACAAAGAAATAGATGCTGAAGAGGTCTGGCAGGTAGGTCGCGAAGACATTCGAGGTCAGGTAGGTGACATAGGCCCCGAGGATCATGAACTCGCCATGGGCCATGTTGATCACGCCCATCTGACCAAAGATGATGGCGAGCCCCAGGGCCATGAGGACAAAGACGGAAAACAGGATGAGACCGGCGAAACCCTGCATCGCGAAAATCGCGCCGAGCTCGCCCATCGAATAGTCGGAAAACATCGCAAACCTCTGGGGGGATTAGGAAAACGCCGGGGGAGAAGTGGGAGAGGGCGCGCCTGGCACCGCGCCCTCCCTCGCTTGCAGCTTACTGGTAGCCTTCGGGAAACGGATCCGGCTCGACCAGCTCTGCAGTCTCGAACACGACGTCGTACTGACCGTCGGCCTTCGCACGACCCACGCGCGTCTTGGACCAGAGGTGGTGGTTCTCATGGACCTTGACGTAGCCCTCGGGGGCTGTGGTGAGTTCGATGCCCGGGCTCGCTTCGCGGACCTTGTTCACATCGAACGAACCGGCTTTTTCGACAGCGGCTTTCCAGAGCCACGGTCCGAGATAGGCAGCCTGGGTCACGTCGCCGATCACCATGTCCTCGCCCCACATCTCTTTGAAGGCGCGGACGAAATCGAGGTTGTTCTCGTTTTCCAGGCTCTGGAAGTACTTCATGCAGGCATAGGTGCCTTCGATGTTCTCGCCACCGATGCCGCGGATCTCGTCCTCGGTCACCGAGATGGTCAGCACGAGCGGGCTCTCGCCAGCCGGGTCGATGCCCGCGGCCTTGAGCTGCTTGTAGAAGGCCACGTTCGAGCCACCCACAACGATCGCATAGATCACGTCAGGCTTGCGCAGGCGGATCTTGTTGATGACCGAGTTGAACTGGGTATGGCCGAGCGGGTAATACTCTTCCCCCACGACCTTGGAGCCTTCGAGGAAGTTCTCGATATGCTTGCGCGCGATCTTGTTCGAGGTGCGCGGCCAGATGTAGTCGGAGCCGAGCAGGTAGAAGGTCTTGGCGCCCTTGGTCTCGGAGACCCAGTCGAGGCCCGCGATGATCTGCTGGGTGGCTTCCTGACCGGTATAGATGACGTTCGGCGACTGCTCGAGGCCTTCGTAGAAGGTCGGGTAGTAGAGGAAGCCGTTATGCTGTTCGAAGACAGGCAAGACGGCCTTGCGGCTGGCCGAGGTCCAGCAGCCCATGACCGAGGCGACCTTGTCGTTGACCAGCAGCTTGCGGGCCTTTTCGGCAAAGGTCGGCCAGTCGGAGGCACCGTCTTCCTGGATATACTCGATCTTGCGGCCAAGGATGCCGCCCTGGGCGTTGATCTGCTCGATGGCGAGCTTCTCGGCCTGCACGGAGCCGGTTTCCGAAATCGCCATGGTGCCCGTAACGGAGTGCAGGATGCCGATGGTGACCGTGTCGTCGGTCACGGCCAGCCCGGTCGTGTTCACCTCGGCGGTCGGGAAATCCGCCGCGCGCAGGTCCTTGGGCAAAAACAGCGAGGCCGCCAGCGCCGTGCCGCCGGCCATCACAGCGCGACGGCTGGGTCCGGACATGGATTTCGGGGTTTTGCGATCAGTCATAACAGCTCCTTGTGGGGATAGGTTGACGTGTCGGGCAGCGCGCTGCCGTCTGCGTTAACTTTTTCCCGAAGAGCGTCAGAAACCTTATACGTCGAATGACGTATGCAGGTGCGCGTTCCTCCCCTGTAAGGTCGTTAACGGAACTTAAAGGACACAGGGGGCGGAGGGACGCGCTTAGCCGCAGCTAAGCCGCGCCCGCCCGTGTGTATGTTGAGACGATTGATCCCGGGGGCCATATGGCAACGCTCTATCGTGCAACTCAGGAAAAGCGGCGCTACAACCGCTGGGTTGCCAATGAAACGATGGAAGATTTCGCCCTGCGCTTCACCGCGCGGCGCGCCCGGCGTTGGTCCTATGCCCGGGTCGCGAATACCGCGATCGGCTCGATCTCGTTTCTGGCGCTGGAGGCGATCGGCGGGGCGCTGACCCTGACCTATGGATTCGATATCGCCATCGTGGCGATCATGCTGGTGGGGGCCTTTCTCTTCCTGACGGCCTTCCCGATCAGCTATTACGCCGCGCGCTACAGCGTGGATATCGACCTGCTCACACGCGGGGCGGGGTTCGGGTATATCGGTTCGACCATCACCTCGCTGATCTACGCGACCTTCACCTTCATCTTCTTCGCGCTGGAGGCGGCGATTCTCGCACTCGCGCTGGAATACTGTTTCGGGGTGCCGCTCGTTCTGGGCTATCTGATCAGCGCCTTCGTGGTCATTCCGCTGGTGATCAACGGGTTCTCGAAAATCTCGGCCTTCCAAGCCTGGACCCAGCCGCTCTGGGTCGTACTGCATATCACGCCCTTCGTGATCCTCGCCTTCGTGGGTTACGACATCGAGGGGTGGTCCAGCTTTCAGGGCAACACGCCAGAGCCGGTGGACAATGCAGGCAAGCTGATCCTGCTGGGCGCGGCCTCGGGCGTGATCTTCTCGCTGATTGCGCAGGTGGGCGAGCAGGTGGACTACCTGCGGTTCCTGCCCGAACCCAAGACCCGGGCGGACAAGCGGCGCTGGTGGGGGGCGCTGATCGTGGCGGGGCCGGGCTGGTCGGTGCTGGGCATGCTCAAGATGCTGGCCGGGTCCTATCTGATCACGCTGGCCATCGCCCATGGTGTCCCGGCGGAGGATGCGACCGACCCCACGCGCATGTACGAGACCGTCTTCAACCAGACGATCAACTCGCCTCTGGTGGTGTTGCTGCTGACCAGCGTTTTCGTGATCCTCAGCCAGCTCAAGATCAATGTCACCAATGCCTATGCGGGCTCCATCGCATGGTCGAACTTCTTCTCGCGGCTCACACATGCCCATCCCGGGCGGGTGGTCTGGCTGGTGTTCAATGTGGGCATCGCGGTACTGCTGATGGAGCTGGGCGTGTTCGGCGCGCTGGAAAAGACGCTCGCGCTTTATTCCCACGTGGCGCTGGCCTGGATCGGGGCGCTCGTCGCGGATCTGGTGGTGAACAAGCCACTTGGCTACAGCCCGCCGGGGATCGAATTCCGCCGGGCGCATCTCTACGACATCAACCCGGTGGGGATCGGCGCCATGGCCACGGCCTGCGTGCTGTCGCTGCTGGCCTATGGCGGGCTGTTTGGCGATCTGGCGGAGGCGACGTCCTCCTTCATCGCGCTGGGCAGCTCCTTCGTTCTGGCCCCGGTGATCGCGGCGGCGACCAAGGGGCGCTACTACATCGCGCGGCCGACGCCGGATGAGATTGCCTCGACCTGCATCATCTGCGAATACTCCTTCGATCCCGAGGACATGACCCATTGCCCGTTCCATACCGGGCCGATCTGTTCGCTCTGCTGCACGCTGGACAGCAATTGCCGCGATGCCTGCAAGCCCCATGCGCGGCTGGCCGACATGTCCAAGAGCATCGTGACCGGGATATTCCCGCGCCCTGTGGCGACCGTGCTGATGTCGCGGATGTTCCGCTTTGCCATGGTGACCTCCCTTTTGGGGGCGGCCTTCGGGGCACTTCTGCTTCTGGTGCGCAGTTTCCAGAATGCCGAAAATTTTGACGCGGTGCTCTGGGTGATCTTCTCTATGGTGATGATCGCCGTGGGGGTGGTCGTCTGGATGTATCTGCTGATCAGCGAGAGCCAGGATCAGGCCCGCGACGAGGCCGAGAAGCAGACCGAGCGCCTGCTTTTCGAGGTGCGCGCCCATGAGCGCACGGATCTCGAATTGCAGCGCGCCAAGGAGAAGGCCGAGGCCGCGAACCTCGCCAAGACCCGCTACATGACCGGGCTCAGCCACGAGTTGCGCACGCCGCTCAACTCGATCTACGGCTTTGCCCAGATCCTCGAAAAGGACCCCGAGATCCCCGAGCAGCGGCGCAATTCGGTCAAGACGATCCGGCGCAGCAGCGAGCATCTGGCCGGCCTGATCGAGGGTCTGCTGGACATCTCCAAGATCGAAGCCGGTCGGCTGGAGATCAGCCGGGACCGCATCGCCTTTCCCTCATTCTTGCGGCAGGTCAGCGCGATCTTCGAAGAAAGCGCGCGCGAGAAGGGCCTCAAATCCTCGCTCACCACCTCGGGCGCGCTGCCCGAATGGGTGAGCTTTGATGAAAAGCGCCTGCGCCAGATCATCATCAACCTTCTGTCCAACGCGATCCGCTACACGCAGGAGGGCGAGGTCGGGCTGCATATCATCTATCGCAACGAGGTTGTGGTGATCGAGGTGCGCGACACCGGGGTGGGCATCGCGCCCGAAGACCTCAAACGGATCTGGAACCCGTTCGAGCGGATTAACACCGTGCGCGAAACCGGCTCGGGGCTGGGCCTGACCATCACCAAGCTTCTGGTCGAGATCCTCGGCGGCGAGATTACCGTGGACAGCACCCCCGGGGTGGGCAGCGTGTTCCGCGTGCGGCTGATGCTGCCGAGCGTCGCCGTGGACACCCATCAGGCGCCTGCGACCACCGGCTCGCCCTCGCGGACCCGGGCGGTGCGGGGCTTTGTCGGGCCACGCAAGACGCTGATGGTGGTGGATGATGACCGCAACCACCTGCAACTGGCCACATCCTTCTTTGACCCGCTGGGCTTTGCCGTGGTCACCGCCGGCAGCGCCGAGCAGGGGCTTGCGATGCTGGATGACATCTCACCGGATCTATTTGTGCTGGATATCGACCTGCCGGGGCAGGATGGCTGGACCCTGGCCGAGAAGCTGCGCTCGGGCGCGTTCCGGGCCACACCGATCGTGATGGTCTCGGGGCATGCGCGGGTCGGCAAACCGCCCCCGCGGGAGGTTGCGCTCTGCGATGCCTTCGTTGCAAAGCCCTACAGCCTCGATGACCTTCTGGTGCGGATCGCCGAGCTTCTGCGGCTCGAGCTGGTGATGACCGAGACCACGGCGCCCACCGGGGTCGCGGTCTCGGAGCTTTCGGATGAGGACCGGCTCGCCCTGATCGAGCTGGCCCGGAACGGCATGGCCCGGGCGCTTACCGAGCGGATCGCGGAGCTGGCCGAGAATGGCAGCTTGCGAGGGTCGATGCTGGTGCGGCTGAACAAGATGGCGGGGCTCTATGACCTGCCGGGGATTGTTGATGTATTGAAGGACACGCGCGATGTTGCCAGCTGATCGGGATCGTCACGATATTGCACTTGTGGTGGATGATGATCCGGATTCTCTCGGCATGGTGGCCTCGGTTCTCGAAGAGAACGGCATCACGGTGATCGTCGCCCGCAGTGGCGCCACCGCCATCGATCTGGCCCGCCGGATCGCGCCGGACGTGGTTCTGATGGATGCGGTCATGCCCGAGATGGACGGCTTCGAGACCTGCCTTCGGATGAAGAGCGGCGCGGACCCGATCCCGGCGCCGGTCGTCTTCATGACGGGGCTGACCGAGCCCGAACATATCTTGAAGGGCCTGAATTCCGGCGGTGTCGACTACGTCACCAAGCCTGTGGTGGTCGACGAGCTGCTGGCCCGGATCACGATCCATATGATCAACGCCAAGATGATCCAGAGCGCGCGCGAAGCGCTCGACACCACGGGCCGCACGGTGATTGCCGTCAATACCAGCGGCGAGCTTGTCTGGAGCAGCCCCAAGGCCCAGGAGGAACTGGCCCGGGGCGGGATCACCTGCGCACGGGAGCTCTTTTCCGGGCAGGCCTTCGGGCAGTGGCTGCGGGCCTGCATCAGCGCGCCGATCTCCAGCGCGACGCCCTACCGCGAAGGGGATTGCGAGATCTCCTATCTTGGCTCGTCACCCTCGCGGGAGATCCTGTTGCGGGTCCGCGCGGCGGCCGAAATGGCACCCGAGGAGCTTCTGGCGCAGGTCTTTCAGCTGACGCCGCGCGAGGCCGAGGTGCTTTACTGGCTCTCGATGGGGAAGTCGAACCGCGACATCGCGCAGATCCTGTCCCTGAGCGCGCGCACCATCAACAAGCATCTCGAACAGGTGTTCCAGAAGATGGGGGTAGAGAATCGCACCTCTGCCGCGGTGCTGGCGGACCGGGTGCTCCATGGCGAGGCGCAGCTGAACGGCGCCGTTATGCAGACCAAATCAGGCGCCTGAGCGCGCCAAATCGCCCCCGGGCCACGCCAGTGCGCGACAGCCGTTGACACCAGAAGGGCGATGCGTATAAGCGCGCCATTCATTGGTGTTGGTGGCCCTCGCAAGAGGATCCCTGTCAGGCCGCAAGGCCAGAGGACAACGCCCTTCACAAACGAAGGAGATCAGCCGTGACCAAACGCACGTCTGCCAAGTACAAAATCGACCGCCGCATGGGCGAGAACATCTGGGGCCGTCCGAAATCCCCGATCAATCGCCGCGAATATGGCCCGGGCCAGCACGGTCAGCGCCGCAAGCAGAAGATGTCCGACTTCGGTCTGCAGCTGCGCGCCAAGCAGAAGCTCAAGGGCTATTACGGCGACCTCACCGAGAAGCAGTTCCGCCGCATCTATGGCGAAGCCGAGCGGGTCAAGGGCGATACCGGTGAGAACCTGATCGGTCTGCTGGAGCGTCGTCTGGACGCCGTGGTCTACCGCGCCAAGTTCGTCGCGACCATCTTCGCCGCCCGTCAGTTCGTGAACCATGGCCATGTCCTGGTGAACGGTCAGCGCGTGAACATCCCGTCCTACCGTGTCAAGGAAGGCGACGTCGTCGAGGTGCGTGAGAAGTCCCGCCAGATGGCAGCCCTGCTGGAGGCAACCCAGCTGCCCGAGCGCGATGTGCCGGACTATGTGGATGCCGACCATAACAAGATGAAAGCGACCTTCGTCCGCACGCCGGGTCTTGCAGATGTGCCCTATCCGGTGATGATGGAACCGAACCTCGTGATCGAATACTACGCACAGAACTAATCCGTTCGCGCATAACCGCTTTTTAGGGCCGCGCGAGACCAGCGCGGCCCTTTTTGTGTTTGCCGTCCAGAGCAGGAGAGCCTCCCCATGTCCGACTACCCCGTCTATGGCCGCATCGACGGCCCCGTGGTGATGATCGGCTTCGGTTCCATCGGGCAGGGGACCCTGCCGCTGATCGAGCGGCATTTCGACTATGACCGCGACCAGTTTCTGGTGGTTGAACCCAAGCCCGAGGGGGTCGAGACCCTCAAGGCGCGCGGTATTCGCCACAAGCAGGTGGCGCTGACGCCCGAGAATTACCGCGACGAGCTGAACGCGCTCTTTCCCGAAGGCAAGGGGTTCTGCGTGAACCTGTCGGTGGACACGTCATCGCTCGACCTGATGAAGCACTGCCGCGAGATCGGCGTGCCGTATATCGACACGGTGGTGGAACCCTGGGCGGGCTACTATTTCGACACGGCCGACAACGCGGCGCGCACCAACTATGCGCTGCGGCAGGCCGTGCGCGACGAGAAGGCCGCGCGTCCGGGCGGGACCACGGCGGTCTCCTGCTGCGGGGCGAACCCGGGCATGGTGTCGTGGTTCGTCAAGGCCGGGCTGATGATGCTGGCCAAGGATACCGGCCATGCCAGCGAGGCGCCCACGACCCGCGACGGCTGGGCTGCGCTCATGCGCGATCTGGGCGTGCAGGGCGTGCATATCGCCGAGCGGGACACGCAGGTGCGCGCCGAGGCCAAGCCCCATCAGGTCTTCGTCAACACATGGTCGGTGGAGGGCTTCATCGCCGAGGGCTACCAACCCTCCGAGATGGGCTGGGGCACGTTCGAGCCCTGGATGCCCGCCAATGCCCACCGGCAGGCGGCAGGCTGCAAGGCCGCGATCTGGCTCGAACAGCCCGGGGCCGACACCCGCGTGCGCACATGGTGCCCGACGCGCGGGCCGCAATTCGGCTTCCTCGTGACCCATAACGAGGCGATTTCCATCGCCGATTACTTCACCGTGGGGGAGGGGGACCACCCCGAGTTCCGCCCGACCTGTCATTATGCCTATCATCCCTGCGATGACGCGGTGCTGTCGCTGCATGAGATGTTCGGATCCGGACAGATCCAGACCGAGCACCACATCTTTGACGTGGATGAGATCACCGACGGCATCGATGAGCTGGGCGTGCTGCTCTATGGGCATGCCAAGAACGCGTTGTGGTACGGCTCGCGGCTTTCGAACGAGGAAACCAAGACGCTCGCGCCCGACCAGAACGCCACCGGGTTGCAGGTCACCTCGGCTGTGCTTGCGGGCATGGTCTGGGCGCTCGAGAACCCGAATGCCGGGATCGTCGAGACCGACGAGATGGATTATGCCCGGTGTCTGGAGGTGCAGCTGCCCTATCTCGGCCCGGTGGAGGGACATTACACCGACTGGACGCCCCTCACGGACCGCGATAGCCCCTTTCCCGAGGACCTGGCATTGGACACGCCATGGGCCTTGCAGAACACCCTCGTCCGCTAAGAGTTTGATATGACACAGATCGCCCCGCAGCCTGGCATTATGGATATCGCGCTTTACGAGGGCGGGGCCTCCCATGTGGCGGGGGTCGAGAAGGTCATCAAGCTCAGCTCGAATGAGAACCCGTTGGGGCCGAGCCCGCGGGCCATCGCGGCCTATACCGAGGCTGCGGCCAACCTGCATCGCTATCCCTCGACCGATCACGCCTCCCTGCGCGCGGCGATCGCCGAGGTGAACGGGCTGGACCCGGCGCGGGTGATCTGCGGCGCGGGCTCGGATGAGATCATCGCCTTTCTTTGCCAGGCCTATGTGGGCCCGGGGGACGAGGTGATCCACACCGAGCATGGCTTTGCCATGTACCGGATCAGCACGCTCGCCGCGGGGGGGACCCCGGTCGAGGTGCCCGAACGCAAGCGCGTGACGGATGTGGACGCCATTCTCGACGCAGTGACGGCGCGCACCAAGATGGTGTTCATCGCCAATCCGAACAACCCGACCGGCACCATGATCGGGGGCAATGCCCTGGGCCGGCTCGCGGACGGGTTGCCCGAGGGCTGTCTGCTGGTGCTCGACGGGGCCTATGCGGAATACGTGCCGGATTACGATGCAGGGCTCGCGCTGGTCGAGAGCCGCGAGAATGTGGTGATGACCCGGACCTTCTCGAAAATCTATGGTCTGGGGGCCCTGCGCGTGGGCTGGGGCTATGGGCCCAAGGCGCTGGTGGATGTGCTCCACCGGGTGCGGGGCCCTTTCAACCTCTCGACCGGGGCGCTGGCCGCCGCCGAAGCTGCCGTGCTGGACACGGATTATACCGACCAGTGCCGGGCCGAGAATGCCAAGTGGCGCAGCTGGCTCGCGACCGAGCTGGCGGCGCTGGGCGTGCCCTCGGACACCTCCTCGGCCAACTTCATCCTCGCGCGCTTTGCCAGCCCCGAGGAAGCCGGCGCTTGTGATACCTTTCTCAAGGCGCGGGGCCTGATCGTGCGACGGGTGACGGGTTACAAGCTGCCCTCGGCCCTGCGGATGACCGTGGGCGACGAGGAAAGCTGCCGCGCGCTGGTCGCGGGGGTCGCCGCCTTCAAGGAGCACAGGCCATGAGCGTGATCTACCCCAAGATCGCGCTGATCGGACTTGGCCTTATCGCAGGCTCGATGGCCCATGCCACGCGGCGTGCCGGGCTCGCGGGCGAGATCTCGGGCTATGCCCGCAGTGCCGAGACCCGGGCGACCGCCGCCGAAATCGGGCTCGTGGACACGGTCTGTGACAGCGCGGCCGAGGCGGTGCGCGATGCGGATCTCGTGGTGCTTTGCGTGCCCGTAGGCGCCATGGGGGTTGTGGCCGCCGAGATCGCTCCGGTTCTCAAACCGGGGGCTGTGGTCACGGATGTGGGCTCGGTCAAGGCCGCTGTGATCGAGGCGGTCGCCCCGCATATCCCCGAGGGAGTCCATTTCATTCCCGGTCACCCGCTCGCCGGGACCGAGCATTCGGGGCCTCGCTCGGGCTTTGCCGAGCTCTTCGACAACAAATGGTGCATCCTCGTGCCCGCCGAGGGGAGCGATCCAGCAGAGCTCGCGCGGCTGAGAACCTATTGGGAAGAGCTGGGCAGCAATGTCGATGTGATGGACCCGGCCCATCATGATCTGGTGCTCGCGGTCACCAGCCATGCGCCGCATCTGATCGCCTATACGATGGTGGGTGTGGCCGATGACCTGCGCCGGGTGACCGATAGCGAGGTGATCAAGTATTCCGCCGCGGGGTTCCGGGATTTTACCCGGATCGCGGCTTCGGATCCGACCATGTGGCGGGACGTGTTCCTGACCAACAAGGCCGCCACGCTCGAGATCCTCGGACGTTTCACCGAAGAGCTGTTCGCGCTGCAACGGGCGATCCGCACCGAGGATGGTGATCACCTGCACGACTATTTCACCCGCACCCGCGCGATCCGGCGGGGGATCATCGACGCAGGTCAGGACACGGATGCCCCGGATTTTGGCCGGGTTCCCACCGCCAAAACCAAGGCTCCGGCGGAATGAGCCTCGGGCGCGGCGCGGTTCTGGCGGCGGTTCTGGCCGCGCTGAGCCTGCCCGCGCTGGCGCTCGACCGGTCCCCCCGCCCGGCACCGCGCACCGAGGAATTGATCCTGTCGCAGGTCGCCGAGCGTTTCGTGCCGGTGCCGCGCCCCGCCTTGCCTCTGGTTGATACGAGCCGGGCGATCCAGGCCGCGAGCCTGCCCAGCTTGCGGGTCTCGCCCCGCCCGACCCCCCGAGGGACCCTGAAACCGCGCCCGGCCCGAGTACAGGTCACCCGCCCGCAGGGCACACCGTCGAAAGTCGGTCGCATCTGCGGCAGTCGTCAGATCCTCGGACGGTCCGTGCCGGACATTGCCGGGCGTCTGCGCGGCTGCGGCGTGCGCAACGCGGTGCAGGTGGTCGAGGTTGAGGGCGTGCGCCTCTCCACCGCGTCGACCATGACATGCGAGGCCGCCGAGGCCCTGCGGCGCTGGGTCGATACGGGCGTCAAACCGGCGGTGAAGCGCACGGGCGGCGGGGTTGCCGAGCTGCGCGTGGCGGCCCATTACAGCTGCCGGACCCGGAACCACAAGGTCGGGGCCAAGATCTCGGAGCACGGCAAGGGCAAGGCGATCGACATCTCGGCCATCATGCTCAAGGACGGAACGGCGATCACCGTCCTCAAGGGCTGGGATGATCGCAAACAGGGCAGGATGCTGCGCCAGATGCATCAGGCGGCCTGCGGTCCCTTTGGCACGGTGCTTGGCCCGGAGGCGGACCGCTACCACAAGGACCACTTCCATTTCGACGTCGCACGCTACCGCAGCGGGCTCTATTGCCGCTGACGGTTTCGGGGACGGCTAGCGCAGGACGAAGCGCGGGGCCTGCCCGAGGGACAGAAAGCCCAGCCGCATCTGCCCGTCACGCAGGGTTAGCGGAATGTCGAGCGAGGTCTCCGGTCCGGACAGTCCGGCCAGCGCCTCCAGCCCGCGCTCCAGCAGGGGCAGGAACGCGCTTGGCACCAGCCCGGAGCGTTCCGCCACCTGCAGGATATCGCGCCAGTTGCTCGCCTTGATCGTCAGCTCGCCACTGGCGCGTCCGCGATCGTCGATCTCAAGCGCCCCCACCGCGCGCAGGCCCAGCGGCCCCCATGCCGCGCGGGCCTCGTTCAGGGTGATCTCGCGGGGCTGGGGGCGGCGCGTTTCAATCGCGTCCAGATCCCAGTCCCGGTCAAACCGCACCACCGCATCCAGGCGCAGGGTCTCCAGAGCAGCGGGCAGCAGCTCGCCGGGATCCAGCCGTCGCTTGATCGCCACGGGCAGGGCAAAGCTCAACACCTCGACCCCAATGTCATAGGTCTGGGGCGCGCCCTCGGTGGCGCGCATGGCCAGCCGCAGGGTCTGGGCCCGAGTCCGGCCGATGCCACTGCTCAGCTCGGGTGCGTCGGCCACGAAGATCGCGCTCTGCAGGGGCAGGCGCGCACTCGCCCCGAGATGCAGAGAGGCCTGCATTTTCGAACTGTCGAGCTGCGACCGGCCCAGCGGGGTCGAGATTGTCTGGGTGTTGGGAAAGACCGCAATCACCTTGTTGGGCTGGTAGCTCAGCGCCAGAAGCTGAAAGAACGGCGCCTCCCAGGCGATCCCGGTGCCCGGATCCGCCAGGGCGGGCTCGGTCAGCACCGTGTCGAACCGGTTGGGAAAGCCGCGCACCTCAAGCTCGGTCCACTCGACCTGCCAGCCTTCGGCGCGGCGATCCTCGAACCAGGCGGTCAGACTGCGTTCCAGCGCCGAGGCGCCAACAAACCAATAGGCGAACCATCCCAGCGCCGCTGCGGCACAGATTCCCAGGAGCCATTTCATCGGGGTTTTCCCTTCCCTCGGAGCACGTGCTGCTGTTTAACCGCGCGCAGCATGGAGGACCAGAGAATGGACGCGCCCCTTTGGGTCTTTGGATACGGATCGCTGATCTGGAACCCGGAATTTCCGGTGGCCGAGCAGGGGATTGCCCGGCTCGACGGATGGCACCGGTCCTTTTGCATGCGCTCGATCCACCATCGCGGGACCGAGACCGACCCCGGACTGGTCTTGGCGCTGGACACCGCGCCCGACAGCTATTGCGACGGGGTGGCCTTCCGCGTGGCCCCGGGCACCGAGGCCGAGACCATGGCCGCCCTGCGCGAGCGCGAGCTGGTTTCGTCGGCCTATCTGGAGATCACCGCCCCGGTGACCCTGCGCGATGGCCGCGCCGTGACGGCGGTGACATACGTGGTCGATCAGACCCATGTGCAGTATTGCGGGAACCTGCCTTTGGAGGATCAGGCGCAGATCATCGCCCGTGCCGTGGGCGGGCGGGGACCCAATACCGAGTATCTGCGCAACACCGAGTCCCATTTGCGCGAGATCGGATTGCGCGATCCGGACTTGGCCTGGCTGGTCGCACGGGTCGAGGAATTGCCCTCAACTCTTTGACCTGAGCCGGAAAACAGGTATGTCGCAACTTGCAATAGGAGACGTAGCGCGTATCGTTTCCGCAAGACCCGGCAAAAAGGCTTCGAGAATGGACACTCCGGAACCCCGCGCGCGACGCTTGTTCGGTCGCCCGACACGTCAGTTCCTGCTGATGCTGATGGTGCTGGGACTTGTCGGGGCCGGAGGCTGGCTAGCCTATCCGCGGGTCGCGCCGATCTTTCTCGCCAATCCCTATCTCAACGGGGTGATCGTTCTGGTCTTCGTGGCCGGGGTGATGTCCTGCCTTCTGCAGCTACTGCAATTGTCCTCGGCGGTGCGCTGGATCGAGAATTTTGCCAATGGCGTGCCGTCTGCCTCGCGGGTGACGGCACCGCGGCTCGTGGGCTCGCTGGCAGGGCTGCTGGGGTCGCGCAAGGCGCGGATGCAGCTCAGCGCGAACTCCTCGCGCTCGATCCTCGACTCCGTGGCCACCCGGATCGACGAGGCGCGGGATATCACGCGATACATTGTCAATCTCCTGATTTTCCTCGGGCTTTTGGGCACGTTCTATGGCCTTGCGACGACTGTCCCCGCGGTGGTCGAGACGATCCGCTCGCTCGATCCGTCCGAAGGCGAGGGCGGTGTGGCGGTCTTTGGCCGCTTGATGACCGGGCTCGAGGCACAGCTGGGCGGCATGGGCACGGCCTTCGCGTCGTCCCTGCTGGGGCTGGCGGGCTCGCTTGTGGTCGGGCTGCTGGAGCTCTTCGTCGGACATGGGCAGAACCGGTTCTACCGCGAGCTGGAGGAATGGCTGTCCACCATCACCAAGGTCGGCTTTGCCTCCTCCGAGGTCGAGGGCGGCGGCTTCGACATGGATATCGTGGCCCAGGTTCTGGACCACATGGTGGCGCAGATTGAATCCCTGCAGGACCTCTTCGTACAGGCCGATGAACGCGCGACCCGGCTGGACCAGAGGCTGGTGGGCGTGGCGCAATCGGTGACCTCGCTGACCTCGCAACTGGGGCGAAACGACCAGACGACGGCGGCGCTGGAACGTGTCGCCGAAAGTCAGGAGCGGCTGGGCAACCTGCTGGAACAGCAGATCACATCGGGCCATGACGGGATCGACGCGGAAAGCCGGATGCGCCTGCGCAGCATCGATGTGCAGCTTCTGCGGATCCTCGAGGAGATGTCCGCCGGGCGGCAGGAAACCGTGTCCGAGCTGCGCGGTGATCTCGCCTCGCTCAACATGACCGTGAAGCAGGCCGCGCGCTCGGGCGTCAGCGACCCGACCGCGGTGGCTGCCGAGGCCCTGCGCACGGTTCTGCACGATGATTTCGATCCCGAAGAGGCCGTGTTGCGCGCCCGTCGCCCCGTTGACCCCAACGATGAGCGCTGATCCATGGCCGTGACGCGCCGGTTCAACCAACGCTCCACGGGCAATATCTGGCCGGGGTTCGTGGATGCGATGACGGCGCTGTTGCTGGTGCTGTTCTTTGTTCTGACGATTTTCATGGTCATGCAATCGGTGCTCAGCGAGCAGATCGAGGTCAAGGATACGGAGCTCGACAGCCTCACCGCGCAACTCTCGGATCTGGCCGATGCGCTGGGGCTCGAACGCACGCGGACCCAGACCCTGTCAGAGACGGTGGGCGCGCTCTCGGCGACGCTGGATGATGCCGAGGCGCAGGCGCTGGCGCAGGACACGCTGATCGCGACGCTGACGGCGCAAATCGATACGGCAGAGGCCGCGATTGCCGAGCGCGACGCCCGGATCTCGGGGTTTGAGGATCGGGTCGCGGCGCTCTTGTCCGAGAACCAGTCCCTTGGCCAGACCCTGTCGGACCGCACGGGCGAGCGCGACAGCCTGTCGGCCAGCCTGGCCGAAGTGGAGGCCGCCCGCGACGTGGCACTCAGCGAGGCCGAGGCCCTGAACCTCGCCCTGGCGCGCATGCGCACCGAGATGGACAGCCAGGTCGAGGCCGCGCGTCTCGCCGCGGCGCGGTCGGACGCGCTGGAGGCGCTGGTGGCGGATCTGCAGGCGGAACAGGCCGCGCAGGAAACCCGGCTGAGCAGCCTGCTTGCGCAGATCGCGGCGGCGGAGGCGGATCAGCTCGCCCTGCGCAGTGCCCTGTCCGATGCGGAGATCGGGTTGGAAAATGAGGCAGCCCGGCGAGCGGCCCTTGAGGCGGATCTGGCCAGCCAGACCGAGGCCTTTGATGCGGCGGAGTTGGCCCGGCTCGAAGCACAGGCGCGGCTTGCCGAGCTGCGCGAGACCGTGGCCGATCAGGCCGCAGCCCTCGACGCGGCCGAGCTGTCCCGGCTGGAGGATCTCGCCCGGCTGGAGGAGTTGCGCGCCACGGTGGCGGATCAAAGCGTCGAGCTGGACGCGGCAGAGGCCGAGCGCCTGGCGGAACTGGCCGCCGCCGAAGCCCTGCGCGCCCGGTTGGATACCAGCGAGGGCGCGCTGAGCGAAGCCGAAGCAGCGCGCTTGGCCGAGGCCGCCGCGGCCGAAGCGCTGCGCGCGCGGCTTGAGAATGCCGATGCGGAACTGACCGCGATGACCCTCGCGCTGGAGGAGCGTCGTCAGGAGGCGGAGGACACGCTGACGAAGCTCGCCGCCGCCGAACTCGCGCGGGAACAGCTGTCTGGCGAGTTGGCCGACGCGAGCGCCCGGGCGGAGGATCTGTCCCAGCGCCTGACCGCGGCACAGCGCGACCGGCTTTTGCTCGGGTTGGCGCAACGGCAGCTCAGTCAGGTCGAGGCGCAATCGGCCGAAGACGCCCGGCGCGTCGCCGTCCTCAACGAACAGGTCGCGGCCCTGCGGTCGCAGCTCAACGGGTTGCAGGGGCTGCTGGATGTCGCCAACGCCAAGGATGCCGAGGCGCAGGTGCAGATCCAGGCGCTGGGGACCGAGCTGAACACTGCGCTTGCCCGGGTGGCTGCGGAACAGCGCGCCCGTGCCAATCTCGAAGAGGCCGAGCGCCTGCGTCTGGAGGCCGAGGCGCAAAACCTCGAACGGTTCCGCTCGGAATTCTTCGGTCAGTTGCGCGATCTTCTGGGCGATCAGGAGGGAGTGCGGATCTCAGGGGACCGGTTTGTGTTCTCGTCCTCGGTGTTGTTTGACACCGGCGCGGTCGAGCTTTCTGAGCAGGGGCAGGCCGAGGTGGCCAAGGTCGCGGGCATTCTGCGCGAGGTGGCGGATCGGATCCCGTCAGGGATCGACTGGGTGCTGCGGGTCGACGGCCATACGGACAATGTGCCGATCTTCGGCGGTGGCAAATACGCGGATAACTGGGAGCTGAGCCAGGGCCGGGCCCTGTCGGTGGTACGCTATATGATCGAGGATCTCGGCATCCCGCCCGGGCGTCTCGCGCCCACGGGCTTTGGAGAATACCAGCCCGTGAGCCTTGCGGACACACCCGAGGGACGCGCGCTCAACCGTCGGATCGAGCTGAAATTCACCGAGAAATAGGCGCGGCGGAGGCCACAAAAAAAGCCCGGTCGTTGGACCGGGCTTTTTGCGTTCTGTGGGTTGGATCAATCCGCAGTGAGAAGCGGCGGCTTCTTGCTCGACAGACGCGGCGCGCCAATCGGCTCGATCTGCAGGTCAATCTCGCCATCCTTGACGGCCACCTTCACGACACCGCCCTTGGCGAGCTTGCCAAAGAGCAGTTCCTCGGCCAGCGGCTTCTTGATCTGCTCCTGAATGACACGACCCAGCGGGCGCGCGCCCATCTTGTCGTCATAGCCCTTGTCCCCCAGCAGCTGGGCGGCCTCCGGCGTAAGCTCGATGGTGACGTTGCGATCCAGCAGCTGCGCTTCGAGCTGCAGGACGAACTTCTCGACCACCTGCAGGATGATCTCCTTGCCGAGAGGCGCGAAGCTGATCACTGCATCCAGACGGTTGCGGAACTCGGGCGTGAAGGTCCGCTCGATCGCGGCGGTGTCCTCGCCCTCGCGCCGATCGCGCCCGAAGCCGATCGCGGCCTTGGCTTGCTCGGCGGCCCCGGCATTCGAGGTCATGATCAGGATCACATTGCGGAAATCCACAGTCCGGCCATTGTGGTCGGTCAGGGTCCCGTGATCCATCACCTGCAGCAGGATGTTGTAGACATCCGGATGCGCCTTCTCGATCTCGTCGAGCAGCAGCACGCAATGGGGGTGCTGGTCCACGCCATCGGTCAGCAGGCCGCCCTGATCGAAGCCGACATAGCCCGGAGGCGCCCCGATCAGACGGCTGACCGCGTGCTTCTCCATGTATTCCGACATGTCAAACCGCAGAAGCTCGACGCCCAGCGTATCCGAAAGCTGCTTGGCGACCTCGGTCTTGCCGACCCCGGTGGGACCCGCAAAGAGGTAGTTGCCGATGGGCTTCTCGGGCTCGCGCAGGCCGGCCCGGGCCAGTTTGATCGCGGAGCTCAGCGCCTCGATCGCCTTGTCCTGACCAAAGACCACGCGCTTCAGGGTGACCTCGAGATCCTTGAGAACCTCGGCATCATCCTTGGACACGCTCTTCGGCGGGATCCGGGCGATCTTGGCCACCACGGCCTCGATCTCCTTGGCGCCGATGGTTTTGCGGCGCTTGCTCTCGGCCACCAGATGCTGGGCCGCCCCGGCTTCGTCGATCACGTCGATCGCCTTGTCCGGCAGCTTGCGGTCGTTGATATAGCGCGCCGACAGCTCCACCGCGGTCTTGATCGCGTCGGAGGTGTACTTGATCGCGTGGTGATCCTCGAAATAGGGCTTGAGACCCTTGAGGATCTTGACCGCATCCTCGACCGAAGGCTCCGTCACGTCGATCTTCTGGAACCGGCGGCTCAGCGCGCGGTCCTTTTCGAAATGCTGGCGGAATTCCTTGTAGGTGGTCGAGCCCATGCAGCGCAGCTTGCCGCCCTGCAACGCAGGCTTGAGCAGGTTCGAGGCATCCATCGCCCCGCCCGAGGTTGCGCCCGCACCGATCACCGTGTGGATCTCGTCGATGAACAGCACCGCATCCGGGTGATCTTCAAGCTCGGTCACAACGGCTTTCAGCCGCTCTTCGAAATCCCCGCGATAGCGGGTCCCGGCGAGCAGCGCGCCCATGTCGAGGCTGTAGATGGTGGCCCCTTGCAGTACCTCCGGCGTTTCCGCCTGCACGATCTTGCGTGCGAGCCCTTCTGCGATGGCGGTCTTGCCCACGCCCGGATCACCCACAAGCAGCGGGTTGTTCTTGCGCCGGCGGCACAGCACCTGAATGCAGCGTTCCACCTCGCCGTCGCGCCCGATCAACGGGTCGACATCGCCCTTGCGGGCCTTGGCGTTGAGATCGACGCAATACTTGGCGAGGGCGGATTCCTTTTCCTCCCCACCCTGATCGGCGGCGGCGGTCGCCTCCTCATCCATGTCCGAGGCACCGGAGACCGGACGCGATTCCCCGAAGCTGGGGTTCTTGGCCACGCCATGGGCGATGAAGTTCACCGCGTCATAGCGGGTCATGTCCTGCTCCTGCAGGAAATAGGCCGCGTTGGATTCCCGCTCGGCAAAGATCGCGACGAGCACATTCGCGCCAGTCACTTCCTGCCGTCCGGAGGATTGCACGTGGATTGCCGCGCGCTGGATCACCCGCTGGAACGCGGCGGTGGGCACGGCTTCGGACCCTTCGACATCTGTAGCCAGGGTCGAGAGATCGTCTTCGATGAAGGTTTCGAGGGTCTGGCGCAGAGCGTCCAGATCGACATTGCAGGCTTTCATCACCTTGGCAGCATCCGGCTCATCTATGAGCGCCAAAAGCAGATGCTCGAGCGTCGCCAGCTCATGGCGACGTGCATTGGCCTGGGCGAGCGCGGTGTGGATTGCCTGTTCGAGCGTATTTGAAAACGAAGGCACCGGGAGCTCCTTTCATTGGGGCCACGGATGGGGGCTGTTTCCGTGACCATTTCCCTTATCCATTAAAGTTCGGTGTTCTTTGGCGCGCTTCAAGGTTTTTTTCCTTAAAAGCGCCGTCTCACCCCATTCGTGATCAGCCAGAGGGCAGGCGCGCGCTTTCGCGGGCGTTGCGCGTTTTTTCCCGATTTACGGGTATTCTCTGGCGGAAAACCGCGCGGGAGGATCTGGCCGGGCGGCAATTGCGGGTGTTTTGAGACGAGATGTCTCGGCAGGTTTCGGAGGCAGGCGCCGGATCCATACCGGAGATGTGCCTATATTTTGTGCAAATTGATGTCTTGCGGCAACAGGTCCAAGGCCCTGACCGGCGGATCCCCGGTCGTGATCAGGCTGAGGCGTCAGGGGCCGCGACAACATCGCCGGGCGCGGGAGGCGCTATTTCTTTGCCGTTCCGCCCGGGCCATGTAGTTAATAATGGTGTGAGCACGTTCAAGAAGCGGCGTGCGCGACCGTCCTTTCTTTGTGAGACCGCGTTTGCACCTCGACGTTCTTGATCTGCGCCAGTTCTACTATCGCACGCGGCTGGGACGCGTCGCGCAGGCGGCCATTCGCAACGGGATGCTGAGTCTTTGGCCCAAGGCCGCGGGCGAGACCGTGGCAGGCTTCGGCTTCGCGGTGCCGCTTCTGCGGCCCTATCTCGCCGATGCGCGCCGGGTGGTGGGGCTGATGCCCGGGCCGCAAGGCGTGATGCCCTGGCCCGCGGGGATGCCGAATATCTCGGTGCTCTGTGACGAGCGCTCCTGGCCTCTGGAAACCGGCAGTGTCGACAAGCTGGTGCTGCTGCACGGGCTGGAGACGTCCGAGACGCCCGCCGCGCTTCTGGCGGAATGCTGGCGCGTGCTGGCCTCCGGCGGGCGGGGGCTGTTTGTGGTGCCAAACCGAGCGGGGCTCTGGTCCCGGCGCGATGGCACGCCCTTCGGCTATGGACGGCCCTACAGCCTCGGTCAGCTCGAGGCGCAGCTCAGCGATCATGGGTTCGTCAATGAGCGTCACGCCTCCGCGCTCTTCACGCCGCCCAGCGAAAAGCGGTTCTGGCTGCGCTCCACGGCGGCGTGTGAAAAGCTGGGACAATACCTGCCGACGCGCTTTGCGGGGGGTGTTTTTCTGGTCGAGGTGTCGAAGCAGATGCAGGAGCCGACCTTTGCGGACCGGGCCACGCGGCTGCGCCGACCGCTTCAGGTTCTGGAGGGGATACCCGCCTCGGGGGTCAAGCCGATTTGACCGCGGCCGAATCCACCGGAGGTAGAGCGATTCACTCTTCGGGCGCTAACACTCCGAGCCGATCCGTCAATATTCAAGCTTCAAAGTGTCGCGCTCTCAAGGGTTTAAACCTAACGGCTTGAAACTAAGTAGTTTTCGGTAGTGATCACAAATACTAACAGAGTTGCGGCAGGTGGGGGGGTCTGTTATTTCCGCCGGGAAATTCCGGAACTTGCGTCCAGCGAGTTCCTCAAGCGGCTGCCACGGAACCTCCATCTCCGTGCGGCACAGACAGCGGAAGGGTGGACGTGTCAGACTCAGCTTCGATCTCCTCCGGTATCGCTGATCGTTATGCGACAGCGATCTTTGAACTGGCCAAGGAAGAAAACAACCTCAGCGCGTTGGAGGCGGGTGCAGACACGCTCGACGCCGCGCTCAAGGACAGCGCGGAGTTCCGCGACCTGATCTCGTCGCCGGTGTATAGCCGCGACGAACAGGGCGCTGCCATCGCCGCGCTTGCCAAGAAAATGGGGCTCCTCGAGACGCTCGCGAATGCGCTGACACTGATGGCCGGCAAGCGCCGTCTCTTCGTGCTGCCGCAGCTTGTCGCGAGCCTGCGCGCGCGCATTGCCGAGGAGAAGGGCGAGATTACCGCCGATGTCACCTCCGCTCAGCCGCTCAGCGCCGAGAATCTGGCAGAGCTGACCAAGGTGCTCAGCGCCTCCGCCAGCAAAACCGTTAAAGTGAATACGACCGTCGATAGCGCCCTTATCGGCGGTCTTGTCGTCAAGATGGGCTCGAAGATGATCGACACCTCGATCCGCGCGAAGCTCAATGCACTCCAGAATACAATGAAAGAGGTCGGGTAAATGGGAATCCAAGCTGCCGAAATCTCTGCGATCCTCAAGGAGCAGATCAAGAACTTTGGCCAGGAAGCCGAAGTCGCCGAGGTGGGCCGCGTGCTCAGCGTCGGCGACGGCATCGCGCGTGTCCACGGGCTGGACAATGTGCAGGCCGGTGAAATGGTCGAATTCCCGGGCGGCATCCGCGGGATGGCTCTGAACCTGGAAGTCGACAATGTCGGTATCGTGATCTTCGGCTCCGACCGCGACATTAAAGAAGGCGACACCGTCAAGCGCACCAATTCCATCGTGGACGTGCCGATCGGTGACGAGCTGCTGGGTCGTGTTGTGGACGGTCTCGGCAACCCGCTGGACGGCAAGGGTCCGATCGGCGCTACCAAGCGCGGCATCGCAGACGTGAAAGCGCCGGGCATCATCCCGCGTAAATCCGTGCACGAGCCCATGGCGACCGGCCTGAAATCTGTGGACGCGATGATCCCGATCGGCCGTGGCCAGCGCGAGCTGATCATTGGTGACCGTCAGACCGGCAAGACCGCCGTGGCTCTGGACGCGATCCTGAACCAGAAATCCTATAACGAAGCCGCGGGCGACGACGAGAGCCAGAAGCTCTACTGCGTCTATGTCGCTGTGGGCCAGAAGCGGTCCACCGTGGCCCAGCTGGTGAAGAAGCTCGAAGAGAGCGGCGCGATCGACTACTCGATCGTTGTGGCGGCCACCGCCTCCGATCCGGCGCCGATGCAGTTCCTGGCACCCTATGCCGCGACCGCCATGGCCGAGCATTTCCGCGACAATGGCCGTCACGCACTGATCATCTATGATGACCTGTCTAAGCAGGCCGTGTCCTATCGTCAGATGTCCCTGCTGCTGCGCCGCCCGCCGGGCCGCGAAGCCTATCCCGGCGACGTGTTCTACCTCCACTCCCGCCTGCTCGAGCGCTCTGCGAAGCTCGGCGATGACAGCGGCAACGGCTCGCTGACGGCTCTGCCGATCATCGAAACTCAGGGTGGCGACGTGTCCGCGTTTATTCCGACCAACGTGATCTCGATCACCGATGGCCAGATCTTCCTCGAGACCGAGCTGTTCTACCAAGGCATCCGCCCGGCCGTGAACACCGGCCTGTCGGTGTCGCGTGTGGGCTCCTCGGCCCAGACCAACTCGATGAAGTCGGTTGCGGGTCCGGTGAAACTGGAACTGGCCCAGTACCGAGAAATGGCGGCCTTTGCCCAGTTCGGCTCCGACCTCGACGCCGCGACCCAGCAGCTGCTGAACCGTGGTGCGCGTCTGACCGAGCTGATGAAGCAGCCGCAGTACTCGCCGCTGACCAATGCCGAGATCGTTTGCGTGATCTATGCGGGCACCAAGGGCTACCTCGACAAGATCGACGTCAAGGATGTGGGGCGTTACGAAGCCGGGCTTCTGGCGCATCTGCGCGGCAAGCATTCCGCGGTTCTCGACATGATCACCAAGGAAGACCCGAAAATCAAAGGGGACGCCGAGGACAAGATCAAGGCCGCGCTCGACGAATACGCCGCGACCTTCGCGTAAGGGGTCTGAGACATGCCAAGTCTTAAGGACCTCAAAAACAGGATCGAGAGTGTGAAAAGCACTCGGAAGATCACGAAGGCCATGCAGATGGTGGCCGCCGCAAAACTGCGGCGGGCCCAGGATGCGGCCGAGGCCTCGCGCCCCTATACCGAGCGGTTCAATGCCGTGCTCGGCGGGCTTGCGGCATCGGTCGGCGATGGCGATAGCGGTCCCAAGCTCCTCGTGGGCTCGGGCAGCGATCAGGTGCAGCTTCTGGTGGTCATGACCGCGGAGCGGGGTTTGTGCGGCGGGTTCAACTCGTCCATTGCCAAGCTCGCCCGGACCCATGCACAGGAGCTCATCGCAGCGGGCAAGACGGTCAAGATCCTGACCGTCGGCAAGAAGGGCCGCGAGGCGATCAAGCGCGATCTGGGCGAGTATTTCGTCGGTCACGTGGATCTCTCCGAGGTCAAGCGGATCGGCTACGACAATGCTGCCGATATCGCGCAGGACCTGCTGTCCCGCTTCGACGCCGAAGAGTTCGATGTCGCGACGATCTTCTATGCGCAATTCCAGTCGGTGATCAGCCAGATCCCGACCGCGCAGCAGATCATCCCGGCCTCCTTCGATGCCCCTGAAGAGGGCGGAGATGCCACGCTCTATGACTACGAGCCGTCCGAAGAGGCCATTCTGGCCGATCTTCTGCCGCGCGGGGTCGCAACGCAAATTTTCGCAGCTCTGCTGGAGAACGGCGCGTCCGAACAGGGGGCTCGCATGAGCGCCATGGACAACGCGACGCGCAATGCCGGCGAGATGATCGACAAACTGACCATCGAGTTCAACCGCTCGCGTCAGGCCGTCATCACCAACGAGCTTATCGAAATCATTTCGGGCGCCGAGGCGCTCTAACGGAACCGGAGACATCAAATGGCAAATGCTAAAGGCAAAATCACTCAGGTGATCGGCGCCGTTGTCGACGTGCAGTTCGAGGATGCCCTGCCGGAAATCCTGAACTCTCTGACGACGGACAATAACGGAAAGCGGCTGGTCCTCGAAGTGGCCCAGCACCTCGGCGAAAACACCGTGCGCGCGATCGCCATGGACGCAACCGAAGGCCTCGTACGCGGGCAGGCGGTTGAGGACACGGGCGGCCCGATCACGATCCCCGTGGGCAACGCGACCCTCGGCCGGATCCTGAACGTTGTGGGTGAGCCCGTGGACGAAGGTGGCCCGGTCGAAGCGACCGAGACCCGCTCGATCCACGCGGACGCGCCTGAGTTCAACGAGCAGTCCACTGAGAGCGCCGTGCTCGCCACGGGCATCAAGGTGATCGACCTGCTCGCACCTTATGCCAAGGGCGGCAAGATTGGCCTCTTCGGCGGTGCCGGCGTGGGCAAGACGGTTCTCATCATGGAACTGATCAACAACATCGCCAAAGTGCACTCGGGTTTCTCGGTGTTCGCGGGCGTGGGGGAACGGACCCGTGAGGGCAACGACCTCTACCACGAGATGATCGAATCCAAAGTCATCAACCCCGATGACCTGTCCAAGAGCCAGGTGGCCCTGGTTTACGGTCAGATGAACGAGCCTCCGGGAGCCCGGATGCGTGTGGCTCTGACCGGTCTGACCCTGGCCGAGCAGTTCCGCGACCAGTCCGGGACCGACGTTCTGTTCTTCGTGGACAACATCTTCCGCTTTACGCAGGCGGGGTCCGAGGTGTCGGCGCTTCTGGGCCGTATTCCTTCCGCTGTGGGCTACCAGCCGACACTGGCCACCGATATGGGCGCCATGCAGGAACGGATTACCTCCACGAAGTCCGGCTCGATCACCTCGGTGCAGGCCGTCTACGTGCCTGCGGACGACCTGACCGACCCCGCGCCGGCCACGTCCTTTGCCCACCTCGACGCCACGACCGTTCTGTCGCGTGCGATCTCCGAACTTGGGATCTACCCGGCTGTGGACCCGCTCGACTCCACCTCGCGTCTCATGGACCCGGCCATCGTCGGCGAAGAGCATTACGGCGTGGCCCGTGAGGTTCAGGGGATCCTTCAGCGCTACAAGTCGCTGCAGGACATCATCGCCATTCTCGGGATGGACGAACTGTCCGAAGAGGACAAGCTGACCGTGGCCCGCGCCCGGAAAATCCAGCGTTTCCTTTCGCAGCCCTTCGACGTGGCGAAAGTGTTCACCGGCTCCGACGGGGTGCAGGTGCCGCTCGAAGACACCATCGCGTCCTTCAAGGCCGTTGTGGCGGGCGAGTACGACCACCTGCCGGAAGGTGCCTTCTACATGGTGGGCGGCATTGACGAGGTGATCGCCAAAGCCGAGCGCATGGCCGCAGACGCGGCGTAAGGGGTCATCATGGCAAACACCCTGCAATTCGACCTCGTGTCCCCCGAGCGGCGCCTTGCGTCGCTTGAGGTGACCGAGGTGCAGCTGCCCGGGGCGGACGGCGATATGACGGCCATGGCCGATCATGCGCCGACCATCACGACGCTGCGCCCCGGCCTGCTGCAGGTCAACGGCCCCGAGGGGACGTCGGCCTATGTGGTGACCGGTGGCTTTGCCGAGATCAGCCCGACCGGCACGACCGTGCTGGCCGAGCGGGCCTATCCCGCCGGCGCGGAGTCCCGCGCCGCCATTGAAGAGCATCTCGAAGCTGCGCGTGCCAAGGCCGCCGAGGCCGAGGGAGAGCACAAGGACGTGGCCGAAAAGGTCGTGTCCGATTTCGTGCGCCTGCTCGAGGATATGGTCTGAGGCCTGCGCGCCCAGCCCGGTACCTGAAGAACACTGCAAAGAATACAGGGCCCCGCTTCGGCGGGGCTTTTTCTTTGCCTCTTTGCCTCCCTCTGCCTAAAACAGCGGCAATGGTCCCCTGCAAAGCACCGACATGAAGAAACTCCGCACTCACCTGATCGGTGTCGATCAAGGCTACGTCTCCCTGTTTTCCGATTTCGAGGATGGCGGCGAGATGTGGACCGGCGAAGGGCAGCGCGAGGTGCGCCGTTCCGTGACCTTCTCGGGCCCGTTCAGCGCGGTGCCGGTGGTCCATGTGGGGCTGGCGCTCTGGGATATGGATCACGGTGCCAACCAACGCGCGGATCTGCAGGCCGACGCCGTCACTGCGCAGGGGTTCGACCTCGTGTTCCGAACTTGGGGCGATAGCCGGGTCGCTCGTCTCCACGCGACGTGGCTCGCAATTGGCGAGCTGATCTCCGATGACCAGTGGCAGGTCGATTGATCTCAGTCTGTGATCGCCGAGCGCAAAGGAGGCGTGACCTTGCAGTCAATCTTCGTCTTGAATGGGTCGGACCCGCCGTCTTCCCTTACGTTTTGGGGCAGATCAAAAGACGCGTTTCACGTCACGGTCGAACAACCGGGGCTCAAGGCGGTCAAGAGAGTAAGCCTGTACTGCCACCTCCCCGACAGGAGTTTCGTTGACTTCTTTCAGAAGCTCGCAGCCTTCGAGACGCCCTGGACGGGGGAGGTGGTGTGGGGACCGCTCGAACTTGGCATGAACCTGACCGCGACCTGCGACGGATTTGGGACCGTGACCCTGAAGATCGAGCTCAAGGAGGAGCATGCGAACTCCTGGTCGATGGCCGGCTCGATGCGTCTCGACTTCGGGCATTTGCCCCGCTACGCGGAGCATGCCGATCGTTTTATGAACGCGCGCGGTACAGAGTAGACGCCGAGGCCATAGCTGCACCGGCGCGTCACACAGGGCTCAACTCGCGTTGGCGTACATGCCCTCATAGATCGGTGTCAGCGTGTCGGTGTCGAAAAGAGATGACACGCTTGTCCCGTTCCAGATGTTCAGGATTGCCTGCGCGAATACCGGGGCTGTGGGCACGATCCGGATGTTGTGGGCGGCCTTAACGGGCTCGGTGGCGGCAATCGAGTCAGTGATCACGAGGCTCTTCATCGAGGATTTGGTGATCCGGTCCACCGCCGGGCCCGAGAGCACACCATGGGTGATGTAGGAATGGACCTCGGTCGCGCCCTCGCTCATCAGCAGGTCCGCCGCTTTGCAGAGTGTTCCGGCCGTGTCGCAGATGTCGTCCACGATGATGCAGGTCTTGCCCTCGACCTCGCCGATCACGGTCATCTCTTCCACGACGCCCGGCTGCGAGCGGCGCTTGTCCACAATGGCCAGCCCACAGCCGATCCGCTGGGCGAGTTCGCGGGCGCGGGCCACACCGCCCACATCGGGCGAGACCACGGTGACGTTCTCGAGCTTGCCCGCGAAGTGGTGCAGCACATCCAGCGCAAAGATCGGCGCGGCATAGAGGTTGTCCACGGGGATGTCGAAGAAGCCCTGGATCTGGGCCGCGTGCAGATCCATGGTCAGGATCCGCTCGACCCCGGCTTCGACCATCATGTTCGCGACCAGCTTGGCGGTGATCGGTGTACGCGCCTTGGTGCGGCGGTCCTGCCGGGCATAGCCGAAATAGGGGATGATCGCGGTGATCCGGCTCGCCGAGGAGCGGCGCAGCGCGTCGGAGATGATCAAAAGCTCCATCAGGTTGTCATTGGCCGGGTTCGACGTGGACTGGATGATGAACATATCCTCGCCGCGCACATTCTCGAACACCTCGACGAAGATCTCGCCATCGTTGAACCGCTCCACGCGGGTGTCGACCAGACCCACCGCCATGCCGCGATAGGCGGACATGCGGCGCGAGATGGCTTTCGCCAAGGGGACATTGGCATTGCCGGAGATGATTTTCGGGGAGATTTGTGCGGGCATCGGGTCTTTGATCCTTTGCGGGCCTGTTGCCGGGGGACTCACCTCGTGGTGGAGTTGACACCGCTTACCACTGCCATACGGTCTTGCCTAGGCAAGCGCCCCATCCGGGCGCCGACAAGGCTGCGGGGGGCATCAATGGCACAGCTGGACTACTATTTCGCAACAATCTCACCCTTTACCTATCTCACCGGGGGCCGCGTCGAAGAGATCGCGGCCAAGCACGGTCTGACCATCGTCTACAAACCCTTGGATATCATGGCGTTGTTCGGCCGAACTGGGGGCACACCGCCCAGGGATCGGCACCCCTCGCGGCAAGAATACCGCCTGCAGGAACTGGCGCGTCAGGCCAAGAAGACCGGGCTGCCGCTCAACATCAAGCCGGCTCACTGGCCCACCAATCCGGCCCCGAGCTCCTATGCGATTATCGCGGCGCAGGCCGCTGGCGGGGGCGATCTGGGCAAGCTCGTCAACGGCATCACCGCCGCCTGCTGGGCGGGGGAGAAAGACGTGGCCGAGGACGCGGTGATCAAGGAATGTCTGTCGGCGGCAGGCTTCGATCCGAGCCTCGCCGATAGCGGGCTCCTGAGCGGGGCGGAGACCTATGCCAACAACCTCGAAGAAGCCGTGAGCCGGGGTGTCTTCGGCGCGCCCTTCTTCATCACCGAGGATGATCAGCGGTTCTGGGGGCAGGACCGGCTCGATGATCTGGAGGCGCATCTCGACGGCACCCTCTAGTGCCGCAGGAGACCCTTGCGGGGACCGAAATCTCCTGGAGCGTGACGGGGGACGGGCCGGTCACGCTCTTTCTGCACTGCGCGCTCGGCTCGGCGCGGGGCTGGCAGCCTCTGATCTCTCACCTGCCGGGCCGGTGCTGCGTGACTTTCGACATGCCGGGCCATGGCCGCTCGGGGCCGTGGGATCCCGCACGCGATGACCACAGCCATGTTCTGGAGGTCGCGCAGGCGCTTCTTGCACGGTTTGACTGGCCGGTGGATCTGGTCGGGCACAGTTACGGCGCCACGGTCGCCTTGCGCCTCGCGCTGGAGGCGCCGGCACGGGTGCGGCGGCTGGTGCTGGCGGAGCCTGTACTCTTTGCCGCCGCGCGCCTGTCGAACCCGGAGGCCCTGCGGGCGTTCGAAGTGGAGTGTGCCGCCGAAACCGCGGCCTTTGCCGCCGAAGACTGGGCGTGTGCTGCGGCGCTCTTTCTTGCGCGCTGGGGCGGGGCGCCCTGGTCGCGGCTGAGCCCGGCGCAGCAGGCCGACGCGATCGCACGGATCCCGATGATCCCGCGCTCGAACCGGACGATGCTCGCGGATCAGTTCGGTCTTGTGCCGCGACTGGGACAGGTCCGGTGCCCGGCCCTGCTGCTCTCCGGGGCGCAGTCGCCCGCGATCATCCCGGCGATACAGGCGGGGCTGGCCGCATCGCTGCCAAAGGCGACCGCGCATGTGATCCAAGGGGCGGGACATATGCTGCCTTTGACCCATGCCGCCGAGATCGCGCCCCTGCTGGAGCGCTTCCTGACGGCGGAAAGCTATTCGCCCTCGGGCTCGATCAGGTAATCTTCGAGCTCTTCCTCGGCGACCTCGAATTCCGGGATCGCCCAGCCCGCGACCGAGATTCCGGCCTCATGAACGCTCTCTGCCCGGCCCGAGATCAGCGGATGCCAAGGGTAGAGCGGCTTGCCGTCATAAAGCAGCTTGTAGGCGCAGGTTGCGGGCATCCAATAGGCGACCGTGTCGATGGTTTCCGGCGTCAGCACGACGCAATCGGGCACGAACTGCTTGCGCAGCTCATATTGACCGCAGCGGCAGCTTTCGGTGTCGAGCAACCGGCAGCTGACCCGGGTGAAGGCCACCTCCGCGGTGTCCGCGTCCTCAAGCTTCAGCAGGCAGCACTTGCCGCACCCGTCGCAGAGCGCCTCCCATTCGGCCTGGCTCATCTCGGTGAGCGGAACCGTCTCCCAAAAGCGGCGGCGCAGGCGGGTCGGCGGACCCTTGCGCCCCTTGCGGCGGCTCACGCGGCGGCCTCGGCCCGGGCGAGGATCTCGCGCGCGAGGGCACAATCGGCATCCATCTGGGTGATCAGCGCGTCGAGCCCGTCGAAGTTCTCTTCCGGGCGCAGGAACGAGACCAGCGCCACCGAGAGGGGCGTGTCATAGAGGTCGCCCTTGAAGTCGAACAGGAAGGTTTCGAGGTTCGGGACATTCTCGCCGAACATCGGGCGCACGCCCATGGAGGCCGCCCCGTGATACCGTCCCTCATGGGGCCCTTCGAGCACGTTGACCAGAACCGCATAGACGCCGAATTTCGGCGGGTGCAGACCGGCGATGGACATGTTCGCCGTGGGATAGCCCAGGGTCCGGCCCCGTTTCTCGCCATGGATCACCGGACCCTCGATCCGGTGCCAATGGCCGAGCATTCGCGCGGCGTCCTCGGGCCGTCCTTCGGACAGCGCCCGGCGGATCGAGGTCGAAGAGACCACGGTTTCCGCATCCTGCAGAAGCTCGGCCACCGTGACGCCGAAGCCCATCTCGGCCCCGAAGCCGCGGAGCATCTCGGCCGTGCCCGCGCGCCCCTTGCCAAAGCAGAAATCGGACCCCACCAGCACGTGGCGGAGCCCCAGCGCGTCATGGATGATCTCGCGGGCAAACCGCTCGGCGCTCAGCCCGGCCAGATCGCCGTCAAAGGGCAGTTGATAGAGCACATCCACCCCGAGCTTTTCCAGCCGGTGCGCGCGCGCCGTCTCGGACATCAGCCGAAAGGGCGGGGCGTCGGGCGCAAAGAACTCGCGCGGGTGGGGTTCGAATGTCAGAACGCCGACCGGCGCCGACAGGGCCGCAGCCTCGGTCCGAGCGCGATCCAGCACGCTTTGATGTCCGAGATGCACGCCATCGAAATTTCCGATCGCGGCGCAGGCGCCCCGATCGGTTGGCAGCACGTAGTCAGCGTCTCGAACGATCCTCATCATGGGCCTGAGGTAGCCCGCGCCGCGACGACGCGCAAGCGCTGGCGACGGGTCAGTCGAACTTGCGGCTGGGCGCGATCACCAGGGCGTCGCCCTTGAGCACGACCTTGTCATCCACAAAGCACTTGGTCTCGAGCGAGACCCGGCGCTTGGGGAAGTTGATGTCGGTGACGGTGACCTCTGCAAAGACCATGTCGCCCGGGCGCACGGGGCCCATGAATTTCAGCGACTGACCGAGATAGACCGTGCCATGGCCGGGCAATTGCTCGCCGATCACCGCCGAGATCAGGCTGGCGGTCAGCATGCCATGGGCGATCCGACCCTCGAACCGGGTGTCCTGGGCGTATTCTTCGTCCAGATGCACCGGATTCCGGTCGGTGGAGACTTCGGCAAACATCTCGATATCGCGATCCGAGATGATCTTGCGCAGAGACCGGGACATGCCGATCTCGATATCTTCGATACAAATTGTGCCGCGCGGGGTGTTGTCCAACATCTCTCACTCCAGTCTAGCTGGGCGCTGGATAGACGAAACGCAGCCTTTCTGCAACCGCGAAAGAAAGAATGCGACAAACTGGGCGCATATGTTGAAACATTGTTACGCGCCCGGATCGCCCGCGCTAGCGAAGTTTCCCGATGGCGTAGGTCGGTGTGACCTGTCCCTTGGCCAGAAAGCTGTCCAGTTTCGCAGGGTCGGGCTGGTCGGTCGTGCCGGTTTCCGCCGCGGCCAAGCCCCCCGTAATAAAGAGCGAATCGATGTCTTCGCCCTGGGCCCCCTGGATATCCGTATGGATCCCGTCCCCGATCGCCAGGAGCCGGTCCGTCGAGGGATGCTTGCCCATCTCGCTCAGGCGCGCCCGGGCGAGGTCATAGATCGGCGGGTGCGGCTTGCCGAAATAGAGGCTCTCGCCCCCCATCTCGGTATAGAGGGCGGCGAGGGCGCCCGCGCACCATTCGCGCCGTTCGCCCCGGTCCACGACGATATCGGGATTCGCGCAGAGCAGTTTCATCCCCTTTTGCTTGGCATAGAGGAAATCCGCGCGATTCTCGGCCGGGTCCGCCATCGGGTCGAAGGGGCCGGTGCAGACGATGCCCTCGGCCTCGGCCAGCGGCACCTGCTGGATCGACACGGGGTCGCTCACCACATTGATCGGGTCAAAGAAGCGCTGGTCGTGATCCTCGCCGATGAAATAGACCTTCTCGCCCACGACGCCGCGGAACATCGCGGCCCGGGCACTGTCCCCGGAGGTCGCGATGGTGTGCCAGCAGCTGGGCGGCACCCCGAGACTGTCGAGCTGGTTTTCCACCCCGGCCCGGGGGCGGGGCGAGTTCGTCAGCAAGAGCACCGTGCCCCCGCCCTCCATATACGTGGTCAGTGCCGCCACCGCCTCGGGATGGGCCGTCACCCCGTTATGGACACAGCCCCACAGGTCCACCAGCAGGGCGTCATATTGATGCGATATCTCGGAGAGAGAGGTCACGATACGGGTCATGGGCGAAGCTCCTGATCGGTCGATGGGGCGGGACGCACGGGGTCCGAGGCTTTGCGGGACTTGTGTCGGTCATCGTGGCGCGGCGCAAGGGGCAAGGCCGTCCCGGAGGCCGTGCCCTGCGCGTTTCGGTCCGGTTTGCGCGGGTTTTGGGCCGTGTAGGCCGGGCTTGCCCTGCATCCCGTTGACAGTCCCGGGCTCCGGGCCGCACCGTTCCCGATCCTGTCGGCAAACCCGGAAAATGGTAAACTGTAACTATGGTTAACCCATTAATATTAATGGAAAATAGTCACGGAATTAATTTGAATTAAGCGCTATTCAATTGCTAGGCCAATTATACGGAAAACCAGTTACAGGATGAGTGTAATGATTAAACGTGTTCTGGGTGCCGCTCTGGCATCCGTCGTTCTGGGAAGCATGGCAAGCGCTGCCACCCTGAGCGGCACCTTCGACGTTACGGTCGTGAACCTGCAGAACCTGAGCTCGGCTCAGTCTCAGGCGACCATGGCGAACTTCAATGCAGCCCAGGCGAATGTGGCGTCGGTCTCCGACACCTTCACCTATACCGGTGAGCTCAGCTTCGGCACTTTTGACGGCACCGACAGCACCACGATCCAGATGTGGCTCGACACGGGTGTTGGTGGCTCCGTCGCAGGTCTGGACAGCTCTGTGGGCGATCTGCAGCTCAGCAAGCCCGATATCGGCGCTGGCTCGGCAACCTCGACCTTCTTCTACTTCACTAAGGCTGGCGTTGGCGCCCATGACTTCGACGTGCGCCACGATGATGGCATGAACATCTTCGACGATGGCGTGCTGGTCGACGGCTTCAACGGTCCGAACGGTGTGCGCACCACCTCCGTCGCCGGGTTCGACGGCGGCGAGTTTGGCCTGCTTTACGTGGCCACGAACGGGGATCCGTCGGTACTTGAGGTTGGGGCCACCCCGATCCCGCTGCCGGCTGGTCTGCCGCTTCTGGCTGCTGGTCTCGGAGGCCTCGCGGCACTCCGTCGGCGTCGCGCGCAATCCTGACACACCTGCGCATGACCCTCTTGGCAAGGGCTGTCCGAAAGGGCAGCCCTTCGTCGTTTTAGGACCCGGACAGCAAAAATGGGACGCGCGCGGCGTCCCCTTTGTTCGTCGATATGGGCCGGTAATCAGACCTTGAGGTTCGGGATGATCTGCTTCTTGCGGCTGACCACGCCGGGCAGGACCACGGCGTCGCCGCTGGCTTCGACGTCAAAGCTCTTGGCGGCGACGGTCTTGACCAGATCATTGGGCACCAGCAGCGTGGATTCCTCGTTCAGGATGTCCACCACGAAGAGCAGCACTTGATCGACCCCGTCCTCGGCGGCGACGGTGGTCATGCTCTCGATCAGAGACGCCTTGCGGTCGAGCACGGTCGCGGGGGAGGTGGTCTCGAGAACCGAGACCCGGAACTTGGTGCCTTCGACGGCGTATTCCTTGGAATCCATCCGCAGCAGCTCGGCATCGGAGAAGGCCGAGACATCGGATTTCGCGGCGAACATCTCGGCGGCGTAATCGGGCACAGAGATCCCCAGCTCACCGGCGAGGGCGGCGACGACTTCGCGGTCGCGATCCGTGGTGGTCGGCGAGCGGAATTCCAGCGTGTCCGAGATGATGCAGGACAGCATCGCGCCCTTGATATTCTCGGGCATCTTGGCGGCGTCCGCACCCATCAGGTCGTACATGATGGTGGCGGTGCAGGCCACGGGGCGGATCGTGATGTCGATCGGACCCTTGGTTTCCAGCCCGCCAACCAGCTTGTGGTGGTCGATGATCTGCTGGATGTCGGCGCTGTTGATGCTGGCGGGCAGCTCGGCGGGGTTGTTGGTGTCCACGATGACAACCGGCGCGTCCTCGGCCACATCCTCGATGATGGCGGGGGTCTCAAAGCCCCAGCGGTCCACCACGAAGGCGGCCTCGGTATTGGGCGCGCCGAGCAGCACGGCCTCGGCCGGGGTGCCTTTGATCTCGGAGAGATACCAGGCCCAGATCAGGGGCGAGCCGGTGGAATCGGTGTCAGGGGATTTATGGCCGAATACTTGGATCGTCATGGCGTGTTTCCGTCTGTGGGAGGATCTTTGCGCGCCTTATAGAAGCGTGCCCGCCCAGTGTCACCGGGGCGAATGGGCGGCATTTGGACGCCGCGATGCAGCGCGGCGGGGTGGCGCCGGGCGCTCAGCCGGGTAGGGTGCGGTTATGCGCGAGACCGAGCTCTACCCCCCGATCAAGACCCTGCTGGAGGCGCAGGGCTATGTGGTCAAGGGCGAGGTGGGCGCGGTGGACGTGGTCGCGATCCGGGGCGACGAGCCGCCGGTGCTGGTCGAGCTGAAAACCGGGTTCTCCCTCAGCCTTTATCATCAGGCCGTCGCGCGGCTGCGGCTGAGCGAGACGGTCTATATCGCCGTGCCGAAACCCAAGGGGCGGACCGCGAAACGCAGTCTGAAGGACAATCTGAGCCTCTGTCGGCGCCTCGGGCTGGGGCTGATCACCGTGCGCGAGGACGGGCGCGCCGAGGTGCAGTGCGATCCCGGGCCCTATGCTCCGCGCAAGGTGAAGGCCAAGCAGGCGCGCCTGCTGCGGGAGTTCCAGCGGCTGGAGGGCGACCCGAATGCGGGCGGGGCCACGCGCCACGGGATTGTCACGGCCTACCGGCAGGACGCCCTGCGCTGTGCCGCGTATCTGGCCGAGCAGGGACCCGCGCGCGGGCAGGATGTCGCCAAGGCGACCGGGGTGGCCGGGGCGACCCGCCTGATGCGGGACAACCATTATGCGTGGTTCGAGAAGGTCGAGAAGGGGGTCTATGGCCTCACCGAGGCGGGGCGCGCGGGGCTGGTCCACTGGGCCTATAGCTGGGAAAGCGCGCCGTCCGATGACGGCTAGCAGGACCGCTCAGCCGCCCTGCTGCCACTCCTCATCCGCGATCTTGAGGCTCTTGATCCGCGAATAGACCGTGGTCGGTGCAAGATCGAGCAGGCGCGCGGCCCCCCCCAGACCCGACACCTTGCCCTTGGCGCGGCGCAGGCAGCGCACCAGGTTCTCGCGCTCCATCCGGCGCAGGTCCGCGTCGGTCAGGATGGTCTCATCGCCATTCGAGGCCGGAGCCTCGCCGATCTCGAAGTCAAAGCGCAGCTTGCCGCCCTGGGCGAGGATCAGCGAGCGTTCGATCACGCTTTCGAACTCGCGGACATTGCCGGGCCAGTCATAGGCCAAAAGCGCATCGATATTGCCCTTGGTCAGGCGCACCGGCGGCACCCGCAGCCGTTTCACCGCGCGGTCGATAAAGTGCTTGGCCAGATGGGGGATATCCTCGCGCCGGTCGCGCAGGGGCGGGCAGGTGATCGGAAAGACGCTGAGCTCGAAGAACAGGTCCTGCCGGAAGCGTCCGGCCTTCACCTCGGCGGCCAGATCGCGTGCGGTGGTGGCGATCACCACCAGATCCACGGGGATATCTGTGCTGTCCCCGATCCGCCGCACCCGTTTCTCGGTCAGGACCGTCACCAGCTTGGCCTGTAGCTCCTTGGGCATGTCCGACACCTCGATCAGGTGCAGCGTTGCGTGGTTCGCGAGGGCGAGCTTGCCGACGATGTCGCGCGTCACACCCCGCGCACTGCCGCGCCGGATGCCGAAGAGGTCGATCTCCAGCTCGCGGGCCGACACATCCGAGCAGTTCACCCGCACCAACGGGCGCTTGGCGCGGTCGCTGGCCTCGTGGATGGCGGTGACGGTCAGGGACTTGCCCGCGCCGGGCGGGCCGCTGACCAGCGCGTTGGCCTTGGTCTCGGCGGCCAGACCGATCTGCGTGTTCAGCGCCTTGGTGGAGGGGGCTTCGCCCACGATCCCCGCATGGGAGCGGACATTGCGGATCTCGGTCAACAGGTAGTCATTCTCCTGCTCGAGCTGTTCGCGCAGGGTCTCGACCTCCGCGAGGGCGGTGCGCAGGCGCGCCTCGTTTTCCTTGCGCTCGGTGATGTCGCGAAAGATCACCACCGCGCCCGCCAGCACCCCATGATCGTAGATCGGGGTCGAGACGTATTCCACGAAGATCGGCTTGCCGTCCTTGCGCCAGAAGGCGTCGTCCTCGATCCGCACGGTCCGGTCGCGGCGGAAGGAATCGTAGATCGGGCAGGTATGGGCCGGGAAATGCTCTCCGTTCAGGTGGTGGTGATGGATGATCGAATGCAGCTCCTTGCCGATCAGGTCCTTGGCCTGCCAGCCCAGCATGTCCTGAGCGGCGCGGTTCACAAAGGTCGCGCGCCCCTCGGCATCGATGCCGTAGATCCCTTCGCCCGCCGCATCGAGGATCAGCTGGTTCTGGGCCTCGATCTCGCGGAAAAACCCATAGATATTCTGCCATTGGGTCAGCCCCGCGCGGTGCTGGGCCTCGAGCTCGGCACGCTCGTTGCGCCGGGCCTGGGCGTCGAGATCGAGAAAGCTGAGCAGGATCTGGCGATTGCTGAGCGCGCTGCCATGGAGCTGCAGCCGCAGCGCGTCGCCCGCCGCATTCACGAAGGAGAGGGCCGTCCCGATATAGGCGCCGAAATGCTCGACCGCCTCCAGAAAGACCGCGAACTCGGTCCCGGGGGAGTTCAGGAAGGGGTCCAGCCCGGCCCGCGCCAGCTCGGTCCCGAACAGGGCATCCGCCCCGGCATTGGCCGCCGTCAGCCGTTGCAGGCGGACATCGAGCACCGCCGCCGGAAAGGGGTGGTCATGCAGGGAGATGAAGAAGTCAGAATCGCCGTCCATGACCCGAGAGTTGGGGCGCGCGTTTGGGGCGGCCAGATACGAACCGTCGTAAATTACGAAATTTCGTGAGAGCTGCTTAATAAATAGCCATCAAATTCAGAGCTTTGCGATTTTTGGTCACTGCGCGAACCCGTCTACGCAGGGGGTGGGCCCTGTGACAGGCTTGGATCAAACATGATCAGTGAGGGTCGGCATGACTGTGAAAAGCCTAGGCAATCCATTCTCGAAAGACAGCGATCTGCGCCATGGTCAGGGGTGCACCTGCCATACCTGCTCGGCCACGGCGTCCGAGCACGTGGCCTCCATGTCCAGCGAAGAGATGCTTGAAAGCGCGGTCGAAAACGCGATCGTCCGCTCGGTCTTCGGCCAGAGCGATGTCAGTCGCCGGTCCTTCATGGGGATGGTCGGCGGGACAACGGCCGCCGCCGCGCTGGCCTCGGTGTTCCCGCTGGACAAGGCCAAGGCTGCGATCCTCGACGATCTCGGGCCGCCCGAGAAGACCGACCTGAATATCGGCTTCGTGCCGATCACCTGTGCCACGCCGATCATCATGGCGCAGCCGCTAGGGTTCTATGAGCGCTACGGGCTGAACGCGCAGGTCATCAAGACCGCCGGCTGGGCCGTGGCGCGCGACAAGTCCCTGTCGGGCGAGTATGACGCGAGCCATATGCTGACGCCGATGCCGCTGGCCATGACCCTCGGCGCGGGGTCGGTGGCCGAGCCCTACATCATGCCCGCGGTCGAGAACATCAACGGCCAGGCCATCGTTCTGTCCAACGAGCATATGGACAAGCGCGACCCGTCCCAGTGGAAAGGGTTCACCTTTGGCGTGCCTTTCGAATACTCGATGCACAACTTCCTGCTGCGCTACTACGTGGCCGAATTCGGTCTGGACCCTGATGTGGACATCCAGATCCGCGTGGTGCCGCCGCCCGAGATGGTGGCCAACCTGCGCGCCGGGAACCTCGACGGCTACCTCTCGCCGGATCCGTTCAACCAGCGCGCGGTCTTCGAGGGCATCGGCTTCATCCATATCCTCACCAAGGAGATCTGGGAGGGGCATCCCTGCTGCGCCTTTGCCGCGCCGCTGTCCTTTGCCGAGGAGCTGCCGAACACCTATGGCGCGTTGCTCAAGTCGATCATCGACGCCACGCAATACGCATCCAACCCTGACAACCGGGTCGAGATCTCGGAGGCCATTGCGCCGACTAACTACCTCAACCAGCCGGTGACCGTGATCCAGCAGGTTCTGACCGGGACCTATGCCGATGGTCTGGGCGAGGTGAAACGCGTCCCCGACCGGATCGATTTCGACCCCTTCCCATGGCATTCCATGGGCGTCTGGATCCTGACCCAGATGAAGCGCTGGGGCTATATCGAGGGCGATGTGGACTACAGGGGCGTGGCCGAGCAGGTCTATCTTGCCGCCGACGCCAAGAAGGTCATGGAAGACCTCGGCTACGACGCGCCGGACATCACCTACAAGTCCCACACGATCATGGGCAAGACCTTCGATCCGGCCGAGCCCGAGGCCTATGTGGACAGCTTCGCGATCAAGGCGGACTGATGGGCACCCTGTCGGACAACCGCAAGGCGGCCATCCTGTCCATCCTGCTTCTGGTGGTGGGGTGCCTGATCTGGGAGATGTCGATCCCGGCGCCGAAAGCGGTCGGGGAGCTCACCGAGTATGAGCTCCTCACCGGCGGGGGGCAGCCCAAGGCGGGCGTGCCGCCCCCCAGTCAGGTTCTGGAAAAGGCGTGGGAGCAGCTCTCGAACCCGTTTTACGATGCCGGGCCCAATGACAAGGGGATCGGCATCCAGATCGGGTATTCGATTTACCGGGTGCTGAGCGGCTATTTCCTCGCCGCGATGGTGGCGATCCCGCTGGGCTTTCTCATCGGGATGTCGTCGGTGGCCTACAAGGCGCTCAACCCGTTCATTCAGGTGCTGCGCCCGATTTCGCCGCTCGCCTGGATGCCGCTGGCGCTCTTCATCATTCAGGACAGTGAGGCAAGTGCGATCTTCGTGATCTTCATCTGCTCGATCTGGCCAATGCTGATCAACACCGCCTTCGGCGTGGCCGGGGTGCGCGAGGATTGGGTCAATGTGGCCCGGACCCATGAGTTGGGCGCGCTCAAGACCGCCTTCACGGTGATCCTGCCTGCCGCCGCGCCGACCATCGTGACCGGCATGCGCATCTCTATCGGGATCGCTTGGCTGGTGATCGTGGCCGCCGAGATGCTCGTGGGGGGCACAGGGATTGGCTACTACGTCTGGAACGAGTGGAACAATCTCGACCTGACCTCGGTGATCTTCTCGATCCTCATGATCGGCATTGTCGGCATGCTGCTGGACGCGGTGTTCGGCATGCTCCAGCGCGTCGTCGCGTATTCAGAATAACGAGGCAGACCATGGCACATGCATTTCTCAGCATCGAGCAGCTGACCCAGACCTATCCGGACGGCAATGGCGGGACCTTTTCGGTCTTCGAAAATGCCAGTTTCGGGATCGAGAAGGGGGAGTTCGTCTGCATCCTCGGCCATTCCGGCTGCGGCAAGTCGACGATCATGAACATCCTCGCGGGGCTCGCCGAGCCGACCAGCGGGGTGGTGAAAATGGATGGGGCGGTCGTGCGCGGCCCCTCCCTCGACCGCGGCGTGGTGTTCCAGAACTACTCGCTTCTGCCTTGGCTCTCGGCGCTCAAGAACGTCACCTTCGGGGTCAGCGCCCGGTTTCCGGACTGGTCCAAGCCGCAGGTGATCGACCACTCGATCAAGTTCCTGGAAAAGGTCGGCCTGACCGGCGATGCGATCCACCGCAAGCCGAGCCAGCTGTCGGGGGGCATGCGCCAGCGGGTGTCCATCGCACGTGCTTTTGCCAATGAGCCCAAGCTGCTGTTGCTCGACGAGCCCTTCGGAGCGTTGGACGCCCTGACACGGGGCACGATCCAGGACGAGCTGATCAAGGTCTGGAGCGATACGGACCAGACGGTCTTCATGATCACCCATGATATCGACGAGGCCATTCTGCTCGCGGACCGGATCCTGCTGATGACCAATGGGCCCATGGCCCAGGTCGCCGAAAGCGTCGAGATCACGATCCCGCGTCCGCGCAAGCGCACCGAGATTGTCGAGCATCCGAATTACTACGCGATCCGCAACCATCTGGTGCAGTTCCTCGGGCAGCGCTCGGCCAAGCTTGCCGGGCAGCCCGCGACACGCGGCTTGCAGATGCCGACGCCGGTGCGCATCGACACCACCGAGACGGCGGCGGAACCCGCCGATGAAGAGCCCCGACTGCGGGCGGTCCCGAACTGAGAGGAGGGGCTGATGACCCAGGACGCTCCGCGCCCGCCCGTGCCGCCGTTTTCCTACGAGGACGCGGTCAAGAAGGTCCGCATGGCCGAGAATGCCTGGAACGGGCGTGACCCGGCCAAGGTCGCGCTGGCCTATACGCCGGACACGCGCTGGCGCAACCGGTCGGAATTTCTCAATGGCCGGGCCGAGGTCGAGGCCTTTTTGACCCGGAAATGGCAGACCGAGAACGGCTACCGCCTGATCAAGGAGATCTGGTGCCACAGCGCGGACCGGATCGCCGTGCGCTTTTGCTACGAATGGCATGACGAGACCGGCCAGTGGTTCCGCGCCCATGGCAACGAGAACTGGCAGTTCGACGCCCATGGCTACATGGCTGTGCGCCACGCTTCGATCAACGACGTGCCGATCGCTGAGGCGGATCGGCTGTTTCACTGGCCCGCGCCCGGGCCGCGCCCTGACGACCATCCGGGCCTGACAGAGCTCGGCCTGTGATCCGGGCCCAGAGATAGGAAGACCACCATGAAGGATACCGTTTCAATGTCGGAAATGATGACCAAGGAAGACGTCACCGCGATGATCCTGTCGGCCAAGAAGCAGGCCGGACTGACCTGGGAGGAGATCGCCGCGAAGATCGACATGTCTCCGATCTGGACCCATTCGGCGGCCATGGGAATGAACGCGTTTCCGGCAGACAAGGCCGAAGCCATGGTCTCGGTGATGGGCCTGCCGCAGGAGGCGGCCAGCGTGCTCGCCGAAAGCCCGACCAAGATCTGGGAACAGGCCGTGCCGACCGATCCCTGCATCTACCGCTTTTACGAGATCGTCGGTGTCTACGGCCCCACGCTCAAGGCGATCATCCAGGAGAAATTTGGCGACGGCATCATGTCCGCCATCGATTTCGACATGTCCGTGACACGGGTCGAGCATCCCAAGGGCGACCGGGTCAAGGTCGAGATGTCGGGCAAGTTCCTCGGTTATAACAGCTGGTAATTCGGCGACGGGGGAGGGGGGAGAGGCCGCGGCGTATGCGATGACGCTGCGGCCTTTGTCTTTAGTGGATGGCGCGGCGCTCAGGCGATCCGCGCCATCAACGTCTTGAGCACCTGCCGCTCATCGGTGTTTAGCGGTGCGACAAGGGTTTCGATCGCCTCGGCCAGCGCGGTGCTCAGTTCTGCGACGACCCTGTGACCCTTGGGCGTCAGCAGAACCACGCTGGCGCGCTGATCGCGCTGGGAGGGGCGCTTGGTCACGAGGCCCTTGGTCTCCAGCATCCCGATGACGCGGGTCATCTGCGATTTGTCCCGGGCAAAGCGCGCGGTCAGCTCGTGGATCTCGGGCTGGCCCATCTCCGCCAGTGTCAGCAGCAACATGCCCCCGGCGGGCCCCACATTTTCGGTGTCGAATTCGGCGGCCCGCGCCTGCAGGGCGCTGTGGATCCGGCGCATGAAGCGATCCACGGACAGGGCAAGGTCTGTATCAGCCATGACTTTGCTTAGTTGACATTGTCCACTGCTTCAATAAAGGTAGACATTGTCCACTAATATGCCGCGCCAGTTCCGAATGAGGTCCCCATGACTGCTGCCAATCTGCCCCTGCCAAAGATCATTGCCGTGCTCTGGGTCATCTGGGGGGCGGTACATGCCCTCGCCGGAGGGATCGTGCTGGGCAGTGACGCCAGCGGCGGTTTTCAGGCTGTCGCGGACGCGGTTGCGCCTGAGCTTTTGCAGGCAGAGTACCATCCGGCGGTCGGGGGGATCCTGAACCAGCATGGCTGGAACCTTGGCTGGTTCGGCGTGGCGACGGTGATTGGCGGCCTCCTGATCTGGCGTGGCAACCAGACGGCACTTTGGGTGACGGCCCTGATCGGCGGGTTGGCGGATCTGGGGTATTTCTTCTTCATGGATCTGCCGGGCTTCGTGCATTTTTTCCCCGGCACGCTCATGACCCTTATCTCGGGCAGCGCGATCCTGCTGAGCTGGCCCGTCTGGCGCCGTCAGGAACCGGCGGGCTGACGCGTCAGTCGTAAACATCCCTGCGGGGGCCGGCCTTGATTGTGCCGGGTGCGATCCTCACATACGGCGAGACCAACGGCACGCGGCCTCCCCCGCGAGGTGCGCGTGCCTTGTGCTTGTCTGTCGGTTTCCCGGCGTCATTTTTTCCCCTGATTCCCGTTGACACCCCCGTGAGCCATCTCTACCTACGCTGCGTTAGCACTCGCCACAGATGAGTGCTAACGGCCCGAAAGGGCCAGGGAGAAACACTGAGCGAAGGAGCCTCAGATATGGCATTCACTCCGCTACACGACCGTGTACTGGTCGAGCGCGTTGAGAGCGAAGAGAAAACCGCAGGCGGGCTGATCATCCCCGACAGCGCCAAGGAAAAGCCGGCCGAGGGCTTGGTTGTGGCCGTGGGCGCAGGCGCCAAGGACGAAGATGGCGACCGGATCGCCATGGACGTCAAGGAAGGCGACAAGATCCTGTTCGGCAAGTGGTCCGGCACCGAGGTGTCCGTCGACGGCAAAGACCTGCTGATCATGAAGGAAAGCGACATCCTCGGGATCATTTCCTGAGCCGCCGCTGACCCCCTCAACGAAATTCTATAGGAGCGAAAACAATGGCTGCTAAAGACGTCAAGTTTGATACCGACGCCCGCAACCGCATGCTCAAAGGCGTGAACATTCTCGCCGACGCTGTGAAGGTGACCCTCGGCCCGAAAGGCCGCAACGTGGTTCTGGACAAGTCCTTCGGCGCGCCGCGCATCACCAAGGACGGTGTGTCTGTCGCCAAAGAGATCGAGCTGGAAGACAAGTTCGAGAACATGGGCGCGCAGATGGTGAAGGAAGTTGCTTCCCGCACCAATGACGAAGCTGGCGACGGCACCACCACCGCCACCGTGCTGGCTCAGGCCATCGTCAAGGAAGGCATGAAGTCGGTTGCCGCTGGCATGAACCCGATGGACCTCAAGCGCGGCGTCGACATGGCGACCACCAAGATCGTCGAGTCCATCAAGGCCGCGTCCCGCGAAGTTGCAGACAGCGCCGAGGTTGCGCAGGTCGGCACCATCTCCGCCAATGGCGAAGCCGAGATCGGCAACCAGATCGCCGACGCGATGCAGAAGGTCGGCAACGAGGGTGTCATCACCGTCGAAGAGAACAAGGGCCTCGAGACCGAGACCGATGTTGTCGAAGGCATGCAGTTCGACCGTGGCTACCTGAGCCCCTACTTCGTGACCAACCCCGACAAGATGACCACCGAGCTGGAAGACGCGATCATCCTGCTGCACGAGAAGAAGCTCTCGTCGCTGCAGCCGATGGTGCCGCTCCTCGAGTCGGTGATCCAGTCCGGCAAGCCGCTCCTCATCATTGCTGAGGATGTGGAAGGCGAAGCGCTGGCGACCCTCGTGGTCAACAAGCTGCGCGGCGGTCTGAAGATCGCAGCCGTCAAGGCACCGGGTTTCGGTGATCGCCGCAAGGCCATGCTGCAGGACATCGCGATCCTGACCGGCGGCCAGGTGATCTCCGAAGATCTGGGCATGAAGCTCGAGAACGTGACCATCGACATGCTGGGCACCGCCAAGCGCGTCTCCATTACCAAGGACGAGACCACCATCGTCGACGGTGCAGGCGCCAAGGCCGAGATCGAAGCGCGCGTCGCTCAGATCCGTAACCAGATCGAAGAGACCACGTCCGACTACGACCGTGAGAAGCTGCAGGAACGTGTGGCCAAGCTCGCCGGTGGTGTGGCTGTCATCCGCGTTGGCGGCATGACCGAGGTCGAAGTGAAAGAGCGCAAGGACCGTGTGGACGATGCTCTGAACGCGACCCGCGCAGCTGTGCAAGAAGGCGTTGTCGTCGGCGGTGGCGTGGCCCTCGTGCAGGCGGCCAAGGCGCTTGACGGTCTGTCCGGTGCGAACTCCGACCAAGACGCAGGCATCGCGATCGTCAAGAAGGCCATCGAAGCGCCCCTGCGCCAGATCGCCGAAAACGCCGGTGTGGACGGCGCTGTCGTGGCCGGCAAGGTCCGCGAAAGCGACGACACCGCCTTTGGCTTCAACGCTCAGACCGAAGAGTATGGCGACCTGTTTGCCTTCGGTGTGATCGACCCGGCCAAGGTTGTGCGGACCGCTCTGGAAGACGCAGCCTCCATCGCGGGTCTGCTGATCACCACCGAGGCCATGGTTGCCGACCTGCCCGCCAAGGAAGGCGCAGCAGCCGGCGGCGGCATGCCCGACATGGGCGGCATGGGCGGCATGATGTAAGCCACCCGGCTCACAACGAGATGCGAGAGGGGGCCTTCGGGTCCCCTTTTTGCGTTTGCGGCTCTGCGCCTCTGCGGGGCGCGACTGAAATTGTCGCGGAAACGGCAACAGGGCCGGAAAAAGGCTTGGCCTCTCGGCCAAATCCCGCGCAGAGTGAGGCGATGAACATCAATGCGCCGCCTCCGATCGAATACCGGCCAATCCGGGCCGACGACCACCGTGCGGTGTCGATTCTGGTGGATACGAGCTTCGAGGGGCCGGGCGAGTCGCGCCTGTTGCAGGCGCTGCGCGACGAGTCCGCGATGGAGCTTGAACTGGTCGCGATCGAGAAGGGCCATGTGATCGGTCATATCGCCTTTCCGCGTCTCATTACGCCCGAGGGCTGGATCGCGCTGGCCCCGCTGACGGTGCGTTCGGACAAGCGGAGACAGGGTGTGGGCGCGGCCCTCGTGCGCGAGGGGATCGACATGCTGCGCCAGCGCCACGTACCCGCGATCCTCGTGCTGGGCGATCCCTCCTATTACGAGCGTTTCGGCTTCTCGGTGAAAGGTGCGTCGCGTCTGTCCACCGCCTATCCGCGCAACAATCTGATGCTGCTGCCCTTCCAGCCCGGGCTGGGCGGTGAGCGGTTTGATGTGCGCTATCCCACGGCATTCTTCCGGGGGCTGGGCGACAGCCGGTCCTGAGACCCGCCGCCGCGTCCCGGGCGAGGGGGCTTGCACCCGCCGTCTGCCCGGCGCATCACCCCGCCCATGTTGTCGCTTCGGTTCCATAACGGTCTGATCCTCGATCCGCGCGCGGGTGCGCTTGAAACGCTCGCGATCTCGGACGGGCGGATCCTGTCGGACGCCCCCGACCTGCGGGAGGTTGATCTGGAGGGCTACGCGCTCCTGCCCGGGTTAATCGATCTGCATGGGGACGGGTTCGAGCGGCATCTGGCCCCGCGCCGGGGCGCGCTGCGCACGACCGAAGAGGGCTTGCTCGCGCTTGATGCCGAGTTGGCGGCAGCGGGCATCACCACGGCGATCCTCGCCCAGTTCTGGTCCTGGGAAGGCGGGATGCGCAGCCCCGACTTCGCGCGTGAGCTGGTCCGCGCCCTGACCGCGACCCGCGACCGCCTGCGCACGGATATGCAGATCCAGCTGCGGCTCGAGACCCATATGATCGACGATTTCCCCGCAGTGGAGGCCTTCATCGCCGAGACGGGGATCCGCTATGTGGTCTTCAATGATCACCTGCCGCATCAGCGGTTGGCCGAGGGCCGCCGCCCGCCGCGCCTGACCGGGCAGGCGCTCAAGAGCGGGCGCAACCCGGAGGCCCATCTGCGGCTGATGCAAGAGCTCCACGCCCGCAGCGCCGAAGTCCCCACGCGGCTCGCCGCCTTGTCCCGCGCGCTGGTCGCCCGGGGGGTGACCCTGGGCAGCCACGATGATCACAGCGCCGCCGATCGTCACGCGGCCCGGGCCATGGGGGTGCGCATTGCCGAGTTTCCCGAGACCGCAGAGGCCGCACAGGCCGCCCGCGCGCAGGGCGATCCGATCATTCTCGGCGCACCCAACGTGATGCGCGGCGCATCCCACGCGGGCAATGTCTCGGCCCGGGACCTGATCGCCGATGGGCTCTGCGATGCGCTGGTCTCGGACTACCACTACCCCTCGCTGAAGGCCGCGGCATTGGATCTCGCCGGTGGGGTGAGCCCGGCCCTCGCCCCGGTCTGGGACCGGGTCAGCGCGCGCCCGGCCGAGATGCTCGGCCTTTCGGATCGCGGGACATTGGCCCCGGGCCAGCGCGCCGATCTCGTGGTGCTGGAGCAGGCGACGGGTCAGGTCGCGGCGAGCTTTTCCGGCGGTGTAGTCTCGTTTCTCGGGGGGGCCTTCGCCGAGCGGTTGCTGGGCTAGGCGCGGCCCGGTTTCACGCGGAGTTGCACGGCGGCCCGTGATCCGGCCTTGCCCGCCGCGCCGCCCCGTGATCTGGCTGGCCCATGACGTCTGCCACTGCCCCGCTTTCCGGCCCCCGCCTTTTTGCGCTTGTTGCCCTGACCATGACGGCCTTCGCCGCCAATTCCCTGCTGAACCGGGCCGCGCTGGCCGAGGCGGGGATCGGCCCAGCGGCCTTTGCCGCGATCCGGCTCGCGGCAGGCGCGCTCATGCTGGTGGTGCTCGCGCGGCGACGCGGACCGCTGGGGCTGACCTCGCCCGGGCGCTGGATCGGGGTGCTGAGCCTGACCGCCTATATGCTGGGCTTTTCCTTTGCCTATCTCAGTCTGGATGCGGGGCTCGGGGCGCTCATCCTCTTTGGCGGGGTGCAGATCACCATGTTCGCCGGTGCGCTTCTGGCGCGCGACACCGTGCCCTTGGCCCGCTGGCTGGGCGCGGGAATGGCGCTGGCCGGGCTTGCGCTCTTGCTGTGGCCGGGGGCGGTGGGGCGACCGGACCCGCTGGGACTTGGGCTGATGATGATCGCGGCAGTGGGCTGGGGGATCTATTCGCTGCACGGGCGGGGCAGTCGCGCGCCGCTGGCGGATACGGCGGCGAACTTCCTGCTGGCCTTGCCACTGGGCCTTTTGGCCTGGCTGGTCTGGGCAAGCTCCGATCCGCTCACGCTGCCGGGCGTGGTGCTGGCGGTGGTCTCGGGGGCTCTGACCTCGGGGCTGGGCTATGCGCTGTGGTACGCGGTGCTGCCCTCGCTCGGGGCAACGCGGGCGGCGGTGGCGCAGCTCACCGTGCCGGTCATCGCCGCATTGGGCGGGCTGATCCTGCTGGGCGAGGCGGTGACATGGCTCACCGGGCTCGCGACGCTGCTGGTGCTGGGCGGCGTGGCGATCTCCCTGCGCAAGGGCTAGCGGACAATCGGCTCCAGCGGATCATAGAGCACGCCCGTGCCCCAGGCGGCCTCGGCGAGGCTGTCGGGTTTCACGCGCAAGGCGGCCATCTCGGCCCGGGTCACGAAACGTCGCTCGGTCACGATACCCTCGGGGTCGCGCCAATCCGGGTCGATCTGACCGGCAGTGATCGTCGCGCGAAAGTACAGATCCACCTGATGAAAGCTGCCCGCGGGATCGTGGAACTCGTTGACCAGACAGGGCGCACCCACGGCGATGCGCAGGCCGGTCTCCTCATGCACTTCGCGGATCAGGTTCTCGGGCAGAGAGCTGCCCCGCTCCACCCCGCCACCGGGCGCGCACCACAGGTCGCTGCGCCCACCCGGATAGGCATTCACCAGCAAGAGACGCTGCTGCGCGTCGAGGATCAGGGCGCGCACGGCCAGTCTGGGGGAGCTTGGGGGCATCCTGCCACAGTGTCGTTGCGTCCCGTCCTTGGCAAGCCTATCGCCTTGGCCGGGCCGGGCGGATAACCTGCGACCATGCGTGCCCTGATCCTTGCTGCCCTGTCTTGCACCCTTCTGTCCCAACCTGCCAGCGCGGCCTGTATCGTCCTGCTGCATGGGCTGGCGCGCAGCGATGCGTCTTTCACGGTGATGGAGGTCGTCCTCAGCGGGCTGGGTCACAAGGTGATCACGCCGGATTATGCCTCCACCGAGGCGACGGTGGAAACCCTCGCGGCGCGGGTCGTCCCCGAAGCACTGGCGGGCTGCGCGCCCCGCGCTGCCGATGTGGTGGCCCATTCCATGGGCGGGATCCTGTTGCGGGCCCATGCGGCGGAGGCCGGGCCCGAGGGGATCGGCCGCGTGGTGATGCTGGGCCCGCCCAATCAGGGATCGGAACTCGTGGATGAACTGGGCGACTGGGCGCTGTTCCAGTGGGTGAACGGACCCGCAGGGCGCCAGCTCGGGACGGGGCCGGACTCGGTGCCCAACCGGCTCGGGCCGGTGCCCTTCGAGACGGGCGTGATCGCCGGCACGAGCAGCCTCAACCCGCTCTTTTCACAGGTCCTGCCCGGCGAGGATGACGGCAAGGTCTCGGTCGCGCGGACCCGGGTGGCGGGCATGGCCGATCACATCACCTTGCCGGTGACCCATACGCTGATGATGAACGATCCCAAGGTGATCGCCCAATCGGTCGCTTTTCTCGAGACGGGCGCCTTCGCGCCTGAGATGGATTATGCCGAGGCGGTGCGGCGGCTCTTCAACGCTTCGGATCTGGCAGCCCGGCTCGAGGGGCGCGAGACCGGGGCCGACTAGGCCGCGTCCGCGCTGCGCGTGAGCGCCACGAAGACATCTTCGAGATCGGGCTCTTCCGTGGCCAGCTCGCGAATATGGATCTGTGCATGGCGCACGGCCTCGAGGATCGTCTCGACCGAGATCTGCCCGCGCCGATAGGCAAAGCAGAGCGTGCCGTCCGGGCGGATCTGCCCCTGCACGCCCGGGATCTCTGGCAGCGGGCCTGAAACGGGCGCCTCGGGTGTGATCACAAGCGTCTTGGCATCGAGCCGCCCCAGCAGGTTCGCTGTCTTGTCCTGGGCGATCTTTTCGCCGTGGTTGATGATCGCGATCTCGTCGCACATCTCTTCGGCCTCTTCGAGGTAATGGGTTGTCAGGATGATCGTCATCCCCTCCTCGTTGAGCTTGCGCACATTGCGCCACAGCATCTGGCGCAGTTCGATATCGACCCCGGCGGTCGGCTCGTCCAGAACCAGCACATGGGGCGTATGGACCAGCGCCTTGCCCAGCAAGAGCCGCCGCCGCATCCCCCCCGAAAGCGAGCGCGAATAGGCGTCCGCCTTGTCGCTCAGCCCGATCAGCGCGAGGATCTCATCGGTGCGCCACTCGCTGCGCGGCACCCCGTAGAGCCCGCTCTGCATGTCGAGCGCGCCGCGCGGGGTGAAGAACGGATCCAGGTTCAGTTCTTGCGGCATCACCCCGATCGCGGCCCGACTTTGGCGCGGGTTCACATCCTGATCAAACCCCCAGATCCGCACCTGACCTTCGGTCTTGCGCACGAGCCCGGCGAGGATGTTGATCAGAGTCGATTTGCCCGCCCCATTCGGCCCCAGCAGGCCAAAGATCGACCCTGCCGGGATCGTCAGATCCACGCCCTTCAGCGCGTCCTTGGGGGGCTGGCCATTGGCCGCGCCATAGGTTTTGCGCAATCCGGTGATCTCGATCGCCGCCGCGGAGCTTTGATGTGACATGGCGTCCCCCCGTGCGCCTCTGGGCCCCAAGCTCTTGTTCGGGGCGGGACAAGGCGTATGATGCGCCCGACCTAGGGGTGCGCGCGCTCCGAGGCAAGACTTTGTGATCTTATCGACGGAGCCCTCCCATGCCCACCGCTGTCCCCGAGACCAAAATCGTGACCGATTGGCGGATCGCCTGTGATGGGGGCGAGGGCGCGCTGGGCCATCCGCGCGTCTGGCTCCAGATCCCCGAAGAGCATGGCTGGGTCGAGTGCCCCTATTGCGATGCGCGCTACATCCACAAGGATTTCGAAGGCAAGATCGCCATCGACTGAGGCTTGCCGGGCGCTGGGTCCGCTGGCGTGCTGCCGGGCCTCCGAACGGGGCTGGTGCGGGCCGAGGGCCGTTGACTACTGCGACATGGCCGTTCGGACTGGGCAAACCCCTGCCGCCGGGGCGGGTTCCGTGCGGTTAACCCGGTGTGAGGGGATAATCATGCTATGATTTCCCCATGACTCACTACCGAGATCCCGAGCGGCCCTATACCCGCGCCGAACGCATCAGCGATGCGGTGGTGCATCTCGGTGCGCTGGGGGCAGCCCTCGCGGCGGTTCCCGTGCTGATCACCCTGGCCGCCGTGTGGAAGCTGGGCGCGGGTCCGATCACCGGGCTGGCGATCTATGGCGGCAGCCTGATCGCGATGCTCTTTTGCTCGTTCCTCTACAATCACGTGCCGCGCCCGGACTGGGTGGTGCGGCTGCGCGCGCTCGATCAGGGGGCGATTTTCGTCAAGATTGCCGGGACCTATACGCCCTTCGCGCTTCTGTCGGGGACGGGGTTCGGCTTGCTCACCGCGATCTGGAGCGGGGCGGCCTTTGGCGTGGTTCTGTCGAGCCTGCGGCGCCATCGCTCGGTGCTGCCCTCGGCGTTGCTCTGTCTCGGGCTCGGATGGGCGATTGTCGTGGGGGGGCAGGGGCTTCTGGCGACACTCTCGGGACCGGTGGTGATGCTGATGGTGGCGGGGGGGCTTCTCTATTCCGTCGGGGTGCCGTTTTTGCTGGCCACGCGCATGCGGTTCCATAACACGATCTGGCATGGCTTCGTGGTCACCGCGAGCGTGCTCTATTTCATCGCGATTTTCATCCATATGACCCAGACCGCGCTGCCACCGGCCTGAACTGGCCGCTGACCCCTCGCCAATCCCGGTGCAAGGCTATATCGCTTGGAACGCGACGCGAGACCTGGGGGGCGGCCATGGCATTTGGCAAGGGACATCATCTGCATCTGATCGACGGATCGGCGTTCATTTTCCGCGCCTATCACGCGCTGCCGCCGCTGACGCGGAAATCCGACGGCCTGCCCATCGGGGCGGTGTCGGGGTTCTGCAACATGCTGCAGCGCTATGTGGAGGGCAATACCGGCTCGGACGCGCCGACCCATGTGGCGGTGATCTTCGACAAAGGCAGCCATACCTTCCGCAACGACCTCTATGATCAGTACAAGGCCAATCGCGAGGCGATGCCCGAGGATCTGCGCCCGCAGATCCCCCTGACCCGGACCGCGACCGAGGCCTTCAACATCGCCTGCAAAGAGATGGAGGGGTTCGAGGCCGATGACATCATCGCCACTCTGGCCGTGCAGGCGCGCGAAGCCGGGGGGCGCTGCACCATCATCAGTTCCGACAAGGACCTGATGCAGCTCGTGGGCGGCGGGGTCGAGATGCTCGACGCGATGAAGAACAAGACCATCGATGTGGACGGGGTGCACGAGAAATTCGGCGTCGGACCCGAGCGCGTGGTCGATGTCCAGGCGCTCGCCGGGGATTCCGTGGACAACGTGCCCGGCGCGCCCGGGATCGGGATCAAAACCGCTGCCCTGCTGATCAACGAATATGGCTCGCTCGAAGACCTGCTCGACCGCGCCGAGGAGATCAAGCAGCCTAAGCGCCGCCAGACCCTGATCGAGCACCGCGCCCAGATCGAGTTGTCAAAGAAGCTCGTGCAGCTCGATTGCGAGATGGAATTGGGCTTCACACTGGATGATCTGGAGGTCCGCGATCCGGAGCCCGAGACCCTGCTGGGTTTTCTGGCTGAGATGGAGTTCCGCACGCTGACAAAACGGATCTCGGCGACACTGGGGGTCGAGGCCCCTGCCGTGCCCGAGCCCGTGGCCGCGTCTGCCGAGGCAGACGCGGTGGACCTGCCCCCGCTCGACCCCAGCGCCTATGAGACCATTCGGGATGCCGCCGCGCTGTCCGCGTGGATCGAGACGATCCACGCCCGTGGCTATGTGGCGGTGGACACCGAGACCACGGGGCTCAACGAGATGCGCGCGGATCTGGTGGGCATCTGCCTCTGCGTGGAGCCGGGCAAGGCGGCCTATCTGCCCCTAACCCACAAGGATGGCGGGGGCGAGACGGATCTGTTCTCGTCGGAGCCGAAGCTGGCCGAGGGCCAGATGGATTTCGACGAGGCGCTCGCGCTTCTGAAGCCGGTTCTGGAGGATCCCGCGATCCTCAAGATCGGCCAGAACATGAAATATGACGCCAAGATCCTGGCCCGGAACGGGATCTCGGTCGCGCCCATCGATGACACGATGCTGCTGAGCTACGCGCTCCATGCGGGGCTGCACAATCACGGCATGGACGCTTTGTCCGAGCGCTATCTCGACCACACACCGATCCCGATCAAGACCCTGCTGGGCACGGGCAAATCCGCGATCACTTTCGATTTCGTCCCCATCGACGAGGCCGCGAAATACGCCGCCGAGGATGCCGAGATTACTCTGCGGCTCTGGCAGCTTTTGAAGCCGCGCCTGCATGTGGCGCAGGTCACCAAGGTCTACGAGCGGATGGAGCGGCCCATGGTGCCGGTCCTCGCCGAGATGGAGATGCATGGGATCAAGGTCGACCGCGATACGCTCAGCCGGATGTCCAATGCCTTTGCCCAGAAGATGGCCGGGCTTGAGGCGGAGATCCACGAGCTTGCGGGCGAAAGCTTCAATGTGGGCAGCCCTGCGCAGCTTGGCGATATCCTGTTCGAAAAGATGGGGTTCGAGGGCGGCAAAAAGGGCAAGTCGGGCAAGTACTCGACCCCGGCGGATGTGCTTGAGGATCTGGCGACCGAGCATGACCTGCCGCGCCGGGTGCTCGACTGGCGTCAGCTCAGCAAGCTGAAATCGACCTATACGGACGCGCTGCAGGACCATATCAACCCCGAGACCGGTCGGGTGCATACCTCTTACTCAATTGCCGGTGCGAATACCGGGCGTCTGGCCTCGACCGATCCGAACCTGCAGAACATCCCCGTGCGTTCTGAGGAGGGGCGGCGCATCCGCGAGGCTTTCGTGGCCGAGCCGGGCAATGTGCTGGTCAGTCTCGACTATTCGCAGATCGAACTCAGGATCCTCGCCCATATCGCCGGGATCGACGCGCTGAAAACCGCGTTCCGCGACGGGCTCGACATTCATGCGATGACCGCGTCGGAGATGTTCGACGTGCCGCTCGACGAGATGACACCCGAGATCCGCCGTCAGGCCAAGGCGATCAATTTCGGGGTGATTTACGGCATCTCGGGCTTCGGCCTCGCGCGGAACCTGCGCATTCCGCGCAGCGAGGCGCAGGCCTTCATCGATACCTATTTCGAGCGTTTCCCGGGGATCCGCGCCTATATGGACGACACGGTCGCCTTCGCGAAAGAGAACAAATTCGTCCAGACCCTGTTCGGCCGTAAGATTCACACGCCCGAGATCGGCGCGCGGGGACCGCAGGCCGGCTTCGCCAAGCGCGCGGCGATCAACGCGCCGATCCAGGGCACGGCGGCGGACATCATCCGCCGCGCCATGGTGCGTATGCCGGGCGCGATTGCCGATCTGCCCGCGCGGATGCTCTTGCAGGTCCATGACGAACTGATCTTCGAGGTCGCCGAGGAGGCTGTGGAGACGGTCATCCCCGTGGTGCGCGACATCATGGAGGGCGCGGCAGAGCCGGTCGTACGGCTCGACGTGCCGCTGACCGTGGATGCAGGGCAGGGGGCGAGCTGGGCCGAGGCGCATTAGGTCGCGCGTCATGCTGATCGCCTTCAACAAGCCGATGAACGTCCTGTCGCAATTCACACCCGAGGGGCAGTGGCGCGGGTTGAAGGACTGGATCGATCTGCCCGGTGTCTATGCGGCCGGGCGGCTGGACCGCGACAGCGAGGGGCTGCTCCTGCTGACGGACAATGGCAAGCTGCAGGCGCGGATCACTCAACCGCGCGCCAAGATGCCCAAGACCTATTACGCGCTGGTCGAGGGAACCCCCGGGCCCGACGCGTTGGAGCGTCTGCGCCGGGGCGTGACCCTCAAGGATGGGCCGACCCGCCCGGCCAAGGTGGCGCAAGTGCCGGAGCCGGACTGGCTCTGGCCCCGGGACCCGCCCGTGCGCGTCCGAAAAACCGTGCCCGATGCCTGGCTGCGGCTGACGATCACGGAAGGGAAGAACCGGCAGGTGCGGCGCATGTGTGCCGCTGTGGGACTGCCCTGCCTGCGCCTGGTCCGAACCCAGATCGGCGCGTGGCAGCTGAACGATCTGGCCCCCGGTGAGTGGCGCCATGAGCAGCCTTGAAGAGATCGAGATCCGCAGCCGCGCGGATCTGCGCGACTGGCTCGCGGCCCATCACGGGCAAACGGCGTCGGTCTGGATGATCACCTACAAGAAGCACACGGACCACTATCTCAGCTATGACGCGGCGATTGACGAGCTGCTCTGCTGGGGCTGGGTGGATTCCGTCACCGGGCGCGTGGACGCGGACCGGGCCAAGCTGCGCATCAGCCCGCGCAATCCGAAATCCGCCTGGTCGCGGGTCAACAAGGAGAAGGTCGCGCGACTGCGCGCCGCCGGTCTCATGCAGCCCCCGGGCGAGGCGGTGATCGCGCAGGCTGAGGCGAATGGCATGTGGGTCTTTCTTGACGATGTGGAGCGGTTGGAGCGCCCCGAGGATCTGGACGCGGCTCTGGGGGATCTTGTCTCGGTCTGGGAGGCTTGGCCCCGCTCAGTCAAGCGCGGCACGCTGGAATGGATCAAGACTGCGAAAACCGCGCCGACCCGTGCGAAACGCATCTCGGATGTGACCCAAAGCGCGGCAGCAGGCCTGCGCCCGAGCCCCTTCCGTCGCTAGCCCTGCGTGGTCAGGCGCGCCACGAGCTTGCGCGCGAGCGGCCCTGCGAACAGGGCGCTGGGGAAGGCCACGGCCCAAGCAAAAAGCCACGCGTTCAACCAGAGCCCGACAAAGCCCGGCGGCATCCCGAGGGCCTTGAAGGTCACCACGCCCGACACGATCAGCGACATCACGCCTGACAGGATCAGGGCAAAGAGATAAGGGGCAAATCGGGCAGGCAGCATCGCAGCACTCTCGCGCAAGGGGCAGATGCGCGGGGTCTAACGCGTCCGCCCCGCCGCGTCAGCGACAAAGTCACCGAAGGGCCCATCCCTTGGCGAAAAACCGACCGCGTGCCGCCATTGGTGGCGAGGGGAGGTACAGACCCGCGCTCAGCATCCCCTCCGAACCTTGCAGCTGCCAGTGGACCCGGACGCAGCCGCGATGGACGTCTTGCGCAGCGAAAACAGCGCGCGCATGCCATCGTCGCTGTGCATGATATGCTAGCAGGTTCCTCCGCATCTGGGCCGGCCATGTTGCTCGACTCCCCCGATCACAACGCCCGTGGCTAGGGTCTGAGGTGATCCACCAATGCGACTAGGCAGGTCGCCGAGGTCGTGTTAACCTTTTGCGGTATGATGTATTCTCAGTTACGGAGTTCAATTTCATGTTCTTGAAATCTCTTGTTTTTTCTGGCGCACTTCTGGCCGCTGGTGCGGCTCAGGCCGTGCCTTTGCTGCCGGGGACAACCCTCGATCAACTGGCCTATTTCGATACGGGCAAGGTCGTTGCCGGGGACCCGGATTTTCTGGGGACCCAAGTCGCCTCGGGATCTGTGTCGGCGACCGAGCAGCGCGACGGGTTCAGCGGGGGCGGGGTCGTCGATGACCTCTACACCGTGACCGGTCAGATCAATTTCGCCGTCTTCGAGACCAGCTCGGGCCATACCACCTTTGGCTACGATTTCCGGTCGATCGATGACAGCCTCGCCGGGCTCCTGAATGGCGCGCGTGTGTTCAGCGTTTCCGGCTTTGCCGGTTTTGAGGTGGATGTGGGCTGGATCCTCGACTTCGATCCCTACGTGCCCCTGATCGAGCGGTCGGCGGATGGTGATACCATCACGGTCACTTACCTGGATCCTCGCGACACTCAGAGTGATCTCATTGAGACGATCCTGTTCAAGACGGATGCGGATACCTTCGACCTGATGGGGGAGGGCGAGGTCGTGATCGAGATCGACAGCTTCGGCGACACCACGCGCAGTCTGAGCGGGTTGCCGCAACCGGCGGTCATCCCCTTGCCGATGAGCGGGCTCTTGCTGCTCTGCGCGCTGGGCGGGCTCGGCCTGAGCCGCCGTCGCGCGGCCTGACACCACAGGGCAGGGCGCGTCAGACGCCCTGCAACTCCGCCGCCGGGATCATGGGGAAAAACACACCCTCTGAGCGCAGACCGAACCATTCGGTGCCTTCGATCTCGGCGGTTTCGCCCAATTCCACCAATCTATAGAAGCTCTTGCGGTCGATCAGCGCCTCGAGCCCGCGGCGGATATGGATATAGGGCGCCGGCTCGCCCGTCTCCGGGTCGCGGGAGACGCGGATCGGGTTCTCGACCCCGGCGCGGCTGGTATCGCCCACTTGGGTGGTGAAGGTCAGCACCTGTGCGCCGTCTTCCTCGCTGACCTCGAAATCCGTGGCCACGAAGGGCGCGTCCTCGACCGTGATCCCGACTTTCTCGACCGGGGTGACGAGATAGTATTTGCCGTCTTCCAGCTTCAGGATCGACGAGAAGAGCCGCACCAGCGGCGCCCGGCTGATCGGCGAGCCCTGATAGGACCAGCTGCCATCCCGGGCGATGTGGATATCCAGGTTGCCGCAGAAGGGCGGGTTCCACAGATGCACGGGCGGCGGCCCCTGTTTCGAGGCGGCCTGAGCCGAGACGGCGAGGTCATCCGCGGTCGGGGTCACGATGTTTTGTGCGCTCATAGTTTTTGCCATTTGTCAGACGGGCCATACTTCCCTTTAATGAGACTATATAAGGCAACGGCAAGGAGCGGACATGTCTGACGCAGACACCCTGGTGAAAGATATCGAGACGCTGGGTGAAAAACTCGCCGAGGCCAAGGCCAGCATCGCGACCCAGATCATCGGACAACCCACGGTTGTGGACTTGTCCCTCAATGCAATGTTGTCGGGTGGACATGCTCTGTTGATGGGCCTGCCGGGACTGGGCAAGACCCTGCTGGTGGACACGCTGAGCACGGTGATGGGGCTGAGCGCCAACCGGGTGCAGTTCACGCCCGACCTGATGCCTGCGGATATTCTCGGCTCCGAAGTGCTGGAGACGGCGGCCGATGGCGCGCGCTCCTTCCGGTTTCTTGAGGGGCCGATCTTTTGCCAGTTGCTGATGGCCGACGAGATCAACCGCGCCTCGCCGCGGACCCAGTCCGCGCTGTTGCAGGCGATGCAGGAGAAGCATGTGAGCATCGCGGGTGAGGAACGCCCGCTGCCCGCGCCGTTCCATGTGCTCGCCACGCAGAACCCGATCGAGCAGGAGGGGACCTACCCCCTGCCAGAGGCGCAGCTCGACCGGTTCCTCTTGCGGATCGATGTGGACTATCCGGATCGCGAGACGGAAAAGGGGATCCTGATGGCGACCACCGGCTCGGAAAGCGCCAAGGCCCATCCGGTCTTCACCGGGCCTGAGTTGATCCACGCCCAGGACGTCGTCCGGCGCATGCCCGTGGGCGATGCGGTGGTCGAGATGATCCTCGATCTGGTGCGGGCCTGCCGCCCGAATGAACCCGAAGCCCATGACGCCGTGTCACGCTCGGTCTCTTGGGGGCCGGGCCCCCGGGCTGCGCAATCGCTCATGCTCTGCGTTCGGGCGCGCGCCCTGCTGGATGGCCGGCTTGCACCCTCTGCCGAGGATGTGGCGGCTCTGGCGCGTCCGATCCTGTCCCACCGCATGGCGCTCAGCTTTGCGGCACGCGCCGAGGGCGTGGTGCTCGAAGAGGTGATCGACAGCGTCACCCACGGGGTCACCCGGATTGAGCAGGCCGCGTGAGCCGATCCGGATTTTCCGAGGCGCTCCACACTCCTGACAGCCTGCGCCACCGCTCCGAGACCGTCTCGGGCAGCCTGCCACCGCTCATGGTGGCGGCAGAGCATCTGGCGGCCTCGATCATGCTCGGCAATCACGGGCGTAAACGGGCAGGTATGGGCGATGAGTTCTGGCAATACCGCCCTGCCGAGGCCGGAGACGGCGTGCGCGCCATCGACTGGCGCCGCTCGGCGCGGGCCGACAGCCCCTTCGTGCGCGAAAAGGAATGGCAGGCGGCGCAGAGCCTGATGCTCTGGGTCGATGATGCGCAATCCATGGGCTTTACCGGCGGGCGCAATCGCCCCTCGAAACTGCGCCGGGCCCAGACCATTGGCATGGCGCTGGCGATCCTCGCGGTGCGCGCGGGTGAGCGCGTGGGTCTGATGACCCTGCCGGAGCCGCCCAAGGCCGGGAACACTCAGCTTATCCGGCTGGCGGCCGCGCTTATGGATCCCAAGGATCCCGAGGATTACGGCGTGCCGGTGCCCCGCGTGATGCCCTCGGGCGCGAGGGCGGCGTTCCTGTCGGATTTTCTGGGCGAGACCGCGCCGATCGAAAAGGCCCTGACCACGGCGGCCGACCGGGGCGTCAAGGGCGCGCTGGTGATGGTTCTCGACCCGGATGAAGAGGCGTTTCCCTATGACGGGCGCACCGTCTTCGAGAGCATGTCGGGCGCGATCCGGTTCGAGACGCTGAAGGCCAAAGGCCTGCGCGAGGCCTATCTGGAACGGCTGGCCGAGCGCAAGGACTGGCTGCATATGCTGGCCCGGCGTACGGGCTGGCGGCTCGACATTCACCATACGGACCACCCGCCCGAGGACCCGCTTCTCTGGCTCTATCACGCGTTGGAGCAGGTGCGCTGATGTTTTCCCTCGGACCCATCGCCTTTGCCTCTCCCGGGCTGTTGCTGCTTCTGCTGGCGCTGCCGATCCTGTGGTTGATCCTGCGGGCGGTGCCCCCGGCGCCGATCACGCGGCGGTTTCCGGGCGTCGCGCTGCTGCTGGGGCTGAACGACCCCGAGAGCGAGACCGACAAGACGCCTTGGTGGCTGCTCTTGCTGCGGGCGCTGGCGGTGGCGGCGATGATCCTCGGCTTTGCCGGGCCGATCCTGAACCCGGATGAGCGCACACCGGGCAACGGCCCGCTGCTCATCGCGGCGGATGCGAGCTGGGCTTCGGCGCGGGACTGGTCCGCGCGGCAGGACCGGCTCGAGGCGCTTTTGTCCGAAGCGGCCCGCGACGGACGCCCGGTGGCACTGGTGACACTGACCGACCTGCCACCTGCGGAGATCGCCTTCGGTGCCCCCGAAGCCGAACGCGCGCGCCTGCCAGGCGTGCAGCCGCAACCCTGGCCGGTCCACGGCGCGGAGGTTCTGGACTGGCTCGCGGCGGTCGAGGGGGCGTTCGACACCTTCTGGATGTCCGACGGGCTCGACTGGGAGGGGCGCGCAGATGTGCTCGCCGCTTTGGAGGCGCGCGGCACCGTGCGGGTGTTCGAAAGCCCGCGTGCCGTGTTCGGCCTGACCCCGGCACAGATCAGCGATGGCGATGTCACGGCGCAGGTTCTGCGCAGCCCGGCTGCGGGCGAGCGTGCGCTGACGGTGATCGCCCGTGGCCCCGGGCCCAACGGGATCACGCGGGAATTGGGCCGTTCCGAGATCACTTTTGAGGCGGGTGCTACATCCGCCGAGGCCGCCTTCGACCTGCCGCCGGAGCTGCGCAACCGCATCACCCGCTTCGAGATCCCCGGCCAGACCACGGCGGGCGCGGTCAGCCTTGCCGATGACGCCCTGCGCCGCCGTGAGATCGCGCTCTTCTCCGGTCGGGATGACCGCGAGGGGCTGGAGCTGCTCACGCCGCTGCACTACCTGCGCCGGGCGCTCACGCCTACGGCGGATATCCTTGAGGTGCCGCTGGTCGATGCGCTGCCCGCCAACCCGGATGTGATCATTCTGGCCGATGTAGCCCAGCTCGCGCCGAGCGAGGCCGAGGGCCTTGAGGCATGGGTTGAAAACGGGGGGCTGCTGCTGCGCTTTGCCGGGCCGCGATTGGCCGCGTCGGATGTTTCGCGCACCTCCGAGGATCCGCTGATGCCCGTGCGCTTGCGCGCGGGCGGACGCTCGGTCGGCGGCGCCATGAGCTGGGGCGAGCCGAAATCCCTGCGGCCCTTTGCGGAAACCTCCCCCTTCTTTGGTCTGCCTCTGCCCGAGGATGTCACCGTCACCGCACAGGTCATGGCCCAGCCGGACCCCAGCTTGCCGGACCGGGTGATCGCGGCGCTGACCGATGGCACGCCGCTGGTCACGCGCAAGGCTTTGGGACAGGGCCAGGTGGTGCTGATCCATGTGACCGCGAATGCGGAATGGTCGAGCCTGCCGCTCTCGGGGCTTTTCGTGCAGATGCTGGAGCGTCTGGCCGTGTCGTCGCGCCCCGCAGCGCTGACCGCCGAGGCGCTTTCGGGCACCACATGGGTCGCCGAGCAGGTGCTCGGGCCCTATGGCACGCTGGAGGATGCCGGGCAGCTTGCGGGCATTCCGGGCGAAGACCTCGCCGAGGCCCCGCTCAGCGCGGATGTGCCCCCGGGGCTTTATGCGGGCGGCGACCGCCGTCTGGCGCGCAATGTTCTGGGTCCGGAGGCCGCGCTGGCCCCGGCGGTCTGGCCCGCCTCGATCACGGTCGAGGGCATGGAGGCGCAGCAGGATCAGCCGCTGGCCGGGTGGCTTCTGACGGCGGCGCTCATGCTGCTGGCGCTGGATATTCTGGCCGCGCTCTGGCTCTCGGGCCGTTTGCGCCAGAGCCACCGCGCGGCCCCCGCGGCGCTAATCCTTGCGGCCCTGCTGGCCATGACCCCGGCGCCAGGGCAGGCTCAGGGCGTCCCGGATGACGTGCTGGCCCTCGAGGCCACGAGCGCAGTTGTCCTTGCCCATGTGCGGACAGGCGATACCCAGCTCGACGCCACGGCGCTGGCCGGGTTGCGCGGTCTGTCGCGTGTGCTGACCCAGCGCACCTCGATCGAACCCGCCGAGCCGATCACCGTGGATCTCGAAACCGATGAGCTCGCCTTCTTCCCGTTCCTCTACTGGCCCGTGACCGACCGTCAGCCGCTGCCCTCTGCCGAGGCCTATGCCAAGCTGAACCGGTATCTGCGCGGTGGCGGCATGATCCTGTTCGACACGCGCGATGCGGATGTCTCGCGCTTCGGGAATGACAGTCAGGGCATGCGCACTCTGCGCGCGCTCGCGGCCCCTCTGGATGTGCCCCCGCTGGAGCCGCTGCCGGCGGATCATGTGCTGACGCGGACCTTCTACCTGCTGCAGGATTTCCCGGGGCGCCATCAGGGGCGGACCCTTTGGGTCGAGGCAGCCCCGCCGGATGCCGAGCAGGTCGAGGGGATGCCCTTCCGCAACCTCAATGACGGTGTGACCCCGGTGGTGATCGGCGGCAATGACTGGGCGGCGGCCTGGGCCACGGATGAAAACGGGCGCGCCATGGTGCCCATCGGGCGCGGCTTCTCGGGGCGTCAGCAGCGCGAGCTGGCCTATCGGTTTGGCGTGAACCTGATCATGCATGTGCTGACCGGGAACTATAAATCCGATCAGGTCCATGTGCCTGCTCTGCTGGAAAGGCTCGGCCAATGACCACGGGGACTGTGATCTTCGACCCCTACCTGCCTTGGGTCGCGCTGGCGGTGCTGACGGTGCTCATGGCGGGCCTGCTCCTCTTTGCCGGGGCGCGCGGCCTGTTGGGCGCGTGGATCCGGGGGCTAGCGGCGGCTGCCCTGCTTGTGGCGCTCGCCAACCCGTCCCTGCAGGAGGAGGATCGCAGCCCGCTGACGGATATCGTGCTGGTGGTGGTGGATGACACGGCCAGCCAGCGGATCTCGAACCGGGCGGAGCAGACCGAGGCGGCGCTGGCCGAGCTCTCGGCGGAAATCGAGGCGCGCTCCAACACCGAGCTGCGAGTGGTGCGCGTGGGCGACGGGCCGGGCAATGCGGGCACGCTGCTGACCGGTGCGTTGACCGAGGCGCTGACGGAAATCCCTCAGGCGCGACTGGCGGGGACGATCCTTCTCAGCGACGGGCAGGTCCATGATCTGGGCCCGATGCCGACCCTGCCGGCGCCGCTGCACCTGCTGCTGACCGGGCGGGAGGGCGATTGGGATCGCCGCCTCGTGGTCAAGACCGCACCTGCCTTCGGAATCTTGGGCGAAGAGGTGGAGCTGACGCTCAGCATCGAGGATCAGGGCGATGTCCCGCAAGCCGCCCGGGGGCAGGTCTCGTTGCAGATTGCAATCGATGGCGGCGAGGGCTTTGCCGTGGACGTGCCGGTGGGGCGCGACATCACCGTGCCGCTGATGCTGGAGCATGGCGGGATGAATGTCGTGCAGCTCTCGGTGCCCGAGGCGGAGGGCGAGCTGACCGACCGCAACAACGCGGCCGTGGTGCAGATCAACGGCGTGCGCGACCGGCTGCGGGTGCTGCTGGTCTCGGGCGAGCCCCATGCGGGCGAGCGGACATGGCGCAACCTTCTGAAGTCGGATTCGGCGGTGGATCTGGTGCATTTCACGATCCTGCGCCCGCCTGAAAAGCAGGATGGCGTGCCGGTCTCGGAACTGTCGCTGATTGCTTTTCCGACCCGCGAGCTCTTTCTCGAGAAGATCGATGATTTCGACCTGATCATCTTCGACCGGTATCGGCGGCGCGGAATCCTGCCGCAGATCTATCTCGCCAATATCGCGCAATATGTGGAATCCGGCGGGGCGGTTCTGGTGGCGGCGGGGCCTGATTTTGCGTCTGCCAATTCGATCTACCGCTCGCCGCTGGCCGATATCCTGCCCGGAGAGCCTACGGCGCAGGTCATCGAAGAGGGCTTCACCCCCGCGATCAGCGATGTGGGCGACCGGCATCCGGTGACGGCGGGGCTCGCGCCCGCGGACCTGGCAGAGGGGGAGACCCCCTGGGGCCGCTGGTTCCGCCTGATCGAGGTGGAGCCCATGGCGGGCGATGTGGTGATGACCGGTCCCGGGGACCGGCCATTACTGTTGCTGGACCGCGTGGGCGAGGGGCGCGTGGCGCTGCTGGCCTCGGATCACGCCTGGCTCTGGTCGCGGGGCTATGAGGGGGGCGGGCCGCAGCTCGAATTGCTGCGCCGTCTGGCCCATTGGATGATGAAAGAGCCCGAGCTTGAGGAGGACGCGTTGACCGCGACCGCCGAGGGGCAGACCATGACGATCACGCGCCGTGCGCTCACTGATGGGGAGCGCGAGGTGACGATTGTCGGCCCCGATGGGGTGGAAACCGTGGTGCCGCTGACCGAGATCGCCCCCGGCCGCTGGAGCGCGGAATTCACCGGTGCGGAGCCGGGGCTCTATCGGCTTGCGGAGGGCGATCTGGAGGCCGTTGTGGCGCTCGGGCCCGCCGCGCCGCGCGAGTTCGAAGAGACCCTTGCCAGCGGCGACAAGCTCGCCCCGGCGGTGATTGCCACGCGGGGCGGGGTGCTGACGCTGGAGAATGGCGTGCCGCGCCTGCGGGATGTGGGCGAGGGGCGCAACGCGGCCGGGCGCGGCTGGATCGGCCTGACCCCGCGCGAGGCGGCCCTGACCACGGATCTGCGGATCAGCCCGCTGATCGCGGCCTGGCTGTTCCTCGCGCTGGTGGCGCTTCTGACCATTGCGGCCTGGCTGCGCGAAGGGCGGCGCAGCACGCCGGGCTGAGCGCTGCTGCCTGCGGCGGTCATGGCTGGCAGATCGCGCGCCGTGAGTATTTTTGGAACAATGAAACGGGCGTCGCGCGGATCCGCGCGGGGCCCTAGTTGGTGAGGCGCAACCGGTAGGGCGTGCCGGTATAGCCGTCCACATTGCAGCGCGCGCGGATCACAAGTTCGGTCACGCCGGGCGGGACGATCACGCCGCTGAGGCTGCGGGTGAAGGGCTGTTCATTGACATGGGGGTGATAGAGGACACGGGTGCCGATCACCGTGCCATCGGGGGTCTGGACCTCCCATCCATCGGCATAGTGGTCCCAGCCCGTATCCGCATGGCTGAGAGTGACCGAGATCCGATAGCTGTCGCCGGAGCGCTGCGCCTCCACCCGCTCGATCACCGAGGGGCTGGCAAGTGCTGCGCCGCTTGCAAGGCTCAGGCCGGCAGCGAGGAGGGCCGCGCGAAGGGGATGTCGTGTCATGGGGTGCTCCTTTGCCCGTCGCGCCAGTTTTGCACAAGGCGTGGTGCGGCGGCAGTCACTTCTGCGCCAGTGCGGCTTTTACAGAAGTGACATGGCTTTGACGCGGGGCTGTTACACAGCTGTTGCATGCCCGGGGGCGCAAACCTTGGGGAATGTCATGACAAAAACTGGTCTTCTGAGCAGCGCCGCCCTCGCCCTGGTCGCAGGTGCCGCCTCTGCCGATATGAATTTCAACCGCATCGCGTCCTTTCCGGTCACCGAGAATTTTGACGGCGATGTGCCGAAGGAAACCTCTGCCGAGATCATCGATGCCACCGCCGATGGCATGACGCTGGTCTATACGGACAGCCCCGCCGGGGTGATCGGCGCAATCGATATCACGGATCCTTCCAACCCCAGACCGCTGGGCACCATGGCGATGGACGGGGAGCCTACCGCCGTCTCGATCATCGGGAGCACGGCGTTCGTGGGGATCAACACCTCCGAGAGCTATACGGCGCCCTCGGGGCTGGTGAAGGCCATCGACCTGACCACCATGACCGAGATTGCCCGCTGCGATCTGGGCGGGCAGCCCGACAGCACGGCCAAGGCGCCGGACGGGTCTTTCATCTCTATCGCGATCGAGAATGAGCGCGACGAGGATCTGGGCGACGGACGCGTGCCGCAGATGCCCGCGGGCGATCTGGTGATGATCGATGTGGTGGAGGGCAGCCTTGATTGCGACAGCCTGATCCGTGCGGACCTGACCGGGTTGGCGGAGATCGCCGGGGAGGATCCCGAGCCAGAGTTCGTCGACATCAACAGCCTAGGCGAGACGGTCGTGACCCTGCAGGAGAACAACCATATCGCCGTGGTGGCGCGCGATGGGTCTATCCTGTCGCATTTCTCGGCGGGGGCTGTGGATCTTGAGAGGATTGACACCACCGACGAGCGCGGCGCGCTGATCTTCACCGAGCGCCAGCCGGGCCGTCTGCGCGAGCCGGACGGGATCCAGTGGATCGACGCCACCCATTTCGCCATCGCCAATGAAGGCGACATGGATGGCGGCGCACGCGGCATGACGATCTTTGCCAAGGACGGTACCGAGCTCTTCGAGACCGGGGCGACCCTTGAGCATGCCATCGTGCAGATCGGCCATTACCCGGACAAGCGTTCGGACGCCAAGGGCGTGGAGCCCGAGGGGATGGAGTTCGGCAGCTTTGACGGCACGCCCTATGTGTTCGTGATGGCCGAGCGGGCCTCGGTCGTGGGCGTCTATGACGTGACGGATCCGACCGCGCCGGTGCTGGCGCAGCTTTTGCCGTCGGGGATCTCGCCCGAGGGCGCGGTGGCGATCCCGTCGCGCGGCCTGCTGGCGACGGCGAACGAGTATGACGGGCTCGAGGATGGGGCGGCCCGGGCCCATGTGATGCTCTACCAGTATTCCGACGCACCCGCGTCCTATCCGCATCTGACCTCTGCTGGCGCGGATGAGCTGATCGGTTGGGGCGCGCTTTCGGGCATGGTCGCGGGTGAAGGCAGCACGATCTATGCGGTGAATGACAGCTTCTACAGCTATCAGCCGACCATCTACACCATCGACGCCTCGACCACGCCGGCGCGGATCACCTCGGCCCTGCCCGTGACGCGCAAGGGCCGTCCGGCGCAGAAGCTGGACCTGGAGGGCATCACGCTGGATGGCGAAGGCGGGTTCTGGGTGGCCTCCGAAGGGCGCACGGACCGGGTCACGCCCCATGCGCTCTATCACATCGGCGCGGATGGCGAGATCGAGGCCGAGATCGGCCTGCCGCCCGAACTGATGGCGGTGGAGCGGCGCTTTGGCTTCGAGGGGATCACCAAGATTGGAGAGACGCTCTGGATGGCGGTGCAGCGCGAGTGGCGGGATGATCCCGAGCATCACGTGAAGCTCGTGTCCTACAATCTCGAAACCGGCGACTGGGGCGCGGTGCTCTATCCCAAGGCGGCACCGGCGGAGGGTTGGGTCGGTCTGTCCGAGATCACCGCCCATGGCGATCACGTCTACATCGTCGAGCGCGACAACCAGCATGGGCGCGCGGCCGTGACCAAGAAGGTTTACCGGGTGCCTGTGGCCGAAATGGTGCCCGGCAAGCTCGGCGGGGATGACATCCCCACCGTATCCAAGGAGCTGGTCCGCGACCTGCTTCCGGATCTGACCGCGACGGGGGGCTATGTGCTCGACAAGGTCGAGGGGCTGGCCATCACGCAGGCGGGCGAGATTTTCATCTCCACCGACAATGACGGTGTGGATGACCATTCGGGCGAGACCTTGTTCCTCTCGATCGGAATGGCGCATTAACCCACAAGACATTTTCAGGACCGGGGCGCGTGGCGACACGTGCCCCTTTTTCATGGGAAAGACGCCGCATCGGCAAGGGCTCGCCCACGCTGGATCACGTTCCGGTGGGGGCCGTTGTGGCCGCTGGGCCCGAGCCGATAGCGTCGGTTCAGAGACAGTCCTGAAGGAGACCTGACCCATGACCATTCGCGCCCTCGTGATCCTCTGCCTTGCCTGGTTCGGCGGGCCCGCCCTGGCCGATGACATCGCGCCCGTCACCGTTCCGAGCGCCCATTCCGCCGCCGAGACCATCGCCAAGCTCGAAGCCGAAATGGCGACGCGGAACCTGACCCTGCTGGCCAAGATCGACCATCAGGCGGCCGCAGCGGGCGTTGATCTGCAGATGCCTGCGGCGACGGTTCTCTATTTCGGGGTGCCCAAGGCGGGCACGCCGATGTTCCTGAAGGCGCCGACGCTGGCCATCGATCTGCCCCTGCGCGCTCTTGTCTATGAAACCGGCGAAGGGGAGGTCTTTGTGGCCTATAACTCCGGTGAATGGCTGGCCGAGACGGTGATGGCGCGCCATGGGCTCGAGATGCCCGCGAAAGCCCAGGCCGGGATGAGCGCCATGCTCAGCGGTCTGGTCGAGGCGGCCACAGCCGAGTAAGTCCTTAAATTGATTGTCCCGCGGCGCGCGTGCCGCGGGGATCACGAGAACCGAGCCGCGCGGGGTCCCCTCCGCGCGGTTTGCGTTTTGGGGCATCAGATGAGAAACACCTTGCCGGATCGCGGAAATTGGTTATAAATTATTACCAATTGGGCGCGAGCCCCGTGGATCAGGAGGAAATCTGATGGAGATGCCAACGCCGGATGCGGCTGTGCTGGCCAAGAAGAGCCGGATCGTCGCGCTCTTGCAGGAGGTTCTGCCGACCGACGCCGTCATCCACGAGCCCCATGAGACGCGCGCTTATGAATGCGACGCGCTCACCGCTTATAAATGCCCGCCCCTCGCGGCCGTTCTGCCTGCCACGACCGAGGAGGTGGCTGCCGTGCTCAAGATCTGCCATGCGGAGGGCGTGCCCGTCGTGCCGCGCGGCTCGGGCACCTCGCTGGCGGGCGGTGCGCTGCCCACGGCAGATAGCGTGATCCTCGGGGTGGCCAAGCTGAACCAGGTTCTCGAGACCGATTACGAGAACCGGATCATCCGCGTGCAATCCGGGCGCACCAATCTGAGCGTGACCGGGGCCGTCGAGGAAAAGGATTTCTTCTATGCGCCCGATCCGTCCTCGCAGCTGGCCTGTGCGATTGCGGGCAATATCGCCATGAATTCCGGCGGGGCCCATTGCCTGAAATACGGGGTGACGACGAACAACCTGCTGGGTGTGACCATGGTCCTGATGGATGGCACCGTGGTCGAGATTGGCGGCGCGCATCTGGATGCGGGCGGGCTCGACCTGCTGGGGGTGATCTGCGGCTCCGAAGGGCAGCTGGGGGTTGTCACCGAGGCGACCCTGCGGATCCTGCGCAAGCCCGAGGGCGCGCGCCCGGCGCTGATCGCTTTTGACGATAACGAGGTGGCCGGGGCCTGTGTCGCCGACATCATCAAGGCGGGCGTCTTGCCCGTGGCGATCGAGTTCATGGACAAGCTCTGCATCGAGACGTCAGAAAACTTCGCCAAGGCGGGCTATCCCGATTGCGAGGCGCTGTTGATCGTCGAGGTCGAGGGCTCGCAGGCGGAGATCGATGAGCAGTTGGGCGTCATCCTGCAGATCGCGCGCAAGCATAACCCGGTGGAGTTGCGTCAGAGCCAGTCGCCCGAAGAGAGCGCCAAGATCTGGCTGGGGCGGAAATCGGCCTTTGGCGCGATCGGGCAGCTCAATGACTACATGTGCCTCGACGGGACCATCCCGGTCTCGGAGCTGCCTTACGTGCTGCGTCGGATCGGCGAGATGTCCGAGGAGTTCGGGCTGAAGGTCGGCAATGTGTTTCATGCGGGGGATGGGAACATGCATCCGCTGATCCTCTTTGATGCGAACAAGGAGGGGGATCTGGAGCTCTGCGAGGCGTTTGGGGCCGAGATCCTGAAGCTCTGCGTCGAGGTGGGCGGCTGTCTGACCGGGGAGCACGGGGTCGGGATCGAGAAGCGCGATCTGATGAACACCCAGTTCACCGGCTCGGATATGGAGATGCAGCTGCGGGTCAAGGACGTGTTCGACCCGGCCTGGTTGCTGAACCCGTCCAAGGTGTTTCCGCTGGACGTGACCGAGGCGCGGCGCATGAAGCCGGACGCCGCAGCCTGAGATCCGCAGGGGGAAGGGGCGCTGCCCCTCGGCGCATGCGCGCCTCACCCCGGAGTATTTCAAGAACAATGAGGGGGCGGGCCCATGCTGGCACCGACGAGCGAGGCCGAATTGGCCGGAATGATTGCGGCTGCAGAGGCACCCTTGCGCGTGCGCGGGGGCGGGACACGACCCATCGGGAAACCCGTGGCGGGGGAGGTTCTGTCCACTGCCGCGCTGTCGGGGATCGGGCTTTATGAGCCGGGCGCGCTGACGGTCGTGGCGCAGGCGGGCACGCCGGTGGCCGAGATCGAGGCGGCTTTGGCGGCAGAGCGTCAGCGCCTGCCTTTTGAGCCCATGGATCACCGGGGGCTTTTTGGACAAGAGGGCGCGCCGACGATTGGTGGCGTAGTGGCCGGAAATATCTCTGGCCCGCGCCGCATCCAGGCCGGAGCCTGTCGCGACAGCCTGATCGGGGTGCGCTTTGTCTCGGGCGAGGGCGAGGTCATCAAGAATGGCGGGCGCGTCATGAAGAATGTCACGGGCTATGATCTCGTGAAGCTCATGGCGGGCAGCTATGGCACGCTCGGGGTGTTGACCGAGGTGAGCTTCAAGGTGCTGCCCCAGCCCGAGACCGAGGCGACGCTGGTGGTGCATGGCCTGTCCGACGCGGCCGCCGTCGCGGCCTTGTCGGCAGCGCTGGGCGCGCCTTACGAGGTGACCGGCGCGGCGCATCTGCCTGCCGGGGCGTCGGGGCCGGAAACCTGCGTGCGGATCGAGGGGTTCGAAGCCTCGGTGCGCTATCGCAGCGACAAGCTGCGCGCGCTGTTGGGGAGTTATGGCGAGGTTACTCTGTCGGGCGATGGACCGGCGCTCTGGCAGGCTGTGCGGGACGTCGCCCCGCTCAGCGGGTCCGAGGGCGATATCTGGCGGATCTCGGTCAAGCCTTCGGACGGGCCGGCGCTGGGTACGCTGATCTCGGGTCTTGGCGGAGCGGTCTACTACGACTGGGGAGGGGGGCTGATCTGGGCGCGGGTGCCGGACGGGCTCGACCTGCGCGCCAAGCTTGCGGCTCGGGCGGAGCCGTTCCACGGTCATGCGACCCTGATCCGGGCCCGGGAGGAGACCCGGGCGGCACGGCCCGTGTTCCAGCCCGAACCGGCCCCGCTTGCGGCGATCCAGACCCGCCTGCGGGCGCAATTCGACCCCAAGGGCCTCCTCAACCCCGGCCTGATGGCCTGACCGCAGAGCAGGGAAAGCACCATGCAAACCAATTTCACCCCCGAGCAACTCGAGGATCCGGCCACGGCCCATTCCAACGGCATCCTGCGCAATTGCGTCCATTGCGGGTTCTGTACGGCGACCTGCCCGACCTATCAGGTGCTGGGCGATGAGCTCGACAGTCCGCGCGGGCGGATCTATCTGATCAAGGACATGCTCGAGACCGGGCGCCCGGCGGATGAGAAGACCGTCAAGCATGTGGATCGCTGTCTGAGCTGTCTGGCCTGCATGACCACCTGCCCTTCGGGGGTGAATTACATGCATCTGGTGGATCATGCGCGCGAGTATATCGAAGAAACCTACAAGCGGCCCCTGACCGAGCGCGTCCTGCGCTGGACCCTGGCGCGGATCCTGCCCTATCCGATGCGGTTCCGGGTGGCGATGCTGGGCGCGAAGATCGCCAAACCCTTCAAGCGGTTTGTTCCCGATGCCCGGTTGCGCGCCATGCTGGAGATGGCGCCCAAGACCATCCCGCCGGTCAGCAGCAACGATGACCCGCAGGTCTTTCCGGCCATCGGGCCGCGCAAGAAGCGCGTCGCGCTGATGACGGGCTGTGCCCAGAAGGCGCTGAACACCGACATCAACGATGCCACCATCCGGGTGCTGCGGCGGCTGGGCTGCGAGGTGGTGATCGCCGAGGGTCAGGGTTGCTGCGGGGCGCTCACCCACCATATGGGCAAGACCGCCGAGAGCCATGCCACGGCGGCCCATAACATCCGGGCCTGGCACCGCGAGATGCAGGGCGAGGGGCTCGATGCGATTGTCATCAACACCTCGGGCTGTGGCACCACGGTCAAGGATTACGGGCATATGTTCCGCAATGAACCGCTGGCTGCCGAAGCCGAGGCCGTCGCCGGGATCGCCAAGGACATCTCCGAGGTTCTGATCAGTCTCGAGGTGCCCGAGCATGAGAAATTCAGCCAGGGGCTGACGGTTGCGTATCACGCGGCCTGTTCACTGCAGCATGGCCAGCAGATCAAGACCTATCCCAAGGACCTGCTGCGCCGGGTCGGGTTCAAGGTGGTCGAGCCGGAGAACAGCCATCTCTGTTGTGGCTCGGCGGGGACCTATAACCTGATGCAGCCCGAGATTTCGGGCCAGCTCAAGGCGCGCAAGGTCGAGACGCTCGAGGCCAAGGCGCCGGATCTGATCGCCGCGGGCAATATCGGCTGCATGATGCAGATCGGCTCTGGCACGCAGGTCCCGATCGTGCATACGGTCGAGCTGATCGATTGGGCGACCGGGGGGCCCAAGCCGCGGGCCCTGACCGCGGCGGAGGCTGCCTGAATTCCGCCCCAAACCGGCATTAGGGTGGGCCCACCCTGTGTCGGTCGAGGACGGAGTTTGGTGTGGCATCATTTCTGAAGGCCTGTGGTCTGGCCCTGTTGGTGGCTCTGGGCGGGACCGCCCGGGCCGACGAACCGCTCGAGGCGCTGGAGACGGCGGATGCCGTGCGCGCCTATCAGGCGGTCGGGCGGCTCGATATCGGCGGGACGGGGTTTTGCACCGGCACGCTGGTGAGCATGGATCTCGTGCTGACGGCGGCCCATTGCCTCTATGACAAGCAGAGCGGTGAGCGGGTGCGGGCGCAGGACATCACCTTCAAGCCCGGGCTACGCAATGGTCGGGCGGCGGCCTATCGCAGCATCCGCCGCGCGGCGGTGCATCCCGATTACATCTTCGGCGAGCCGGATACCCTGCACCGGGTGGCCACGGATCTGGCGATCCTGGAACTGGCCCAGCCGATCCGGCAGTCCAACATCACGCCGCTGGTGGTGGACCAGACCCCGCGCTGGCTCAACGAGGTGGCGCTGGTCTCCTATGCCCGCGACCGGGAGGAGGTGCCCTCGCTGCAGTCGTCCTGCCGTGTGCTGGAGCGCGAGGATACGGTGCAGGTCCTGTCCTGCGATGTGGATTTCGGCTCCTCCGGAGCACCGGTGCTGGCCTGGCTCAATGGGGTGCCACGGGTGGTTTCGGTGATCTCGGCCAAATCGCTCTACAAGCAGGAGCGTGTGGCCCTGGCGGTCAAGGTCGAGACGGCGGTCGAGGATCTGCGCGGTCATCTGGCCGAGACCGACGGGGTCTTCAAGCGCGAGGCCCCCAAGGTCCGCACCCTGACGCGGGACCGCGCCATGCAGGGGGCGGGGGCGAAATTTCTGCGTCCTTGAGGCGCAGCACCCCTCTTGAAAGCCCAAATCCACATCCCCAGATCAATGTCATCGGACGCCAAACGGGTCCGGTATTTCAACCAGGGTCGCCCCGGATGGGGGGCCTGAACCACGCACATCGCTCCAGGAGGATGACCATGCGATCTATTGATATGTCCCCGCTCTACCGCGCCACCGTCGGCTTTGACCACTTCGCCGATCTTGTGGACCGGGTCATGCGGACTGATGCCGGCAACCAGCCGAGCTACCCCCCGTTCAACATCGAAAAGACCGACGCGGATGCCTATCGCATCTCGATCGCGGCCGCGGGCTTCGGCGAAGAGGATCTGAGCATCGAGGTGCGCGAGAACGCCCTCGTCGTGACCGCCAAGAAGCCCGAGGACGAAGCTGAGCGCAGCTATCTCCACCGTGGCATCGCCACCCGCGCCTTCGAGCGCCGCTTCCATCTGGCCGACCATGTCCGTGTGACCGGGGCGAGCCTCGTGAACGGCATGCTCGACATCGATCTCAAGCGCGAGGTGCCCGAAGCCCTCAAACCGCGCCGGATCGCCATCGGCTCCGGCCGCGCGGCGCAGGCCGTGGAAGGCACCGTTGCCGCCTGACGGCTGACCAGTCGACACCGAACGGGCGTGCATTTGCGCGCCCGTTTTGCGTTTCGGCTTGCGCGGTCGCGGGTTCCTGAGCACCTTGGTCCCAAGGGGAGGGACCACTATGCGTTTGGCCGAAAAAACCGCAATCGTCACCGGCGGAGGCTCCGGCTTCGGGGCCGGGATCGTCCGGAAATTCGCGGCCGAAGGGGCTGCGGTGATCGTGGCGGATATCAATCTGCAGGCGGCGCGCGACGTGGCTGCGGAATTCGGGGGCATCGCTGCCGAGGTGGACGTGGCCGATGGGACCAGTGTCGCCGCACTGGCCGCAGCCCATCCCGCGCCGGATATCTTCGTGAACAATGCGGGCATCACCCATCTGCCGAAACCGATGGAAGAGGTGACCGAAGCCGAGTTCGACCGGGTGCTGGCGGTGAATGCGAAATCCGTCTACCTGACCGCGCGGCATTTCGTGCCCGGCATGAAGGCGCGGGGGGCGGGCGCGATCCTCAACATCGCCTCAACCGCCGGGGTCAGCCCGCGTCCGAACCTGAACTGGTACAACGCCTCCAAGGGCTGGATGATCACGGCGACCAAGGCCATGGCGGTCGAGCTGGCCCCCCATGGCATCCGGGTCAATGCGCTCAACCCCGTGGCCGGGGAGACGCCGTTGCTGGCCTCTTTCATGGGCGAGGACACGCCCGAGATGCGCGCCAAGTTCCTGTCGACCATCCCGCTGGGCCGGTTCTCGCAGCCCGAGGATCTGGGCAATGCGGCGGCCTTCCTCTGCTCGGATGAGGCCAGCATGATCACGGGTGTCGCCATGGAAGTCGATGGCGGGCGCTGCATATGAGCGCGCCGCAGGACCTGCCCGCGGATATCGCGGTGTTTGCCGGCACCTTCGAGAGCCAGCCGCTGGTCTTTGCGCATCTGCTCGACGAGGCGCCCAATCTCGATTTCGACCAGATCGAGGTGCTGCAGGATCGCGGGATCCGCAAGCGGCTCGAAGGGTTCTTTCCACCCGAGACGGTGACGCGATTGCTGGTGGCGCTGGATGAAGACGACACGCTGGTCCTCCTGATGCCCGATGCGGGCGTCTTTCCGGGCAGCGCGCGCCTCACCCCGTTGGGCTTTGCCCAAGGCACCCTGAGGCGGGCATGAGTGCGGGGGCCCTGCGCCCGGGCGCGCGCAACCTGATCACGGATGTTCCGGGACTTCTGGTGGGCAATGCCGAGGATGACGGGCTGAAATCCGGTGTCACGGTGGTGACGGCCGCCGCGCCGTTCGTCGCCGGGGTCCATGTCATGGGCGGCGCGCCCGGCACGCGCGAGACGGACCTGCTCGCCCCCGACAAGACGGTGGAGCAGGTGGATGCGCTGGTCCTGTCCGGTGGTTCGGCCCTCGGGCTCGATGCGGCCTCGGGCGTGGCGGACGCCCTGCGCGCCAAGGGGCGGGGGTTCGATGTCGGGGGACAGCGCGTGCCGATCGTGCCCGCCGCGATCCTGTTCGATCTGCTCAATGGCGGCGACAAGGACTGGATGATGAACCCCTATAACTGGCTCGGGCGCGAGGCGCTGGAGGCCGCTGCGCCGGAGTTTGCCTTGGGCAGCGTCGGGGCCGGGACCGGGGCACTGACGGCGACGCTGAAGGGCGGGCTCGGGTCGGCCTCGCTGGTGCTGCCCAATGGGGCGACGGTCGGGGCGCTGGTGGCGGTGAACGCGCTGGGCTCAGCGACGATCCCCGGCAGCCGTCATTTCTGGGCCGCAGCTTTCGAGATCGGGGATGAGTTCGGCGGGCTGGGGACCGGCGCTGCGGATCCGACCGCCCTGCCGCCGGTCAAGGGCGTGGCGCGGACCGCGACGACCATCGCCATCGTGGCCACCGATGCCGCGCTGTCCCAGGCCCAGGCGACGCGCATGGCGGTGGCGGCCCATGACGGGATGGCCCGTGCGCTTGTGCCCTCGCACACGCCAATGGACGGGGATCTGGTCTTCGCGGCCTCGCTGGGCACACGGATGTCCGACCCGTTGCTTCTGGGGCACGCAGCCTCGCTCTGTCTGGCGCGCGCCATTGCCCGGGGCGTTCATGCGGCGCGACCAGCGCCCGAGGATGTGCTGCCCTGCTGGATCGAGCAGAGCGACTAGGCGAATAGCGCGGCCATGAGGGGGCTGTCCGGCGCGCGCAGATCATCGATCACGTCGAAATGGTGCCGACCCGTGGCGACGTGATGGCGCGCGCTCCAGGCCTCGGCCAACCAGCGCGCCTGATCGAGAAACACCGGGCGCTCCTCGGCCCCGACCCAGACATCCACGGGGATGCCCGGCGCGGGCGCGAGGCGCGGGCTCTCGGCTGCGGCGCTCTCCTGTGTCAGCCGCAGGGTCTCGACCAGATCGATCTTCAGCAAAGGCCGCAGATCGCTCACTGGCGAGATCGGCAGGATCCGCGCGACCCGCGCCAGCACCTCGGGCGCAAGGCCCGCGGCAGGCATGCGCGCGACCAGATGCCCGCCCGCCGAATGCCCGGTGAGGCGGATCGGCCCCGGAACCTCGGCCGCTGCAGCCTCGATCGCGCGCCGTGTGCACTCCGTGATCTCGGGGATCGTCACCTCGGGGCAGAGCGGATAGCTCGGCATGGCCACGGCCCAACCCCGCGCGAGGGAGCCGGCGGCGAAATGCGACCAGTCCGTCCGGTCAAACCGCCGCCAGTAGCCGCCATGGACGAACACCACGAGCCCCTCGGGCGCCCCCTCGGGCAGGAAAAGGTCGAACGCCTCGCGCGGCTCATCGCCATAGGGGATGTCGAGCCGCGCTTGCGCCGTCTCCCGAAACGCCGCCGCCTCCGCCGGCCAGCGGGTCAGATAGCCGGCGGCCTCGGGGATGAACCCGGCATTGTCATAAGCGGCGTTCCAATCCATCGGCTCTGCTCCTCGCTCTTGTCCTTACCGCGTCGCGCGGCTAGCTCTTGGTCTGGCACAAGTGACGAGGGAGGGTCCAGAATGCTTGATACCGTGACTGATCTGCGCGGGCAGCTCAGCGATGCGACATTGCTGGAAACGCGCGCCTATATTGGCGGCGACTGGATCGAGGCCGACAATGGCGCGACATTCCCCGTGCGCAACCCGGCCCGGGGCGATCTGATCGCCGAGGTGGCTGATCTCGGCCGCGCCGAGACCGCCCGTGCCATCGTCGCCGCGGATGCGGTGCAAAAGGCTTGGGCCGCGCGCACCGCCAAGGACCGCGCCAACGTGCTGCGCCGCTGGTTCGACCTGATCACCGAGAACACCGAGGATCTGGCGCGGATCCTGACAGCCGAGATGGGCAAGCCCCTGGCCGAGGCCAAGGGCGAGATCGGCTATGGCGCCTCCTTTGTCGAGTGGTTCGCTGAAGAGGCCAAGCGGATCTATGGTGAGACCATCCCGGCCCATCTGCCCGATGCGCGGATCCAGGTGATCAAGCAGCCCGTAGGGGTGGTGGGTGCCATTACGCCCTGGAATTTCCCCGTGGCGATGATCACCCGCAAGGCCGCCCCCGCGCTGGCGGCGGGCTGTGCGTTCATTTCGAAGCCCGCCGAGGACACGCCGCTCTCGGCGCTGGCACTCGCGGTGCTAGCAGAGCGCGCGGGCATCCCGGCAGGGCTCTTTGCGGTGGTGCCGAGCAACGATTCCGCCGCCATCGGCAAGGAATTCTGCGAGAACCATACGGTGCGCAAGCTGACCTTCACCGGCTCGACCCAGGTCGGGCGGATCCTGCTCGCGCAGGCGGCGGATCAGGTCAAGAAATGCTCCATGGAGTTGGGCGGCAACGCGCCGTTCATCGTGTTTGATGACGCGGATCTGGATGCGGCGGTGGTGGGCGCCATGGCCTGCAAGTTCCGCAATGCGGGGCAGACCTGCGTCTGCGCGAACCGGATCTATGTCCAGGACGGGGTCTATGACGCCTTCGCCGAGAAACTCGCCAAGGCGGTCGAGGCGCTGCAGGTCGGGGATGGCTTTGAGGAAGGGGTGACCATCGGCCCGCTCATCAACATGCCCGCTGTGGAAAAGGTGCAGGACCATCTGGACGATCTGCGTGCCAAGGGTGGTGACGTGATCACCGGAGGCGAGCCGCACCCGCTGGGCGGCACATTCTTCACGCCGACCGTGGTCACCGGGGTCACCCAGGAGATGAAGGTCGCGCAGGAAGAGACCTTTGGCCCGGTCGCCCCGCTTTTCCGGTTCGAGACCGATGCGGAGGCCATCGCCATGGCCAATGACACGATCTTCGGCCTCGCAGGCTATTTCTACGCCCGCGATGTTGGTCGGATCACCCGGGTGTCCGAAGCACTGGAATACGGCATTGTCGGCGTGAACACGGGCATCATCTCGACCGAGAGCGCGCCCTTTGGTGGGATCAAGCAATCTGGTCTGGGGCGCGAAGGCTCCCATCATGGGATCGAGGAGTATCTCGAGATGAAGTATATCTGCCTGTCGGTTTGAGCCGGTCTGACTTAAGTCCGGAAATATCCCCGCCGGAGGCCAGAAATCCAAAGCCCCGCGCCATGGCGCGGGGCTTTGTCTTTGGTCGGTTTGCGCGTCGCTCAGGCGTGGATCGCCCCGTCGCCACAGGCAAGGGCGGCCTCGCGCATGGCCTCGGAATAGGTCGGATGCGCGTGGCAGGTCCGGGCCAAATCCTCGGCCGCGGCCCCAAATTCCATGGCCACGCAAACCTCGTGGATCAGATCGCCTGCCATGGGACCGATCACATGGGCCCCGAGGATCCGATCCGTCTTGGCATCCGCCAGCAGCTTCACGAAGCCCTCGGCGGCGAAATTCGCCTTGGCCCGCCCGTTCCCCATGAAGGAAAACTTGCCGACCTTGTACTCTACGCCCTCGGCTTTGAGCTGCTCTTCGGTCTTGCCGACGCTGCCGACCTCGGGATGGGTGTAGATCACGCCCGGGATGACATCATAGTTCACGTGGGGGTGCTGACCGGCGATCATCTCGGCGACGGCCATGCCTTCATCCTCGGCCTTGTGCGCGAGCATCGGGCCATCGATCACATCGCCGATCGCATAGATGCCGGCCACGCTGGTGCGGTAGCTGCCATCGGTGGCGATCTGGCCGCGATCGGTCATCTGCACGCCGAGCGCGTCGAGGCCCAGCCCCTCTGTAAAGGGCTTGCGACCTGTGGAGACGAGCACCACATCGGCCTCGAGGCTCTCCTCGCTGTCATCCTTGCGCATCTTGTAGGTGACGGTCGCCTTGGTCTTGGTGGCCGCCACTTTCTGCACGGCAGCGCCGAGGATGAATTTCAGCCCCTGCTTGGTCAGGATCTTCTGGAACTGGCGCGCCACTTCCATGTCCTGACCCGGGGTGATGCCATCCATGAACTCGATGACCGACACTTCGGTGCCGAGGCGCGCATAGACGGATCCGAGCTCCAGCCCGATCACGCCGCCGCCGACAACGACCATCCGCTTGGGGATCTTGCCCAGTTCAAGCGCACCGGTGGAGGTCACGACGACCTTCTCGTCGATGGTCACCTCGGCGCCCGGGATCGAGGCCGCCTCGGAGCCCGAGGCGATGATGATGTGCTTGGCCTCATGGACCTCGTCGCCGACCTTGACCTTGCCAGCCTCGGGGATCGAGCCCCAGCCCTTGAGCCAGTCGATCTTGTTCTTCTTGAACAGGAATTCGACGCCCTTGGTGTTCTGGCCGATCACATCGTCCTTGTAGGTGAGCATCTGTTTCCAGTCGACCTTGGGCGCGACCTTGAGGCCCATCTTGGCAAAGTTATGCTCTGCCTCGTGCAGCTGGTGGGAGGCATGGAGCAGCGCCTTGGACGGGATGCAGCCCACATTCAGGCAGGTACCCCCCAGAGTTTCGCGCCCTTCGACGCAGGCGGTTTTCAGGCCGAGCTGCGCGCAACGGATGGCGCAGACATAGCCGCCAGGGCCGGAACCGATGATGATAACGTCATAGCTTGCCATGGAGAGGTCCTTTCATGGGGCGGGCGGGGTCCTGGGGGGGGGGGGCCCCCGCCCCGGCGCCCCCCCCCCCCGGGAGAAGGGGAAAAGAAAAAAAAAGAGA